>DASRBN010000037.1:0-300000 GCA_035653615.1 Ktedonobacteraceae bacterium | reverse complement strand
GCCGGAGGTCATCGGGCAGGCGGTACAGGTACTGCACGTCGTCGCTGATCGCTTTGGGCATACTTTCAATATGACAGAGGCACTGGTGGGAGTAGCAGCTATCGAGGCCGAGGGCGATGCTATTTCTGATGCGACGATGGAGCTGTGCCAGCGCAGCGATGCGATACTGTTCGGGGCTGTGGGTGGAACGGCGCGCTTCGAGGGGCCAAACTCGAAAGTGCAGCCGGAACGGGCGCTGTTCCGCTTGCGCAAAGACCTCGAGCTTTTTGCTAACCTGCGCCCGGTACGCCCGCTCGATGCTTTGCTTGATGCTTCAACTATCAAATCAGAATTTCTGAAAGGGACCGATTTGCTGGTGGTACGCGAGTTGACGGGTGGGCTTTATTACGGCAAGCCGAGCGAGATTCGCGAAACCGGGCAAGGGCTTGAGGCGATTGATACGTTGATCTACACCGAGGCGGAGATTGAGCGTATCATGCGCACGGCTTTTGAACTGGCGCGCGGGCGGAGGAAGAAAGTGACCTCGGTGGATAAGGCTAATGTGCTCAGTTCCTCGCGGCTCTGGCGACGAACCGCCGGGCGTATCGCCGCCGATTATCCTGATGTATCGCTTGAACATTTGCTGGTAGATACATGCGCGATGCAGCTCATTCGACGACCGGCGGCGTTTGATGTGATCGTGACCGAGAATATGTTCGGGGACATCCTTACCGACGAGGCTTCTATGCTGGCAGGCTCGATGGGCATGCTTCCTTCGGCCAGCCTGGGTACAAGAGAGACGGCTTACGGGTTCTTCGGCCTTTACGAGCCAATCCACGGTACTGCTCCCGATATCACGGGGCAGGATAAAGCGAATCCGATTGCCGCCATTTTGACGAGCGCATTAATGCTGCGCTATTCATTTGGACTGCTGCAAGAGGCAGAGACGATTGAAGCCGCGGTGTCGCAGGTTATTGAGGCGGGTTACCGGACAGAGGATCTGGGCCAGGGTGGAAAGAAAACGGTGGGAACAAAGGAGATGGGCAGGTTGATCGCCGAGGCTATTGCCCGCTAACCCATCATTGGTTTGGGACAGGGGCCTAACGCGAGCAATTTTGCCCGCGCTGCCACAAGCTGTTCTTCGACGGCAGCTCTCTCTTTGCGACCTGGCTCCTGTCCTTCCTGCTGCATTTGCGAGAGCTTCGCCTCTAAAGTCGCGATTTCGTCCATGATTACATGGCGCTTTGCATACCAGCGGGTTACTGCACGTTCAACACCCATAACTTGCTCCTGGCTAACCAACCAACGGGGGACCGGAACGGGCGACCACAAGGGTCGCCCCTACACAGTTGCGCCGTAGACCAGCGTGTTGAGGAGATTGAGCATTTCTTCATCCTGGTATGGCTTGACCAGGTAACCGCTCGCTCCCAACTGCATGGCGCGCTGCTGGTGCTTGGTAGCGGCGCGCGAGGTCAATATGACGATGGGTAGCGTGCGATACTGCTCCTGCGCGCGTACAGTGGCCATCAATTCGTAGCCGTCCATGCGCGGCATTTCGATATCGAGTAGCACGGCAAGCGGTGTTTCACGAGTAATCATTTCGAGGGCCTCAACGCCGTCTCGCGCGAGCTGAACCTCCCAACCATGCTGTTTGAGCATGTTGCCTACCACACGGCGAACACTTGGGCTATCATCCACCACCAGTATATACTTACCACGCGGGGGTGTAGCAGCCTGTTTAGCCGGAGGTCTGGGCGCACTCGTTGTAGTCCCAATAACCTGGCGTTCAGCAGGTACCGGGGCCTGAATTGGCATGCTGGGTGCCGCTTGCTGCGCTGGCGACATGGCAGTGCTTTCTCGCCTTGTCACCTGGCCGGGCACATTAGCAGTGCTGGTCGTCACGCTTACACGCGGAGAAAGCAGTTCGCGCAACTCAAGAATGAGCACTACACGCCCATTACCGAGTACCGACCCGCCGGCAATACCATGCACGTGACGCAGGTGAGGGCCGAGATTCTTCATCACGATATCCATCTTGCCCTTGATAGCATCAACCATCAATGCCACACGCTGGCGGTCCGTGTGAACGAGTACGATGGGTCCTCTTTCATCAGGTTCTTTCTCCGGTAGTCCGAGCAACTGCGCGAGAGAATTTAGAGGATAGAGATCGTTCTGCACGAGGATCGCGGGTCGTCCACCGTAGGTCGAGTACTTGAAGTTATCAAGGCGACCAATAGACTCAACCATCACTGTCGGAATGGCGAATTGTTGCTCACCAACCAGTACCATCATGACGCTCTGAATCGCCAGGCTGGTCGGGAATTTCATTGTGAAAGCTGTCCCCTGGCCGGGCATCGATTCGACCTCAAGCGCGCCTCTGAGCCGCGAAACGCTATCTCGCACAACATCAAGACCTACACCTCGTCCGCTCTCCTCACTCAACACTTCCGCGGTTGAGAATCCGGGGCGGAAGATAAGTTCTACCAGGTCACTGTCGCTCAAGGCCTGATCAGCGCGGATAAAGCCACGCGCGATGGCTTCATTGCGTACCTTTTCAGGATCAATGCCTGTGCCATCATCACGCACCGTGATAATGACCTGGTTCCCCTCATATGCGGCAGATAGCTTGATCTGGCCGGCTGGGGGCTTGCCTTTCTGCACACGCACTTCGGGTGTTTCTATGGCATGGTTGACAGCATTGCGTATCAGGTGCAGGAGCGGTCCAGCGATTTCCTCGATGACGGTACGATCAACCTCAGTCTCCTGACCTTCAAGGACAAACTCGAACTCTTTGTGCTGCTTCAGCGCAACCGCACGGGCTGTGCGATAGAGGCGCGGGATCATTGTGGAAAGGGGCACCAGGCGAGCCTTCATCAAACGATCCTGGAACGTGGTACTGAGACGACTCTCACGCCTGAAGACGCTTTCACAATCGCGGATGATGGCTTCCATCTCACTGCTGAGGGTGGTCATATCCGAAATACCCTCGCTCAATCCGCGTGCAAGCTGGTGAAATTCGGTATAACGGTCAAGCTCCAACTCATCAAATTCGGCCAGGTATGAAGGTTCGACGCGCTTACCGGCACCCTTGCCATTGTCGCCATTGTGACTGAAGCTCTGGTCTCCTTCCCCAGGCATCACCTGCACCGAACGGCCACTCGGCAGTGTCGCGGCTTCAAAACGACTATCCAGCTTCTGACCCACATCGCGCAGGCGATTACTGCTGACCTCGGCGTCTGCTACCAGGCGCATGAGACGCTGCAGGCGCTCCTCAAGGGCACTACGGTTAACGAGTAACTCTCCAAAGAGGTTGACCAGTTCGTCAAGTTTTTGTAGTGGAACGCGCACGCTGAGGTCTGTGCGTGCCTGAGCCTGTGGCTCGGCTTCAGCCTGCGGCGTGCTGGCAACAACACCTGTAACCGCGGCAGCCTCCATCATGGAAGATTCCCTTTCCTCGATGGCAGCTGCAATCTCCTCGTCGACGTTACTTACCAGCGGAGACTGCTCACCAAGCACCTGCACATAACGGCCACGAAGCTCCTGTAGGGCATTCTCATGCTCGCTTGCACTTCCCTTACCATTTACGAGCGCATCCAACAATTCCGTCGTATCCAGAATAATGCTCACAACGGTTGGTGAAATTGAAATTGCCTCCTCTATGATGCTATCCAGGAGGTCTTCCAGAATATGGCACAGGTCCGCAATCATACGGAAGCCCATCATTCCGGCAGCGCCCTTGAGCGTGTGAGTAGCGCGCCGGATGGCCTGGATGGGATTGCGGTCAGCAGGCGCATTTTCAAGTTCAGCCACATGTACGCTAATCGTCTGCAGGTGCTCTTCAGCTTCCAGGCGGAAGAGTTCAGCCGCTTCCTCACCAAAGTCGTTCATTACAGAGGAAGCAGCAGATGGTGATGATGCAGGCGATAGCGGCGGCGGCATTACCATCGGAGCCGGAGCGGGTGGCACGAATGCGGCAGGCTGTGGCGAGCCAGGAAACGCTACTTCGGTGGCATCTTCCATTTCCCCGGTAAGCTGGCTGAGGAACTCGCGGCGTACTTCAATTTCTATCTCGCTGCGCAGCCGGGCTTTTATTTCTTCCAATGTTTCCTGATGCCCAGAACCGGCAACAGTTTCCTGCAATTGACGCCTGGCCTCGAACTCTTCGCGCACCTCGTTGCGTATCTGCTGTTCTAATTCGGCGCGAGCGGCCAGTGTGAACGGGCGAGCCTCATATTCCTGGCGCAGTTCTTCGCGCAACCGCTCTTCTATCTCGGCGCGGATAGCAGCAAGGTCACCACGACGCTCAAATGTGACACGTTCCCGCAAGCCTTCGTTTTCGGGCGGAATTTGCATCTCCCAGTGCGTCCAACCGGGATCATGGGCGAACAGGGACGCAGAGGAACCGGATTGCAGTTGCTCGAAAATGCTTCCGCATGTCTGTATAGACGCATGTAACTGCTGCAAAGCTATTTGCATCTGCTCATCCGTCAACTCTACGCCGCTCGTCATTTGCACAAGCAACTCAAGCACTTTCTTGAGCTTGTTGTTTGCTACCCACATGACTGAAAGTGGGAGATAACGCCGGACCTGCTCAGGACTATTGCGCAGATTGAGGCCCATAGCTTTCCCGGCCCATTCCTCCATGCGATCGAGCGCATCTTTGGAGCCATCTAGAAAGCCACGAAATTCTGCGCGCTGGGCTTCAATAACTGATACGGCCAGGCGCAGCTGGGTTAATGTGCGCTTCAATGAAGAAGCCTGTTCATCCAGCACCTGCACTTCAGCCTGCATCTCATTGTAAACCGTGGCAATCGGACCCTGGTCTACGTCCGTCGGGGTCAAGGAAGACGATCCCGCCGTGGGCATGATAGACCTGTTCCCCACGCCTGTTCCAGTAACCGGCGAGAGTGGAGATGTTGGTTGCGCAGCTTCCCTCTTACCGGTAGATCCTGCGGCGTCATGCCCCCAGTCATCTTGCAGTGACGCCCGTGGTGTAACCGGAGGGTTATCGAGGGGGGCGGAAGGCTGGCGTGATGAAGCAACAAGTAGCTCCAATGCTCCTGGCTGTGCAGGCGCTGTTGGTACTTGCGGTTGTTCCTGGATGAATTCCTGGGTTGGTGTTTGAAGCGGTGAGGAATCCCGCTTTGCAGGCATATCAGCGTAAGCAACCGGCGCAGGCTCTTCCGGCCATGCCACTGCCTCTCCTGCAACCACTTCAGGAGTGCGGAAAGAAGCCAGCACTTCCTCAAGTGAAGGCATCGATACGCCGGGAGCCACTGATGCCGCAATGCCTTGAAGTTGTTCTTCCGATCCTGTGCCGGCGGCACTAGTATTTCCGGCGCGAGCAGCAGCTTCGATCGCTACACGATACTGGGTATAATCGGCGTCATCCTCCGCAATCACGGCATCCTGGTCAATTCCTTGATTTATGCCATCTACAAGGCGATGCAGGCGCGCGAGAGAACGCTGCAAAAGCGCTATCGTTGGTTGATCAAGCTCGGCTACCCCATCTATCACATCGCCGAGAATATCCTCCATCCCATGTGCGACATGCGATAAACCGGGGAAATCCATCATTGAAGCGGAACCACCGATGGTATGAGTGCGGCGATATGTCTCCTCAAGAGCATCCATGTCGCCGGGCATCTCTGCCAGGCGCGCCAGGTTGGTCTCGATTTCAGGCAAATACGAATTCACCTCTTCAATAAAGGAGGCGAGAACAGATGATTTATCAAATGTATTCGACATACTTCGCGCACCCACTTCTCTAGTTTCATTGTCAAGCCGTGTAAAGGATCTTCTCCTGGTTCCCGTTATGATTACAACTGCATCCATATGTCCGGGAATAGGCCTGAAAATTTCTCTCTATAGACCGCGCTGGCCGGATAGGCGAGGTGACCACAAAGGCCCCTCGCATTTCACATCCATCCGTTTCTATCACACGCTTGATTGAAACTCGGGAGGGCAACCACAAAGGTCACCCCTACTGTCCAAATCCATTGTTAGGGAATGGAACCTGGTCCTGTCCAAATGATGCTTGACCCTGTTGAGGAGTTCTCCAACGCGGGCGAGGCGTTACGACCGATTGCCCCTGCTGCTGTTGCATGCCTGGATTCTGACCGGCAGGCGGAAATAGTGGCTGGCTTTGATTGCCATCATTTCGCATGCCGGAGCCGGAATCGGGTACGGGACCAAATTGCTGCTGGGCATCGAACCCGGGCTGGCTATCGAAACTACCCATCCTGTCAAAAGACGGATAAGATCCGAACGGCTGGCCGGGAAGGCCCTGCGGCTGGGGCTGGCTCCCGAATTGGGGTCCTCGCTGTCCCGCCATACCTGCCTGGTAGCTCCCAAATTGCTGACCATTAGGAGATGGTGCCTGCTGCCCATTTGATTGGGGAGGAGTCGGGAAACCCGGCGGATTGGAGAATTCCTGCTGATTATTAAACGCGAATTGGAAGGGCCCGGAATGTCCCGCCTCTGGCGCCTGCGGAACCGGCAGGAAATCGGAGGAAAAGCCCTGGTTCCAATCTCTATTCACATCCATATCTTGTTGGAAGTAATGCTCTCCGCTGGTGCTGGCGGCGGTCAAGGCCGGTACGCCGGATGACATGGCTGGGAATACCTCAACCATCTCGTTGTTGCGCTCCGGTAGGCGGAAGGTGGAGACCGAGGCACGCAATTGATCGACCAGTTCGGAAAGATAGCTAACGCTCATCGCAGCTTCCTGGGTTCCGGCATTGGTCTGCCTGGTGATCTCGGAAATCTGACCCATAGCGACAGCGACACTTTCGGAGACACTGGCCTGCTCGACAGCGGCCCGTGCAATACTCTCAATCATTTGCGCCTGGCGTTCTACAGCAGCATAAATCGAGTTGAGCGCGCGTCCGGCGTCGTCAGCAAGTTGCGAACCCTTGACCACTTCCTGCGTGCTATCTTCCATTGCGACGACCGCTTCAAACGTATCGCCCTGAATACTCTTGACCAGTGTGGCAATACGCTTCGTTGATTCGGTTGAGCGTTCAGCAAGCAGGCGGATTTCATCGGCGACTACAGCAAATCCTCGTCCATGCTCACCTGCCATGGCGGACTGGATGGCAGCGTTGAGCGCAAGCAGGTTTGTCTGATCGGCGATATCTTCGATGATACGCACGATTTCACCGATTTCATTCGAGCGCTCGCCAAGTCGCTTGATCTTCTTAGAAGTTTCCTGGACGTTCTCGCGAATAACCGTCATACCCTGGATTGATTGACGTACCGCTTGCTGACCGGAATCGGCGTTACGCAACGCTTCCTGCGCTGCTTCGGTACTCAACTGAGCATTGCGGGCCACATTCTGGATAAAGACGGCCAGGGCTTCTACTGCCTGGGTAGTCTGCGAAATCTGCGTCACCTGTGTTTCAGAGGCCTGCGCCAGTTCAGCCGAGCGATCCAGGATACGACGGGTAGCATTCGTCACCTGTACGGCAGTCGCCTGCACGCGTCCAACGACCTTCGCAAGCTCTTCGATCATGTAGTTGAAGGAATCGGCCAGTACACCCAGGGTATCTGGCGTCACTTCGGCCTGTACGCGCAGGTCACCATCACCAACGGCGCTGACTTCCTGTAGCAATTTCTCAATCTGCGCCTGCAAAGCTGCCGCATCGCTGCCACTACCACCGGAGGCGACAGCGCCTGAGACAAAGCCCTGGCTATCAAGAAGCGTGTTGAGAGACATCGCCAGCATAGCGAATTCATCATCACCGGTGACCGTAGCACGAACGGTACGGTCTCCCCCAGCATAGCTGCGGCAGATATCTATCAGCGCCAGAAGACGGTCCTGGATTTTGCGCTTAATAAAATAATTCACCACCAGGACACCCAGCAATACCCCTACAGCACAGAGCGCATCCACATACACAAATACCGGTGAACTGCTATGGGCCAGTATGCCGAGGACAATAATTAGAGCGACCGGAATGGCAACTGAAACGATAAGCCCTGTAAACAAGAGCGAGCTAATTGTCATTCCGCCAGTATTGCGATCATTCATCCGCCAGGCCTCCTCTCAGTGAAGCAGCGTTGAAATAGAGACACCATTACAGGTATCCGACGAACACGGTGGCATATGTAGCAGCTTACGACCACCTCAACTATTCAGACCGAAACGAGTTTCAATTAAGAATAGTGCTGCATTTTTTCAGAGAACAGCAGACGAGCCGCATCTAAAATGACGATAGCTCGCTTGCCTAAATTGACACTCCCCACAGCATAGGGAGCGATCCAATACGGAACATTATTCTGACGCGAAACAGCGGCAATAGTGGAAGGAGCAATAGGAAGCATATCACTCACGCTGTCTACCACCAGGCAAATCACCATCTCATTACATTCAACCGATAATAAGCGCGTCCGTGGATTATACGGGAGCCGTTCAAGCCCTAGAAACGCACGCAGATCGACGACAGAGGCAATAGAGCCACGCAAATTTATGACGCCGCTGACCCAGGATGCAACATTGGGAACAGGTGTCACATCTGCCAGGCGCTCAACGCCCTCGATGTGCTCTGCTTTCAGTGCAAACTCCTGCCCAAGCAAGGTGAAGACAAGATACTGGTCACCCGCCTCAACCGGCTCAGCAGCGACCATTGCAAGATCCGCAGCCGCGTTAGGATTACCGGGTAGGGTTTCCACGACGAAAGGAAGCGATGGCAAGCCCGCAGAACTTCCACTCCGGCGTGCCACATCAGAGGCGGGCGAACTCAAGGCCGATGAATCGGCGTTGGGATCGGTAAATCGGCCCCTACGGGGTGTTGAACCGGCTGGCTGCGACCATTGCCTTGCATCAGGCTGCAACATGCTAAGCTCCTCATCGTTATGTCAGTCGACGGACATTACTAACCAGCTCGTCTTCGCTAAAAGGCTTCGTCATGTACATATCAGCGCCCTGTCGCAACCCCCAGGATTTGTCAAGAGGCGTGTTCTTGCTGGTCAATAAAATAATCGGTATGTGCTTACTTGCTTCCAGGCTTTTGAGTCTGCGACACAGTTGAAATCCATTTTGTTTGGGCAAGACTACGTCCAGTACGATACATTGCGGGCGTTCCCTGAAGACTTTTTCAAGGGCCTCATCGCCATCAAGGGCGGTGACTACCTCAAAGCCGTTATTGCGCAGAGGAGCCGCAATCATCGTCAACTCTGTCCAACTATCATCAACTACGAGTACCTTCTGCCCTGGCATTTCAGTATACCTTTCCTTTGTAGAGGTGCAACCCATTGCACCAGACACTAGGAAAGAATGGCTATTTTTGGGGGACCTCTATCCACGTCGTCTGAGGCGGGTTCGCATACCTTCCTGTTGTGGGGGCATGCGTGCTTGCCAATCCACAAGATGTTTCTTGACCGTGTGGATCAATTCAGCCGTGTCGAAGGGCTTCGTAAGATATTCGGTTGATCCGGCAAGCCGACCCCGCATCTTGTCGAATAAACCATCTTTCCCACTGAGCATAATAATAGGTATTGTGCGAAACTGCAAGTTTTTGCGTATTATCTGGCAAATATGGTACCCATCCATACGAGGCAACTGGATATCGAGGAGGATGAGGGCAGGCATTTCATCCGCCACTGAGGTGAGAGCGCTCAGTCCATCGCCGGCAGTAATGACCCGGATATGCTCACGCTGTAGCGTCATTTGCACAATTTTCCGCACAGTGGGACTATCGTCAACCACTAATACCGTCGGTTCGATCATCTTCACATTAACCTCCTTTGCGTCTCAGATGACCAGGGTAGATCATTCTGACCCTGTGATACGCCGGATACACCGGGCAAGGGCACGCCAGGGCCTGCCTGGAACGTCCCTTCATTGCGCCGGTTTCGCGCCTGCTGCATATGTTGATTCGCACGATAGAGCTGGTACTGTTGAATTTCCTGGTCAATTTCGCTGAGGAACGTTTTCCAAACGACGTTGAGCTGGCGACCGGTATGAGAATTGCCGACTTCATCGTTCAATAAGGTTGCGAAAACGGTACGCAAGAACGTGGCAAGGCCCAGTACCGCTTCCCAATAAAATTCCTCTAGCTTTTCCCCCTTGACCAATTTGTTCAGGTTCAGGATTTCCGTACAGTCAAGCTGACCATTCACAAAATTCGCGGTTTCGAGGATAGCATACTGCTGCTTTGATAGCAACTGTAAAGGTTGCGAGAAACGGCGTTCCAGGTAACGCACGATCTCTGGCACAGGTAATTGACCTCGCCCGCGTAGAGCTTTCGCATATTTGCCATGATGGATAAGCAAGCCATTAATACATTGGGAAAGGGTCTTTATCAATCCAAGAAGATGTTGTTCAGGGGTAAGGTTTTGTCGCTGCTGTGCCAGGGTATGCTGGCACATGATAATGATATTAGAAAGATCCTGCTGCAATTCTGCTTCGAGAGCGGTATCGACAACTTCGATCAGGCGCAGTTCAAGCAGATGAGTCATGATACGGGCGATACGGGCTTCCGGCATCATCAGCACGAGCGCCATTGCCTGCAAAGAGATTTCTCCATTGGAGAGGCAAAGCACCTCTATGTGCTCCTGGCTCAACCCCAGGTTGCGGACATCTTTGTTGACCTCCGGCAGCCAACGCGCGACCGATGTACGGGTGAGAGTTGTTTGCCTCATCTCTTCCCATTCGTCGGCCTGACGCAAAGCTTCTAACAAGACGGTATCAACATCCAGAGGTTCCATCCTGCTCTCCATCGCAATGAGCTGGCGGTGGAACGAGAAGCGCCCGTTCACCCAGCGCAATGCATGGCTAATCGTTTGTGTAATGGCAAATTCAAGGCGACGTTGCATTTCGTCGCGGCTCATCCAGTTGTTTTCAACGAGCAGCGCCAGCGCTACCTGCATGTTGCCCTTTGCCATTTCACGCACGGATTGGGCGCGCGGCGGGTCCAGCTTATTGATCAGGCAGAGCATGCCAAGCAGATCATACTGCGTGGATTCATTTTCACGCACCGCCATGATCTGACCCTTACGCAGGCCGATAGAGATGGTTTCTGGCCCGGAATGTACGAATAATGTTCCAGTTTTACCACTCAACGCGAGCATCTTCAGGATCGATTGGAGCCCAAGCGTTTGCAGGTCTCCATCCATAATTTGATCTTGCAGCTCCATTATCCTCTACTCCCTCTCCCTTGAAAGCCATACAAACCATAGGCTCAGGTATTGTAACTTTTTGGAATGACTGTTATCATGACAGGCAATTCCTCAATACAAGTGTCTTCTCTCCCATCATGGAGTTTACGACATTACGAGCAAAGAGTATATAAAAATTCGGGTCATGATATTAAAATTTTATTAAGATTTCCACTTGTTGAGTTAAACTTTTTGATATATACCCCGATGCATCATACTCTTCGTTGCACTCAGAATGCCATGCCCCGGATACACCCGGGTGTATCCGGGGCATGGCATTCTGAGTGCAACGAAGAATCTCTTGAGTCCCTACTCCACATCTTAGCCGATCTCCCTTTCAGGTAAGGAACCGAGATTCTTCACTTCGCTCAGAATGACATGTGTATCATTCGATAGCGAATTTGTAAAAGCCGCTGCGCCACCTGGCACATTTCCCGTTCCCTGCTCTCCAGGTACTATTTCAGGTCTCTCATTCCAGGGCATGCCTGTTTGTTGCAGAGTCCGTACCTGAGCTTGAAAGACATACCCAACTCCCGGCTCGGTAATGATATAGCGCGGGTCCGAGGGCGTTTCCTCGACCTTCACCCGTAGCTGTCGCACATAGACGCGCAGATAATCAGCTTCCTCACCGTACTCGGGCCCCCAGACGGAGCGCAGCAGCACACGATGGGTTAGAACCTTACCCGCGTGCAGCATGAGCTGTCGTAATAACTCGAACTCGGTCGGCGTCAGTTTGACCTCGTGACTGCCAACCAGTACCTGACGGCGTGCCGTATTCATACTTAAATAACCGTCTTCAGTCTGTAAAATATCGGGTTGTTGCTGGTTCCCTGGTTCCGCAGTTCCCGCGGCTCGCCTGAGGCAGGCGCGCACGCGCGCCTGTAGCTCATCATTGCTGAAAGGCTTGGTTAAATAATCATCAGCACCCAGGTCGAGAGCCTCTACTTTCTGCTTTTCCTCTTTGCGAGCAGACAGGATGATTATAGGCGTCTGCGTCCATTGACGAACTCGCCTGCATACACCCAGTCCATCTATTTCACCCGGCAACCAGAGGTCGAGTAGAATAAGGTCTGGTTGATGCATGCGCACAATTTCTACTGCTTCTTTGCCATCCTCTGCAATCAAGACATCATAACCGCTCATCATGAGATTTCGGCGCAAAATGCGCTGTATAGGCGGATCATCATCGACGACGAGTATGCATTTTCTCCTGGTTTTCATGCAGATAGTACTCCGTTACGTGTAGAGGCAACCACGTGCGGGATAAATCCGCACTCTACACTGGTAGTCAACCATGACGGGCAACCACAAGCTTGGGCCCCTACGATGAGATATTTGGCAGCACAAAGACGAAACATGAACCTCCACCTGGCATTTGCTCTACCCAGATGCTACCCTGGTGAGCTTCAATGATGCCACGACAGATAGCTAACCCAAGTCCACTATTCTTGGGATCGAAACTATAAAAAGGCTTGAAAATGCGCTCGCGCTCGCACTCCGGCACACCGCTTCCATGATCGATTACTTGAGCGCGTAAAAAGGCTCCGTCCCTGGAGGGCATGCTTCCCTGAGATAGCTTCGGATTCTTCGTTTCACTCAGAATGGCATGGCTGGGCATGTCATTCTGAGTGAAACGAAGAATCCCTAATGTGTTCCCTGCGCCTGATTCGTCGAGCGGAACAGCGGCATCTCGTAGATCATGATACGTAACCATGTCAAGTGAGATGACTATCTCTGAGCCGGGTGGACTATAGCGAGCCGCATTTTCGATCAGGTTACTGAAGACGCGCCCCAGTTGTACGTAGTCAGCTTGAATGAGCGGTAATTGCGGTTGGAAGAGCGTGCGCACGGCCCGGCCATCCAGTACATGCCGCATGCGAGAAAGTGTGACATGCACTATCTCCCGCACATCGCACCATTCTTTATCCAGGATCAGCGCTCCCATCCGGATGCGCGACATGTCTATCAGCGCGTTGACAAGCGTATCAAGCTGATCGGTCTGGGAATCAATTTCTTCAAGTATCTCATGCAGCATGGTTTCATCAAATTCGATACCTGGCTGCATAAGCCCGGTGACGGCCGCTTTGATGGTTGTAAGCGGGGTGCGCAACTCGTGTGAAACGGCGGAAAGTAGCGCCGAGCGATTTTTTTCGTCGCGTACCTGCTCGGTGATATCTTGCGCTTGCAGGGCATTCGCTATCAACCGGCCGTGTGCATTATAGAGCGGATAGCGCTTCAACCGGTAGTGACGATCCGAAGGAGCATCATTTTGCGCTGGCCTACCCGATGCTCGCTCCAGATCACCGGGTTCATCAAGCCAGGACAGATCATCCGCGGGCGCTGTTTGATCGTCAAGGGTTCCGAAATCAGCAGAAGTTGCTTGCCGGATTGGTTCCGCGGCGATGACGCAGCGTAATATATGCGACGCCCAGGCATCCGGCACAAGATGCCTGTTCTGGTGATTTCCCTCGCTTTGCATGCTTATCAGGTCATTATCGGCGCCGGGACCCTCAACCGCAAATGCCTGGAGATATTCTCGCACCTCACCGGCATTGCGTATACGGGGCAATAAGATGGTGAATGCCTCTTCTAAGGAGATGTAAGAGGCAGGACGCAACACTCCCGCCACGCTCTCTATTAATGGACTGGTAGGCGCCAACAATCGCCTGTGACAAAACGCTTCCGCAGTCGGTGTCACATACAGACAACGCCCGGTGAGATCAACGATGAAGAGGGGTTCAATTAGATAGCCTGTGGCCGGCCCGTTGAATTGAGAAAAAGATGGATCTTTCGCTGGCGATTGATTGAAATCGAGCGTATCGCCAGCATTGCCAGAGTCTGCGCTGCTATCCCCCAAAATTCCTATTCTGACAAGAGCGGCTTCGATCTCTGTAAGGATAGCCGCTCGCTCTAGCTGGAGTCGCCTGTCTTCATTACCCACATCCTGGTAATAGTATTGCAGGAGGATGTCATGATGGATGGCAATGCTGGCCTGACTTGCGAAGAGTGAGAGAATATCGGCTTTGAGAGGTGTGAATCCACCCGGTTCGGGCGAGCAGAGCAAGAGCACACCATAGACGGTCGAGCCAATCACAAGCGGATAGGCGAACATCGAGTGAACCTGGAGCTTCGATGCGAAACCAGAACTGAGCGGAAAGCGTTCATCCTCAGCGATATTCTGTGAGACGGTGGGCGAGCCCTTGAGTAGCGCATAACCAAGAATAGATTGCTCGCTAGAAGCTACTTCTTGTTCAATGACCGCTTCCAGGAGAGTTGTATTCAGCCCCGACTGGGCCTGGAGGCGCAAACGTCCGGTCTGCCGCTCATATATGATAATTGCTGAAGCACCATGCAAGGCTTTGGCGATACCGGCGACGATACGATTGAGGATGGCGGAAAGGTCCATATCGGAAGTAAGCGCGCTCGAAACGTCTTTAAGTTCCTGGCGCTGCCGGTCTTGAATCTCTACGCTGCCACCAACCTGGGCGCTTTCTATGGCTGCGGCCAGTACGCGGGCCACGGCGCTAATGAGACGGCGCAAGGTTTCATCGTCATACGCATTGATGCGGGTACTGCCGAGTTCAAACGTGCCGAGGATGCGATCTGCTACCACAAGAGGAGCGATGAGAGTTGCGCGCAGGTGAGGATTACCGCTCAAGGCATCACCACACTGTGCCGGCGAACCATCCAGGCCGGCCGGATACTGCTGGATAATCAGCCCGGCCACGCTCTTGCCTGCCTGGTCGAGGTCTGCTGGAGAAGAGGGCCGTTGCATGTTTAGAATACGCTCAACCATCGAATCCGCGAGTGGATGCTGGTGATAGTGAGCAACCCAGCTATTCCCCTTGCGCTGACAGACGGTGACGCGCACAGCCTGACGATCATGACGCAGCAGTGCGATCCCAAGGATATCAAAAGGGATAGCGGGCTCTAATTCTGAGGCCAGATGGGCATAATTTGCCTTCGCCCCGCGTACACTGGAGACGATGCGAGCAACACGCTCGACGATAGTAGATTGCTCCAATGTAGGCGATTGTATTTTCGCCTCCATCTATGCTCCCTAAACCTCTTTCAGCAATGAGGACAGACATCGGGCGCTGTCCCTACAAGGGCTACAATCAGACTGCTCTCTCAACGTCTGTAGCGCCGTAGAAGAATAAGCCGGACAACATAGTTATCTATTGTAGCACACTAAACGCCACAATACCAACTTTATGCGGCAAAATAGAAATATCACACCCCGCAGAGTATATCACATACAACCAGGCTTAAGTCAAACAATCAGCTGAGACGAGCGGCCACAATTGAGCTGAGACAGAGACGGGCTATCGGGTTCAGGTACCTGATAGTACTATATTGCAGCAAGCTTTGTCATGGCTCACCTGCGGATCGCATCCTGAACCATGTTATCTTGTATAAGATAATGGTCTGCCCAGGAAAGTCACTTTTGTCGCAGGAAACAGGTGAGGATGGTCGGCATGTCGAAGGATAATGCCGGCCATCCTCGCTTTGACTTACCCTTGCCTAACTATCATCCTCACCATCGCCTGTTGTTGGATCGGTGTTGATCTGCGTTCCAGGAGCAATGGCATGAGCATTTGGTCCTACGTCGGGGCCGGAATAGAGGTTCGTGATGGGATCGGCCCATTGACTCTGAGCGTCCGCAAAGTAGAAGAAGAAGGTGTGTTTCCCGTCCGAGAGGCCACTTACAGTCGCCTGGTAGATTGCGCCTGTGTTATATGAACCGGAGACATAGGTCATGGGATAGGCATGGGTTTTGTCTACGAACAGGATCGCCTGCGTTGGAGGTTCGTTCGACGTATCCAGGTAGGTTGTCTGGTAGGTAAAGACGGTTGAACCGGTACCGGAGGTCGGGCTGACCGAAGACTTTGACAACCAGATCGGAGTTATATCAGGGGTTGAGTTGCCCTCCTGAATGACAAGGTCGGAGCCATTGTTACTATCGTCGAACCGCACGCGATAGTAATGCTCACCGACGGAAAGACTCTTCGTGCTATAGGTGTATTTGACACCGGCTTTATAGTTGGTTGACCCATCAGAGGTCATCTGGTAGGGAATGCCATCAATGTCGATTTCCTCAAGGGTGGGCGGAGTATTCGTCGGTGAAACATATTTGGTGGTATAGGTGACTGTGGAACCAAATGTGGCGATATTCGTGGATATACTGGTGGTGAGATCGAACGTTTCCACGTATGGGCCTGTGAACTGGGTATTATTGTCAGGAATGGTGGCGGTCGTTTTGCCATCCGAAAAAGTAAAGCTAAATTGATGGGTACCGAGCGCTAACTTTGTGGCGTAATCGTAGAGCTCTCCCCCGTTGCTCGGCAGTTTTCCGAGGTCGTTCATCTGGTAGTTGACGCCGTCAATTGTGACGACCGATTCGGTGGGAGAAGAATTGGACGTGTAGGCAATATCAAAATGGTAGACGGTGTTGACATCGCCCTGCGTGGGAGTAATACAACCGGCGATATAGGGTAGATGTGTGTGACCTCCACCTGCTGTGGCAATCACGTGGATCATTCTGGAATAGGGAAGCATATTGAGGATCAGCGGAGGCTGTGGTGGGCTTTGGAAGTCAAAGTAATCCATCAGGTTGCTTATCTGCGGAAGTGAATCGCGCTGGCCCAGGCTGGGCAGGTTATAATCTGCCTCGATGAACTTATCGAAAGAGGAGAACTCTCCCAGTTGATGCGAGATATAGCCGGGCTTCGCATAGGGCGAGATGACGAGCAGCGGGGTGCGCGGGCCTAAACCCAGCCCATCTATCGTAGGCGGTACGACATGGTCATAAAAGCCGCCCCAATCATCCCAGGTGACGAAGATGGCGGTATTGGCCCAGTATTGGCTCTGCATGACAGTATTGACTACACTCGTCACATAATCCTGACCCGCCAACAACGAGTGGGGCGGATGATCGCTCTGGTCACTGGTGGGCGGGATAAGCCAGTTCACAGCGGCCATTTTTCCATGCTTCACATCGCTAAGAAACTGGTTTGAATTGCTCACCAGGTTCTTCGAGTATGCGACATCCTGGATGTAGCCGGGGCCATCCCAGGTGGGATTGCCATTATAATAGCGCCAGCTGATTCCTGCTGCGTCCAGTTCCTGCGGTATGCTGTTGATGTTGTAACAGCCATAGCCAAAATAGCCGGTATTGGTATCGGGATGCCGGGAGTATGCAATGTTGTTTTGCGTCGTCTTACATCCACCTTTGACGAAGGTGCCACCCTTGACGGTCACCGATGTATCAAGCCCCCCGCTCTGTGCGGCGACCATCGCTATGTGGTTTGGCGTACTGCTGGAGGCCACAGAAGTAAAGAAATTATCGCCAAGCCCATAATGCTGGGCATAACTCCAATAATTGGGGATATCCGCCTGGGTATATTGGACCTGGCCGCGCGCGGGGAATTCATCCATTTTGCCACCATCAATAGCGGCGAGTACAGGAGGCCCCTGGTGGTCAAAATCTCTGTAGACCGGGTCGGTGGCCTGAGGCAGGGTAACGCCATTGGCCCCGGGAAAGCGCCCAAACAGATTATCGAAGGTGCGGTTTTCCATCATCAGGACCACGATGTACTTGATCGGTGTTGTAGGTACTGGCGTTGCGGTCGCAGTCGGGGTCGCAGTTGGCGTTCCGGCCAGTGGGCCAGATGCACGCGCATTACGGAAAATAGTAGAGGGAAGCAGGTACCAGCTGCTTAACCCTAAAAGCGCAACGATAGATACGATGATACAAATTCGTTTTACTGTCCGCATTGATTACTTACTCCATCAATTTGATTCAGGATAATGGGAGGTCATTATGGGAACCACTCCCAATATCCACTTAGAGATTATTACCCCTAAGTCCCCTCGTTTCAAATTCCATCTTTCTGGAAGGATGGAAAACGGGCGAGAACGAAAATCCTCCTGATTTCCTATTCCAACCCGATTCGGAGGTTCATGCTGGCAGATTCTGCCCCGTTCGCTTCGCTCAGGGCTTCGACTCACTCGCTCAGAATGACATGCCCTGCCATGTCATTCTGAGCGAAGCGAAGAATCTCTGCCTCTATCAAGAAATTCTGGCGCCCTGTTCGAACTACTGCTCGATCTTGAGCGCCTTGAGCCAGTTTGCCGTTAAAGCTTCATAGGCCTGCGAATGATACTCTTCAATGTGGCCGGTGTCGGCGAGCACGCCCAGTTTGGGATCAAGGGGCAATTGCCCTAATAGAGAAGCGTTGGCTAATGAGACCAGTTCGGATGCATGGCCGGAGCCAAAGATCTCGCAATACTCTTCTCCTGGTGCCATAAAATAGGCCATGTTTTCTACGATGCCAAGCATCGGGACATGGAATTGATGAACCATATTGATCGTCTTCTTCGCCACAGTCGTGGCCAGCACCTGTGGAGATGAGACGATAACGACACCATCTAATGGAAGTGATCGCAAAATAGTCATGGGCACATCAGATGTGCCGGATTGCACATCGACCAGCAAGTAATCAAGCTCGCCCCAGGCTACTTCGCTATAGAATTGTTTAAAAGCGCTGGCAAGCATTGATCCCTGCCATACAGTCGGGTCTGCTTCATTCTCCAGGAACAGGCTCATGGACATAATTTTCAGCCCTTCCTCGCTTACTAGTGGTTCAATGCTACCATCACCGGTCACAGAAAGTTGGATTTCGGGACCAAACATGCTCACAATGCTCGGACCGGTGAGGTCGCCATCCAGAATGCCGACCTGTAGCCCCTGCCGTCTCAGCGCAATGGCCAGCAGAGCGGTAATCAGAGATTTCCCGACGCCCCCTTTGCCGCTCATGACAGCGATCACATGTTGTATTTTTGCATGCTCCTGGGGAATAATAGCTTCACTCATATGCTCTATCCTTCTCTTTTCTATTTTTCTAAACAGCGAGATCAAAAAAGAGTTTTTATTTCGTCAACGATGCTTGCGGCAGCCGCCGTTGCCCTGCGAGCAAATTCCTGCGTGACGGAGAGGTCACGCTCTCGTCCCAGGGCACTTATGACCTGCTGCGCGAGATCCCCGGTAGCAGTGGAGCCTATACGAATATTGGGGAAACGCAGAGCGTATTCTTCCATATTCCCTGCTCCGACCTGGTCATCGGCTTCGGCAGCGGGCACGCAAACCGCGGGTACACCGGAGGCCGCTATCTCATTGACAGTACTATAACCGGCCATGCACACGACCGCCGAGGCAATATTGAGATAATCGGTCAGAAATGGCTCAAAGCGGCTGGCATAGCAGACAAAATCATCCTCCGCAGGCAATTCGCCGCTAAAATATGGCCCTGTAATGACGATAAGTTTTGCTCGCGGATACTGCTCCAGGATAGCCGATCTTGCTGCCAGCGTATTGGCGAGCAATTCTCCCGTGAGATTGTATCCGCCACCTCCAAAGGTCAGCAAAATGGCCTGGTCTGCCTCCGCGAGGTGGAGCTTTTTGCGCAGGGCATCTCCGGCAAAGCGATCTTTCTGCCGCACCAGCGGGCCGGCGAACAAGGTTTTACCGGTAAATTGATCGATGAGCGCCTGATCTTCAGGCGCTACTTCCTGTCTTTGCTGCAAGACGATCAACAGGTCCAGTTCATTCATCCTGTCTAAGGAATGGGTAAGTTCATCACGTAATAGACCACCGACGTTGGCCATCAGGGCTTCCTTGACACCCGCATCGCGCACCGCTCGATGGATCGGCTCATGTAACACCGTTTCATGCATCATGACATCGGGTTGGAACACGTTGAGAATGTTGCGTGTAATCTGTTCGCAATTCTCATTTTCGCTGGCCTGATTATGGCCGGGTACCATAATCCACGGAAGGCCGGTAGGAGTAATGAAATTCTCACCGCCTTCGATGAGGAATAGCACCTGCAAATTCGGAATACCAGCTTTTAGCCATTGCGCCACCGCTATCGAGCGATTAAGATGACCAAGACCTGAATGATTGATAGCATGGAAAAGCATACGTTGCATACCGGGTTTCTTGGGCAGAAACCAGATGTTGTTCCTCACGGAGCTTGAACCTTTCTACGGGCGACCACCGGGGTACGCCTGCTCAAATTGGAGGGCGACCTCAAGGGAACGCCCTTACAAGTCCTTGTTTTCCGCCACGTCCGCCTTTTTTCTTACCTTTGCCGCGCCCAAAACGCTTGCGCAATCGATCCACGACGATTTTATCTTCAGGACTGATCTTAAACAGTCCGATCAACCGGAAATAACAGAGCAGGAATACTGGAATTAAGGCAAGTTGCACTGAAAGCGTATATTTGCCGACGTGCAGAGCAAAATGAGTGAGGCCGAGCAAGTAGAGCAATATACCTACGAGCGCGGCGCTGATTGCCCCCGCGGCTAAAGGTTTGAACATGCGCCAGCGATAGGGATGCATTTTGAGTAAGAAGCGCACCTCAACCAGGCGAATGATATTTACTACGGCAATAGCCAGCCCGGTGCTGATGGCAGTTCCCATCGCGCCATATCTCGACGTCAGGATGATACCCAGTACAACATTCAGAGCAACTACCGCGAGCGAGTTGAAGAGCGAGTATCTTTGATGACCGGTCATCAATAAGACATTGCCGACTGCCCCGGCTGCGGCGCTGACCATGTAGCCGGTGGATAACGCGATCAGCAATGGCCAGGCCGGCACAAAGCTGGGACCGGAAAGGCCGAGCAATGGGACAGAGAAGATGATGGCTATGATAAAGACCGGCAGGGAGAGCGTAATCGTCCAGTGCGTCACCACTTTGAACATGGCCGCCAGTTTTTTATTTTCACCCCTGGCATGCAGTTCGGCGATGGTTGGTGAGAACATCACGTTCAAGGAAACCATCGGCAAGAGGATAAAGCCACTAATCTTGATGGCCGCGGCATATTGTCCAATGGCAAGGGCCGGCACAAAGAAAGCGAGCAAGAGCGTGTCTACCGAATCCAGGACGGTATTGATGACCTGGGTCAGGAAATTGGGAATAGCAAAGCCCAGCCAGGTGCGTATTTCATAGTACCTGTGCTGCTCCTGGAGTGCTTTTTGCTTATCGGCACGATTGACGGCGCGAAAAAGGAAGTACAGATTGATGACCGCGCTGAGCATCACACTGATGAACGTGATAACGGCAACCCAGGTGATATTGGGGAAGAAGGCGGCAACGACGAGCATCAACAGGAATACGACGAGGGGCACTAAAAAGCGCTGCACAAAGACACGCCGCTTGAACTCTTTGAGGCCCTGCAACCCACCGATCCAGACGTTTTGCAAACAGGTAACGGGAACGATTGGCGCCATAATCAACAGGATAGGAGCTGTGGTGGGCTTATGAAAGAGAGCGCTTAACCAGGGTCCAAAAAACAGGACGAAGAATGCTCCTAGCATGCCCGTTATACTGACCATAACTGAGCAAAACAGGGACAGGTTGCGCATCAGATGCGACTGCTGTTTGCCTTTATAGATAGCGATGTAGCGGATCATGGCATTATCGAGGCCGAGGTCTACGATGGAGGCAACCAGTGTGACGATAGAGAGGCTGACCGAATAGAGGCCGAAATTGACGGCTCCCAGCGAACGCTGTATCAGCAGGTTGTTACCGTACTTGAAGATGAAGCCGACGACATTGCCCAGGCCGACAACGGCAGCATTGCTGGCCGCTCCCGAAATCTCCGATTGCATCTCAGGCGATGATTGCCCCTGCTTCTTCGCGATATCTTTCAGCACCATCATGGGAATGGTGCTGAGCTTCTCAAAATCAGGGTCATCGCTTATTTTGTCCGGCGACTTCACTTGCGCCGGGCGGCGAGGCGCTAATAGCTGCTCAGCCTCCCATTGTTCCAGACCCATGAGAGGGGTGGGCATCATGTCCACGTGCTGGTGCAATCCATTGAACGCAGGCATCTTCAACGTAACCTCATCATCAAGAAACTCTACAATCGGAAGCAGCCGCAGCCGGTGCAGTTGCTTCTGTGGCAGGGTTCCAGGTTTTTGTTCAAGCTGGTTACTCATGCGCAAATATTCCGCCTTATGCTTCTATCGCCTTCTCTAATTGCGTCAACCGGATTGTTTCAGCCCAACCAACACAATCGCCATTCCGCGCTTCAATTGTTGGCAATTCTTTCCACACGAGAGAATTGGAATGTTCTCCCCGACGAATTTACAGGTCTTCCATTCCTTACTGTATCATCCGCGCCGTAATTGGCTTACGGATTTGCTGTTGCACTCTGGTAATAATCGGCAGCTTCAGGTTAAGGTTTCATAACTGATGGGTAGTAGAGTGTAGAGCAAATTACTCCGGCACTCCCGAGTGGGAGTGCCGGAGTAATTTGCTCTACACTCTACTAGAAAAGCATTCTATGAGGATCGCGCCGCCAACTTCTTCAGCTTCTGCTTCACCAGTTCGCTGCCGCCAGTTCCTGCACCGGCGGTGAGTTGCTTCTCGAACGGTTCCTCCATGGGTTTGCCATCCAGATCTTCTGGAAGCGGTACGCCCATGGCGGTCAAGATGGTCGGAACGACCTGGTAGATATGGGTCGGAGCTATCGTCGTGCCCTTTTTGACGCCCGCGCCATACAGGTAGACGATGCCATCGGGATGGTGAATGCCGGTTGATACATCATGCCCATTACCACGCGTTTCCCAGAGGGATATGCGCCCCAATTGTGTGTAGATGGAGGTGTTCTCGCCGGATAGGATGACGAGGTGGCGCTGAGCGGGCGCAAAAGGACCGTTGCCAAAGGCGTCTTCACGATGCGCTTCTATCACCAGCGGTTGGTCATTCAGAGGGTCGCGCAGGTCTTTCAAGGCTTTCGTCAGTTCCTCAATCTCTTCCTCGGTGACAGAGTCGTGGAAGAAGATATCGGCATAGCCGGCAAGCTCACCCGATGTGGATTGAACCCAGGCGCGCGATTTTGCCCAGTCTATCTTGGGCAAGATGGCCGGATGATTCTCGTTTGCCAGGGCTTCGATCTGCTTATGACGCAGGCGGCGGTATATCTGGCGGGCAGGTTTTTGTATGTTCAAGGATCGTGCTATCGCTCTGACCATGCCGAAGAGCTGCGCGCGCGTGCGGTTGCTGCCCTGCATTTGCAGCCAGCCGTTACGATAGAGATATTCCTGCAGGTAAAACTTGCGGGAGGCTCCCTGGAAGCCATGATCTGAGACAACCATGAGCATGTCTTCAGGCCCTAATTCATCCAGCACCATGCCCAACCCCTCATCAACCATCTGGTAATACTCTACGGCCATGGGATGGAACGCCATAATCTCATCCCAGCGCAAGTGCTGGATGCGATCAGCGCCGGTATAGACGAAGAAAAAGAAATCCCATGGCTTCTTGAGCAGCAGGCGCAACATGGCATTGCGATGGCGTGTCATCTCCAATACGTCGACGAAGACATCGCCTCTCTGCCCGCAGGAGACGGCTGGGTTGATGTCGATATGGTACTTCGGCACTTCTGCCAGCAATTCTTCTTTCAAAGCGGTGGGATAGGTTACGTTGGCCTGCATCTCAGGGGCCATCAGGCCGCTCAGCATAATTCCATTGACTGGCTCAGGCGGATAGGTCATGGGGACATTCGCGATGACGACCCGCTTGCCCCAGTCGCTCAAGACATTCCAGATGGCTTTGCCACCTTTGCGATGCGTCATAACATGAGGGATGGGTCCATTTTCTGACTGCTCATATTCCCAGAAATCATAGATTCCATGTTTGGAGGGTGAGAGACCGGTAGCAATCGATGTCCACGCGGGAGGGGTGACGGGGGGCGTCGTTGATTTCAAGATGCCTTCAACCCCTTCGTCGCGCAGGCGTTGAAAATTGGGCAACAGGCCGCGCTCCATCATTGGATGCAGGACACGGTACGTGAGGCCATCAACACCAAATAAAAATACACGCATGTGTTTTACTCCCTTTCAAGAGAGCGATTTGTTCGTCTCAAATGTATACAATACTGTCGATGTTAAACGAGTGATTTATCTTCATCAGCTATCGATTCATGAGTATCTTCGCTTACGGGCCGGGTGCGCATCTGAATTTTGGGATCGGCGTTTTCGCGCATCTTCTGGCTCATCATCCACTTTAAACCTACCCCAAGGCCCACAGCTCGACCGACTATTTGAGCCGAGGCGCCCACCATGAACATCGCCGCCAGCGAACTCGCTTTTGCCAGGTTCTTGCCCGGCTCTACAACCAACTGGTCAACAAGCACCTGCGGCGTGAGGCCACATTGTTTAATGGCGAAGTAGACGCCGTTGCGACCGCTCGAGAATTGGGCGACCGGCTGGCGCATGAAGTAGCCCTGACTGCGCGCCGAGTAATGGGTTACCTCCATCTTCGGCTCATAGACCAGCCGCCAGCCAGCCTTTTTGACACGAATACACAGGTCAGTCTCTTCACGCAGACTGGTTATGGTATAGTTGGGGTCAAAGCCTCCTACCTGCTCCAGGGCATCACGGCGGAACGAGACATTACAGGAGATCAGGTGATCGACATCAACGCGCTCGGTGCTGACGAGATCTGCGCCTTCCCAGATAACGCGCCCTGATTTCGTGACAGTCATGCGTGGCGGACCGCTTTGCTGGTCGGCGTAGGGCCTGGGCGCACGCACGACACGACCGCCAGCCGCGCCGATGGTATCATCCTGATGTATTTCGAGTACTGTATCGAGCCAGGTTGGACAGACCATGGCATCGTCATCCAGGAAACAGATAAGGTCGCCAGAGGCATAGGTCATGCCGGTATTCTTTGCTGTGGGCCGGTTATCGTGCTGCCCGCGTATACGCACGCTGATTACTTCTGGATAGCGGGCAACGACACTCTCGCTTTCATCGTTGGATGAACTATCGACCACGATGATTTCCTTGCGCGGGTATGGCTGCGCAAGAACATGCTCGATACAGTGCCCTAAGAGAAAGGGACGATTGCAGGTAGGTATAATAATGGTGACGAAAGGGTCTTGCATGCTTGCTATGTTCCTCACTATCTATAATTACCTCTATAGGGACAGCGGCCTGTCCCTATAGAGGCCGTTGGTTTATCCCAGGTAGCCCAGGTCGCGCAGCCGGTCCACAATCATGCCCTCTTCCTCATCGGAAAGCAGATCATCATCACTATCCAGTTGCCGGATGGGAGTCTGTTCGCGATACGATGGGGTGAACATGGACGAAATGACGTTTCCATCAACATACGTGGGCACAGGACAATCTAACAGATAGAGCAGGCTGGGCACCAGGTCAACCAGTTTGCCGTTCGCTACGAAACCACGAGCCAGGCAAGGACCGCTACCGGTGAGGCGAGCGAAAGGAGCAGTTGAGGAAGCATCAAGGGTCTGGCCACCGGCGCGCACGCTTTGACCATCGAAATCCAGCGCTACTGCCTTTGGAGAGGCTGCATAGCCGGGACGGTAGACGACGACCAGGTCAGGCGCCTTAAAAAGGTAATCGCCGCTATAGGCCTCTTCTCTGCGCAGCACCTGCTCAACGACGAGTTCATTGGTCTCAGGATCGCGCCAGTTGGTACGCAGTTCATTGATCAAGGCATCACACACATCCTGGTACTCACGCCCAGACCCGACGATTCCCTGTGGCTCCCGACCGCGCAAATTGATCCAGACCTGGCCGGTTCCTAAGCCATATGCCAGGGTTTCCGACCACACGATGTGCGCCTGGTCGCGATCCGCACCTGCTTCCAGCAGCCCCACATCTGCTAGAAAATCATTGATGTTCACCAGTTTTGGGGCCGGTCTATCCCATGCATCCGCTAGTACCAGCAGGTGCGTTTGAGGAGCGAGTTGCCCGGCACAGCGGCGCAGCATAGCATCCAGCTCATCATCACCGGCACCGCCCATATCCAGCAAACGTACAATGGCACAATCAAAGGATTGATCGGCCAGCGTATGCAATATTTCTCTGTTCTTCGTCTCGAAGAACGTCACTTCCAGTTTCTTCGAGCGAAGAAGGTCGGGTAAGAGGCGCCCGTAGGCGCCATCGGGAACACCTGTATCCTCTTGTGCCTTATACCCCGCAGGATATACAGCATCGAATCGACCCAACTTGCCCGAGCCCGTGCCGGTAAGTGTTTGATAGTAACAAACACTTTTCTCACCGAGTGGTAATGGGGCCAGTTGAAGATCAACACCATTTTTAATCTGCTCCGTGAGGAAAGGAATCGCCGAAAGGCGCTCCGGCCTCACCCCTTCAAGCCACAAAAGGCACACCGAATTCTTCATAATCCTGGAAATTCTCCTTCTTAGGGCGACCATAAGGGTACGGCGGGCGATCACAAAGGTTCGCCCCTACTGCATGTTGCAGATAGGTACAGGCATTTCGATTTCTATGCTGATTGTATCGAAATGCATCACGAAGTCCCATGGCAATAAAGTCAAGATTTGGTTAATGATACTTGTGATGCGTTAAGGTTTCTCCATGATGCCGGTCACGATTGAATGGTTTCGTTGACCTGGATCGCGGTGCTTTCTCCATCCTGCAAGGTCACAGTGACGGTCAAGGGCCACACGCCCGGACTGGCATCCTTCGGAATATTCCAGGTCCAGTTTGCCAGACCCTGCGATCCTGTTCTTGCCTTTAAGGTCTTGCTGCTGGACCCTGGCCCGAAATTCAAGAGGAGGGAGCAATTTACATTGGGCGCGGTTTGAATCATTAGCTTTAACTGGCTCTTTGGAGCGCCGGTCAAAATTGACTGGCTACTGACGACACTGATAGGCGGTAATGTCACGGTAACATCTATCGTTTGCGTCGATTGCTGACCATTAGGCAGTGTCGCTGTGATCTTCAAAGGCCAGTTGCCGGTATGAGCTGCCGGGTCTACCTGCCATTTCCAGCTGGCCAGCCCATCAGCGTTAGCGGTGACGGGAACAATGCCATATGTTTTGCTCGGCGTACTCAGCCCATAATAGACAAGAAAATTACAGACGGCAAAAGGGGCAGTGGTAACGGTCATATTCATAAACCCACCAGGATAAGTGGAAAGGGTTGATTGATCCTGCACTACCACGATAGGTATACCGGAACTGGGAGTACCTGCATCCTCCGTAGCACTTCCTCCCTGGTCGCCCGGCGTACCCAACGCAAACGGATGATCGTTCGATTTAGCGGATCCACTACAACCAGATAAGAGAAAGAGGCAGATGATCAGGAACAAAGCCAATCCGCTCATCGCCACTTTGCCTGTATTGCGCTGCTTTCGCTTTGTACCTATTCTCATAAGAACCTCCATGAACTTAGCCATTGAATATGTAAACACCCGTATCTTCATTGGCAAGGATAGACTAACGTTTTCCTTCAGAGCAAGCATACCTGGACCGATTAGTACTTTCCGCTCATACTGAGAGGATGAGAAGGAAATCACATAATCTATAACAGATATCGGCCAAATTCTTAACTCCCAACAGATGAAAAGCACAATCAAATAGGAGGGACAGCGCCTGGTGCCTGTCCTCATTGCGATCCTACCAGGACGGGCACCAGGCGCTGTCCCTCCAGCATTTCGCTGAAAGACGACGACTACATCTAGACTTTTGTACTGACTCTGGTTATCTTTCCTTAACCGCAAGGCAATGATAACAACCAATCCGTTACCATTTGCTCATCCCTTCTTTACACATGCCGATTATGCTAAGCAGGGTATACGAGGGAAGCAAGACGAACCGGTGCTAGTAGTTGAGGCTATAGGGTGCAAGTCGGTGAAGGTAGCCCAATATCCCTACTTTTGGCTCGCATGTTACGCTCAATAGTTATACATGTTGGACAGAACTGAACCAGAAAAAAATACATCGTGGTAGACGTTAAGGAGTTTGGACCCAATGAAGATTTCTTCTAATGCGAGATCTGGTACCAGAAATTTCTTGCATTATTCCTCTCAAACATACAGGGTAATCACCGGCAATTTGCGGCTGCTGCCCGATTTTCTGATTATCGGTGGACAACGATGCGGCACGTCATCCCTTTATTTTTATCTCATAGATCATCCATTTATTGCGCCCGCGTATACTAAAGAACTGCACTTTTTTGACGCGAACTACCGCAAGGGTTTTCGTTGGTACCGCGCGCAATTTCCTACGACCCTGGAAAAGTACTACACCGAGCATGTACGCAAGCAGGGATTCATTACAGGTGAGGCAAGTCCATCCTATCTGTTTCACCCACTTGCCCCAAGAAGAATTGCGCAGTCGATGCCCAATGTGAAATTGATCGTCTTGCTGCGCAACCCTATCGACCGCGCCTACTCACAACACTGGCTCAATGTCAAGGCTAACGGCACCGAGCCGCTTTCTTTCAAAGAGGCTATCGAGGCCGAACCTGAAAGAATTGCCGGTGAACGCGAGAAAATGTTGGCCGATGAACATTACATTAGCCGCACCTACCGGCCTTACTCTTATCTCACACGCGGCATTTACGTGGACCAGTTGAAGTATTGGATGGAGTTTTACCCCAAGGAACAATTTTTGATTCTGCGGAGCGAAGACCTGTATAGCAAACCGGCGGAGACGGTGAAAACGACGCTGGAATTCCTCGGCGTGCCTTCGAGCATGATCGATACCAATAAAGAATATAAAAAATACAAAGTGCCCACAAAAACGGGGTATAAGGTCAAGGATAGCTATCCCAAGATGGATCCCGAGCTGCGTAAATACCTGGTCGAGTATTTCAGGCCACATAACGCACGCCTAAAAGAATTGCTCGGTAGGGATTTCGATTGGGACAAATAAGATGGCTTCCTGACCGCCCCGAAGAAAGCGAGTTCCTGATGAGTGACGAGATCAAGCGTCCAAGGATTGCTTTTGTGACGCCGATGGACCCACGAGATAAACGAGCCTGGTCCGGCACCCTGTTTTATACGGCCCAGGCCCTGCAAAAATATTGTGGAGAGGTAATCCACATCGGCGCTCCGGCTCAAGGCAATTCCTCGAGCAAGCAAGCCCTTTATAAAAAGCTGCGGTTCTTGCTCAAGAAATACGCTCCTTATAATCCCTTCTTTTCTATCGGTAGAAAATATTTTGTGTGTGAATATAGAATATTTACCGCCAAAAGATATGCGAAGTTCGCCAATGCTGCCCTGGCAAGCCAATCGTTCGATGTGCTTGTCGCTCCCGCGAGTACGACGGAAATTGCCTTCATCCATACACATCTTCCCATTGTTTTGATAGAAGACGCCACTTTTGCGTCACTGCATAACTATTATCCGCAATATTCGGGCTTGCCGGAGCGCTCTGTTCGCTCTATGAATGCCCTTTCGCAGAACGCCATTAAAAAGGCAAGCATGCTTATCTATGCTTCAGCGTGGGCCGCCCAATCAGCCATCGACGACTATCATGCTGACCCGAACAAGGTACATGTTATTCCGATTGGCGCCAATCTTGAACAGGCTCCCGCGGCGGCAATCATCGAGCAGAAGAAAAAATCCGACCGCTGCCGATTACTCTTTATTGGTTTTGACTGGCAGCGCAAAGGCGGCGATATCGCTTTTGAAACCTTGCTCGCGCTGGAGCAGCAAGGAATCGAAGCAGAGCTGATAGTATGCGGATGCGTTCCCCCCAGGAAATTTTCGCATAAACATATGAAAGTTATTCCTTATCTGGATAAAAATGACGCAAAACAATATAAAGAGCTGGAACAACTGTATCTGAGTTCAGATTTCCTGCTGCTTCCTACAAGAAATGAATGTTTTGGACTTGTTTTTTGCGAGGCAAACGCGTTTGGGCTTCCGGTTATCTCAACCTTCACCGGTGGTGTCCCCGAAGTGATCCGGGAAGGCGAAAACGGCTTTCTGCTACCGCTTCATGCGCGTGGCAACGACTACGCGCGCGTGATTGCCAGGCTTTATTCGGACGAGCAAAGCTATAATGACCTGGTTAGATCAAGCAGAAAGGCCTTTGATGACCGCCTCAATTGGGATGCGTGGGGGACGGCCGCCGGCACTTTTATCATTGAGATGCTGCAGGACAGGCCAGAACAGGCACCAGGCACTGTCCCTACAGGGGCGGCAGGACAGAAAGGACCAATGAAAGGGTTACAATAATGGAAATGAAAGCATATATGCAGGGTATACTGCGGGCATCCTGGCTTATCGTGTTCTTTATGATCATCGGCTTCTTTATCTGCAGGTATATAGGGCAAAATTTGTACCCTACCTTTACCGCAACATCGACGGTTCAGGTCAATGCTTCCCTGCTGGCCGATAATGCGGACCCAACCGGTATCCTGAAAGTAACTTTCCCCAAAACTCCGGAAGGGTTAGTAGATACACCGGCGGCGGAAAGCGTTATTAGCAAACATTATCCGCGCCTGTCGAAATTCGATTTGCAGAAAGATATCGTAGTCACCTCAGACGACCTGCACCAGACGATCTTTATCAGTATGACGGATATCACCCCGGAAAGCGCGTTGAATATTGATGGGTATCTGACGCAGACATTTGTAGACACGCAGAACGCAGCCATCTTGCAGCAGGTCGACTATTACATCAAGTACCTGAACCAGCAAATTTCGAAACTCACCACCGATGCGAATAATCTCAATGCGCAAATCAGCGCGAATACTCCGCCACCGGCACCTCAAAAGCAGGCCACACCACCAACCCCTGCGCAGCAACAGACCATCAGCGAGGATCAATACCAGCTTGATCTTGACAAGCGTGCTATATACCAGGATCAGCAATCGCTGACCAGCATTCATAACACACGTTCACTCTTTTCAAATGCCTTTTTCATTCTGCAACCGCCCACGGAGTCAGGCGCAGCGACAACCGCTCCGCTATCCCCTAATATCCTTGAGCTGCTCGGCCTGGTTTTAGGGTTGCTGGCAGGAATCATCGTAATCATCTTCGCCGAGTACTTCTCCCCGTTTGTAAGGCATCGGGGAGAGGTTGAGCGACTGACCGGGCTGCCCGTATTCGCGGAATTGCCTTTTGTCTTCAAGTCAGAACTACAACAGGCGTTACAAAGTCGCAGGCCTTTTTTCTCTAAACGTGTCACCCAGTTGCAAGTGATCTGTGCGGCGATTGGAACAATGGCTACGCGCGAGAAAGGCAATACCATCCTGCTGACCAGCCCGCGCAAGAAACGCGAACTGGCGGCAATACTCGGCAGTACGCTGGCACGCAATGGATACCGGACCTTGCTCATCGATCTAGATCATGAACAACCGGCACTGCAAAAGCAAATCCGCCGCACAGGACCGTGCGAGCTGATTACCAATAGTGGTATGCCGCTCAACTTTATCAACAGAACGGATGATGAGCACCTGTTCTTGCTACCGGCAAGGGCGATGATTGCGCAAAACATGCCTTTGACAAATGTGGCGCTGGTGCAATTGCTGCCAGAATTACAGGAAATGTTCGATCTTGTGATCATCGATGCGCCGCCACTGGATCATGGTGATGCGCACCTGTTCACAAAGTATGTGAAGCAGATATTCTTGCTGGTGAAGAAGCGTCGAGACAGCCTGACATCGTTGAAGCAGACGCAGGTCCTGACGCAAGAACTGAAACTGACGATGCAGGCGCTACTGGTGGCCTGATACGGAAGGAATATTTATTCCCGCCGCTATGAGATAGGCATTCCTGGTCATTTCAGCCGTCCTTTCCCAGGAGAAGCGCGATGACCAGGAGTGCCCTTTTGCGATCATGCTCGCTCTCAGTTGCTCGTCCTGCAACACCTTTTTCATGGTAGCGGCAATTTCCGAGGGATCAAGTGGATCGACAAGCAGGGCGGCATCGCCTGCTACTTCTGGCAATGAGGAGGTGGTTGAAGTAATCACCGGGCAACCGGCCATCATTGCTTCAACCACGGGCAGCCCAAAGCCTTCATATAAGGAGGGAAATACCAGGCAGGTAGCCATTTGATAGAGGGCAATCAGTTCTTCGTCCGATACATGGCCTGGGAAACGAACGGTCTCTTGCAGGTCGGACATATAACCAAGAATATCGTCACAATTCCATCCTTTGCGTCCAACAATAACCAGCGGCGGGCACGAAGAACCTAGCTCTTTTCTCAGCCTTGCATAGGCATCGAGCAATGTTACGAGGTTTTTACGCGGCTCAACGGTTGAGACCGTGAAGAAGTAGCGAGCAGGAAGTTCATAGCGTGTTCGAACCTCGTCCTTAAAGGAATCACTGCATGCTACAGCAAAGGCGGGCCGCGCCGCCTCGGGAATGACAGAAATCTTGGAGAGGTAACGTCCACCCAGGAAATGCGCGATCTCTACTTTTGCATGCTCAGAGACGGCAATCACGCGCGAGCAGGTGCGAGTACCGCGTGCCAGCAGCGTGCGGAAGTAGAGGCGCCCATGCAGTGTTAAAGCGTCAGCATAACGCCAGGGTCCGGCATCATGCAAGGTCATGACGGTGCGCGGCCCGAATGGTTGAATGTATGGAGGGGGAAACGAGGGATAATGGATCACATCCAGGCGCAGGCGCGGCAATACGCACGGGAACCAGAATTGCTTGATGACGAGTTCATTCGTCGTCGGGCAGATCACAGCATCAAACGAGTCTTGCAGGGGCACGAATTCTGGATGAATTTCGCGCGCAAAAAAGAGGACGTAGCGAATATGCGGCTCGCTTTCCGGCAGCAAGAGCAGGTGTTTGGCAACTTCTAATGCGTAACGAAATATTCCGGTAGGTCTGCGCCAGATTCCGGTAAGGTCAATGCCCACGCGTAGTGATGTTTCAGACATGGCTCGAGAACGCTCCTTTCAAGTTTGTCCCGTATTGTAGCAGGGCCTGATGTGCTTGAGAAGAGCAAAGGGGTTACGAACGAGTTGAGACCAGGTTGTAAAGATGGCTATACTCATCCCGGCAAGGCGCGAGAGAGGGGCATAAGTTGGTTAAGAAATCTTAAGAGCAGTCACAGAACATCAACCTATTCTCAACTGTCATGTTCTTCCGATACTTATTAGTAAACGAGTACCATAGGCCCTGGATGATTATGAAAAGCACAACTATTGTATGTATAAAGACAATATTTTTGTGAATGGAGAGACAAAGAAATTCCAGGTATCCGGCCTGGAAAAGGCTTTGACAGGTGAAACGATGAAGAACAACTTTGAAGTAAAGCAACCCGATTGGCGAGGCAGGATCAAGCGTTACACCCGGTTTCTGGCGCGGTGGGGCTGGTTCATCTTGCTTTCGATGATCTTGACAACAGCCTATACCTATTCCTTACCGGATGGTACTGCTCCAAGTACTCCATCCGGCCACAACACACCGACAAGCACGACGACCTCGAAGGCTCGTGGCACCGCATTATTCACGTCGAGTTTTGTTACGCCCGACTCGTATCAAGCGACGCTGCAACTTGAGGTGCAACTTCCTTCCACGATGGGCTTAATCGCGGACAACCTTTCTACTACCCTCTACTCCAAAGTCTTTCTTAATCCCGACACGCTCAACCTGGCGCTTCCCAAGCTCCAGACCTATCCACAGTTCAAGGACTTGCAGCTCTATGAACTACAAGGAATGGTTTCCACGACCGCGGTAACAGGTACGCGAGTGTTGCAATTAACGGCGACGGCGACCTCAGTAGATGATGCTAAGCTGGTTGTGACGACCGTGTACCAGGCCTTCGTAGCAAATTTTCACGCTGAGCGATTGAATTTAATCAATGGCCTGCTGAAAGCACTGACGAACGAGTACCAGACCATACAGCAAGACGCAAACACTTCAAAAGCAGAAGTTGACAGTCTGGCCGCTTCAGGACAGGCCAATACTTACCTGGCGCGTTCGGAAGCGAATCTGAACAAAGATCAACAACAGCTGCTGGCTACTATCAGTTCACAGATGCAAGCTCTGGAACAATTGAAAAACAATGGCAGCACAGAGATTCTTGTGCCATATGATATCCAGCCCCATATCACAACCATTCCTGGCTCAGAATCGACGCGAAACCTGCGCCTGGCGCTATCGCCCATCATAGGGCTGCTTATGGGATTGGGAGGCGCGTTGCTGGCCAGTCGTTTTTCGCGGAAGCTACCGCTGCGTGGAAAGAAACGAGACCAGATATTGCCGCATATCCTGGCGTTCATTCCTGTATTGCCAGGTGTAAATAATGATCGATTGCGCCCCCAGGCTCTACGAGAGACAGCATCTGAGACGCTACCACTGCTGCGCAGGCTTCGCTACCAGGCAGGCGAGTACGAGCATCGAATGCGAGTAATCACCGTCACAAGTCCAATAGGCCGCGAAGGAAAAAGTACTGTGGCGGCGAGCCTGGCTATCACAGCGGCTCAGAGTGGATTGCGGACCATCCTGGTCGATGCCAATCCAGAGCATCCTGTCCTGCATAGCTGGCTGCAAATGCCTAATTCGGCAGGCACATTGGATGCTATTCGCGCCTTATCTACAGGTGTGGTTGGCCCTTCTCCTATTCTGGCCACGAATATCGTGAAGCTTGGCTTTGTGCCAATCGGAACAACAGCTCAACAGAAAACAACCGGAACCGCGGGAGAGGCGATACGTATCGATGGGCTGGAACCTTTTACCGAGTTGCTCTCAAATCAGGCCGACCTGGTCATCTTTGACGCTCCATCGCTGCTGAGCAACACCAATACAGTCAACCTGGTCACACTTTCCGATATTGTCTTATTGATCGTTGATGCGAAAAGAAGTAACAGTACAAGAGTACTTGAGGCAGAGGAACTGCTTGCAAAATTGGGAGCGGCCTTTGCCACAGTATTAAACAGGGGCGACCGCGAAAATTTGGAATAGGGTTTCAATCAATCCCTAACAGGTTCAGGAAAAGGGCTGGCTCCGGCTGCTTTCCCCAGGCATGTAGGGGCGCACCCTGGCGGTCGCCCGCCAAACCAGAAGCGGTCAAGGGCAAATGCATTAGACAGTAAAAGTGAGGATTGTTGCAGTGATACAAAATAAATCTTCTTCTCAATCACCGGTTTCGGTGCAGCTGCCGCCTGTGGCATTAACAATTACGCTCGTTCTCTATCTCATCATGTCTGTAGCTATGGCTTACGTTATGCCCATATTGCCGGTGCTGGGGATAATAGGAGCCATCATCATCAATTTGATCGTCCTTTTCTTTATACGGTCTCGTTTCGCCCTGCCGCTGTATGTCGTGGCAGCCGGGCCTAGCACAGCGCTCGCGTTTTCCAGTAGTGGCATCCTTTCCCGGCTATACATCGGTGACCTGCTGTTTGTCTTCGTATTTTTGATCTGGATTCTGCAAGTGGTTCTCCCAGAGCGCAAATCGGGGCGTGTATTGCTGACGAAGACGCTGCTGGCGCCCCTGGTTGCTTTGATTCTGGTTGGGCTCATATCCATCATTTACTCACGTCTCTATCCTGACCCCAATGTGCCTTATACCTACCCGCACTCTAACGTTTCGATTACGATCACTAACCTCTCTGAAATGTCGCTGCTGATCGGTTTACCCATGTTCCTGCTGGTCGTACCCGGCCTTGCGCGTAAAGTAATGGATGCCAAACTGGTTACCTATGCCTATCTCGTTGCCGGAGCAATGTACACCATTGGGACGATTATTGCAGGGCCGCTGGGGCTTTTCTCCAACAAGCATATTCTTGGGTATGCTCGTCCGCTGGTCTTTGGCGAGTCCTCGAGCGGACTTGGCACGCTGATCGTTCTCTTTGCCAATATTGCCTTTAGTAAAGCGCTCTATACAAAGAACAGTACAGCTCGTATATTATGGCTTCTCCTGACGGTCTTCTATAGCATCGGCGTCATCATGGCTTTAGGGCGTGAGGCCTGGATCGGGCTATTCCTCTCATCATTTATCATGCTGGTCATTCGCACCAGGAATCCAACAGCACTTTTGTTCCTGCTGGTCCCTCTCGCGCTGTTGTTCATACCAGGGGCAACGAACTTCTTCGATCCAACGCAGGTGTATGGTTCTGATCGCCTGAAAATTGCGCTTGATGCCATCAATATCTGGCTGAAAAGCCCTATCTTCGGCGTAGGTGCCGGCAACTTCCAGTTCTTTGACCGCGTTTATGGTACCGACAAGGTAGGAGTTGCGCACAACCAGTTCCTCTCGGTGCTGGCGGAAATGGGGGTTCAAGGTCTAATCTGCCTGCTGTGGCTCATTGTGGCTGTAGGCTATGTCAGCGCCAAATACTTCTTGAAATCAAAGTCAGACCTGGCCAAGTCTGTCGCTCTTTCGTCTATAGGCTTCTACATCTCTATTGTCTTCGGTAGCCTTTTCACCGGTATCTTTATTCCGTCAGCCGCCGCTGGCGGTGGAACGGCAGCCTTCGTAGAGGCTTCATATCGCTGGCTACTGATCGGACTCGTGCTGAGTATACCTAACTGGGATAAGGAGGCGGTGCTGATCGAACAAAAAGCATCGGAGGCAGACATAAAAGCGGCGCAGCAGATTGAAGAGGGCGATCTCGCCAATGCGATATGGGCCTGAGTTTCAATCCCTATCGGGAGGTCGGGAAAGCGCCTGCAGCCTGCCGCTTCTGTTTAAGGGAAGTACACCACCGCAATCCGAAAAGCTCAAGCGCAAAGACATCAGGATGGGGCGACCATAAGATGCGCCCCTACAGATAAAAGGAGATCTTTACATTGAAAGCAATGAATACCATACAACCGATTAAAAACGCCGCAAAATCGGCAGAGCGATTCTACCGGGTCGCCACCAGTCCGATGCGGCTCATGCCTGATTTTATTATTATTGGCGTGGCAAGAGGAGGAACGACTTCCCTTTATGAGTACCTCATCGACCATCCTAATATTGTTGGCGCGTCGAGAAAAGAGATCCATTTCTTTGATAATCAGTACCAGAAAGGCCTGAAGTGGTATCGAGGACAGTTCCCGTACAGCATGCAAAAATACTATGCGGAACGTGTTCAGAAGAAGGATTTTGTGACGGGCGAGGCCAGCCCATATTACATTTTCCATCCCCACGCCGCGCAAAGGCTGAAGAAAGCGCTGCCCAATGTCAAGATGATTGTCCTGTTCCGCAATCCAATCGAAAGAGCTTTTTCGCATTACTGCTGGGAAGTAGGCTGGGGAGATGAAACATTATCGTTTGAGGAGGCCATCGAGCGCGAGCAGGAGAGAATAAATGTGCCCGAGCAGGAATTGGCACAACGCTACAGCTTTAATCACCAGCACTACTCCTACCTGGCGCGCGGCCTGTATGCTGACCAGCTCGAAAAGTGGTTCAGCCTGTTCCCGCGCGAACAGTTTTTACTACTCAAAAGCGAAGATATGTATAAAGACGCTCCCTCGATCTATAAGCAGACGCTGGAATTCCTGAACGTGCCTTATTCAGACTCGAAGGCCCTCAAGACGGAGTTCAAGCAATACAATAAGCCAAAATACACACCGCCCAAAAAGATGGACCCGGAGCTAAGGAAACGTCTCGTCGATTACTTCGAACCCCACAATCAACGCTTTTATAAACTGGTGGGCAGAGATTTTGGTTGGGATTGATAGACAGAAAAGGAGTTCATGGCCGTGAAGCTGTTTCATGACACCAGGGTATACGCGGATAATTTTTTTCGTGCCGCCACTAACCCTATACGTTTGATGCCGGATTTTATCATCATCGGCGCGCAGAAGTGTGGCACCACCTCACTCTATAATTACCTGATTAAGCATCCGAATATCCATTCGGCGGCGACAAAAGAGGTTCATTTCTTCGATCATAAATTCGGGAAGGGCTTCTGGTGGTACCGGGCGCACTTTCCTACGATGCTGGAGAAATATTACACTGAGCATATCGCAAAGCGCGATTACATCACCGGCGAGGCTAGCCCGAGCTATATTTTTCACCCGCTTGCGCCAAAAAGAGTGGCACAATTCCTTCCCAATGTGAAGCTGATCGTGCTGCTCAGAAACCCGGTCGACAGGCTCTACTCACAATACCGTCACAAGGTGGAACGAGGCAAGCACGAAAAGCTGCCGCTCGAGGAAGCCATCGCCCGCGAAGAGGAAAGAATCCAGGGAGAACGCGAAAAAATAGCGACGATAAAAAATTACGTCAGCTTCAACTACCAGCATTTTGCCTATAAAGCGCGCGGCAGGTATGCTGAACAGTTGGAAGCCTGGTTCGCCCTGTTTCCACGAGAGCAGTTCCTCATTTTGAAAAGTGAAGACCTCTACTCCAACCCGGGAGAGATCTACAAGCAGACGCTGGAATTTCTGAACGTGCCTGCCTTCGAGCCAGCAAGCCTGAAAAAAGGCTACAAACAGTACAATAAATCAAAGGAAACGCCTTCTAAGATGAACGAGGCCATCCGCAAGCAGTTGCTCGCATACTATGAGCCATATAACGCGCAACTGTACCAGCTGGTCGGTCGAGATTTTGGTTGGGACCATTGATCTTCTGGTGACTATCCAGAAAGTGAGTAGAGATTCTTCGCTTCACTCAGAATGACATGCCCCCGGACTTGTCTAGACTGTCCGGGGGCATGTCATTCTGAGTGAAGCGAAGAATCTCCCGTGCGAAATTGTGCAGCGGCCACGACTTCCGTCATCCAGCCCACTTATGGGTAATCACCGTTGATCTTTACTACACCAGCATTGGGGATGCACCCCCGAACACGCGATAGAGGCCACTTATGGGTAATCACCGTTGATCTTTACTACACCTGAATCGATATCATGCATTATGTTTATATATGTTGAGCTCTCTTTCTTCTCGGGCGATCTTTAAAATACGCTCGCAGCATGAAGAGAGGGTGCAGGGGATAATAGAGCCAGAAAAGGCGCACCGGCAAACGCGAATGCTCCATGTAGAGACGCCCGAGGTGCGTTGGGCTGGGGAAACAAACTCGGAGCATCACCTGGCATAAGGCTGGTTTATCATCCACCATCAAGCGCTGCACTATTTTGCGCTCGTGATGTAAACCTACGTGCAATAAAGCGCTGAAATCATTCCCTACAAAATGCGTGACCAGGTGGCGAATGAGCGCAGGAGGGGCAAATTGCGCAATTTGAACCTGTTCAGGCAGTGAAATATGAAATACCGCCTGGCACCACTGCACACAATAGTAGACGGTGGATAGCAACCCTTGTTTTTTCGCGATAGCATACGCTTTTTGCCAGTCGATGTCACCGGCATGGCGCAGGAGCAATACAGTGATATCGTACAGCCAGATCAAACGGCTGAACGAGTGAGAGCGAAAATGCCAGCACAGGTAGAGCAGCAGGTCCTCAAGTCCCATGCCATACACATTTACACCCTCAATTGTGATCGGCCGGGCGCGTTCCCAGAGTTCAGTGGCTTGAAATGAGACACCCATTTCATTTTGATGTGGCGAGGTATGAATCTCGAACACGATGTAGCCCGCCGCGACTTCCTTCACATACACGAAGGCAGCGCGCTGCCGGGAAACGCTTTCAAAGCGATACTCTTGATGGTAGCGATAGCCAAGGCCTTTCAGCAATTCAATGGTCGCGGCCAGGTTTTCTGGGCGTACCATCAGATCGACATCGGTATAATGGCGCAGTTCAGGATGCCGGTATAGCGTCGTCGCGATATCGGCACCCTTCAAAACCATTACCGGAATGTGCGCATCGGTGAGCGTCTCGAGGACGCGTTTCACTTCCCAGCTATACCACAGGTTCAGCAGGCTACTTTGATAATAGAGATCACGTAGCCGCTCATACTTTTTAGAGCCAACCCTCTGCAACAGAGCTTCAGATGATAGCTCCTTCATCAAAAGTGGCAAGCAGCCCTGCAAAATACTCGAGCCTGATTCCAGAGAAGCCGGAACCGGGATGTTATCCAGCCCTCCGTACATCGACTCGAGTACATCCCCTACCCGCGGCAAGCAATCCTCTTCACGTACCGCGTCCTTGGGGCTCGCGGAGGCGAAACTTATATCCATCGTCCCAGCTTATTGACGATGAGACCTGAAATTTTCACCCCCGTGCTCAATAGTTCGTCTTTCGTGGCTTCCACCTGTCGCATGCGATCACGAGTGGCATCGACTACCAGATACGTCTGATCGCTCAAGCCACCGAGGATATGCGCCTCAGCATAGGTAAGAGCCGGGCAATCAATGATCACGTAATCGATAGGACGAGATGCCCAGCGCAGGAAATGCTCCATCGCCGGCATGCTGAGCAGGCTGGCCGGGTTTGTGGAGGTCTTGCCCGCCGGCAAAGCATACAGATTCTGGATGCTGGTAGAGACAATATAGCTATCGAAAGGGAATTTATCGGAGATGTCAACGAATTTTTGCTCAGATGCGCCGTTCGAATTGGAACTGGAGCGCTGCTGGTGAATCTTCACCACAGGCGTCTGATTGGGCTGGACGCCGGCAACCCGGCGCGTTTCCATCATAGAAACCGCTGCCTGCTGGGTCATCTCGACAGGTTCCTGAGCGGATGCCGTGAGATTCATCTTCAGATTGCGCAATTCCTCCAGCATTCTAGCCAGACCTGCATCATTGGGAATGCCCAGGCGTTTGTGCTGTACCGGATTATGCAAATTGGCATCGATCAACAATACACGCCTTTTACTCTGAGCCAGCAAAGCCGCCAACTCCGAAGCCACGCAGCTGATGCCCGATTGAGGTCTCTGAGCGGTTATCGCGAGGATATGCGCGCCTTCATCTTCGGCGTGAAACAGAACATCCGCCATCATCACACGGCAATCTTCGCCGTATGGCCTCTTCGATTCGATGACCTTCAGTAAGGGAGCGCTTAGTGGACTGGGACTGGTCCAGCGCAGTGAACCTAACACAGGTAAAGAAGTCTCTTTCTGCAATCCATATGCGCTATTGACGCGTTTCACCATCTTCTCAAGGAAGAAAATGGACGCCAGACCGAGGAGGAACATCACCACCAGTGACACCGGCCCCAGTGGCAAGACTCCGGTGATGCCCGATGGTTTAGTTGGCACAGTGGCCGTCTGCACTACTGTAAGCGGTTGACCATACAGCGCCTGGTCCGTTACCAATTGATTGTATTGATTCTGATCGGTGTTCAGGCGGTTTATATACTGTTGTTGCTCATTCTGTAGTTGTTGTTGTTCTGCTACATTAGCCGGGGTAGGTTGCTGACCAGGAGGAGTTTGGCCTGCAACTGCAATAATCTGATTCTTCAGATTATTGATCTGATTCTGGTCGTTCTTGATACTCGCTTGCAGCAGACTGAGTTGCTGTTCGGTCTGTGCTTTGATGTAGGCATTCTGACTGGTTACGAGTATCTGCGCAAGCGCGTTTGCCAGGCCGGCCGCATCTTTGCCATCGGGGAGCGAAACCTGAATTGAAATACTGTTCGATTTAGTGTCAGGAGTCACGACCAGTTGTTTAGTTCCTATGGATGCAGGATTTATTTTAGGGAATTGTTTTAGCGCCTGGCCCAAAACGGAATCGCTTGATACCAGGTTGGCATAAGAGGCGACCGGCTGGATAATGATCCCACGAGAGCCGCCGTTCAACTGCACGAGAGAAGTTGCCTGATACTGTGGGGGAAGTATGGAAGTTAATACTTTCCCCAGCACATATCCTACGATTAAGAAAATTATCAGAACCCAGGACCAGCGCACCAGGGCTCTCACTATTACACTTAAATTAAGGTTCATTGATAGTTGTCCCTCCTAAGAAACATGTCTTGCCTTTCATTACATCCGTAGGATTAAGTTCACATCATTATAACGGTGCATCCTCGCGGAGTACTAAACAATAGCCACTTTGTCCGAACTGCTGGCAAGCATAGCAGGCTTTCGCTGAGTTCAATGGTAATAATCGGTTATGAATCGGTTACGAAACAGGATAACTGGTTAACATTTCATAATTGCTGGAACGGATTACAGGTCAAAGGATTGCTCTTCAGATTCCCACATGGTCATGTGGCAGGAGAGCAGAAGCTGTACCTGGTGAACCGAGAGCCATAGTACTTATGTATAAGCCGGCTGCGACAGATGCTCTCCTTGATCGCGAGTTGTGGAAATCATGCTATACAGGTTGCTGAGCATGTTGGAAGCCGCCACCCAGCTATGATATTGCTCTACGTAATAGCGACCGGCATTGCCCAGGTCTTGAGCCAGCTGTGGATCCTCAAGCAAGCGCAGCACCGCTTCCGCGTAGCTCTGCGGCTCATCCGCTATCAGCAGGTGTGTCTCGTGCTTGACCTGCAAAGAACGGCACGATCCAGGTGTAGCCACGACCGGCGCACCCATGGCCAATGCTTCCAGCACTTTGTTCTGCATACCCGCTGCCACACGCAATGGAGCGAGGGCGACCGAGGCCGACCCCAGGTAAGGACGGATATCCGGCACATAGCCCGTTACCGTAATCCGTTCGTCAGAACTGAGATCGCGTACTGCCTGCGGAGGGTTGTTGCCAGCAATGGTAAGCCGGACCTGGGGGCGTTTGGCCCATATCTGCGGAAGTATTTCACGGCAGAAATGCAGGATCGCCTGTGAATTTGGGTAATAGTCCAGTTTGGCACAGAACACCAGCGAATCCTTCTCGCGCGGGGCAACCGGCGGCGTGAAATACTCTATATCCACACCATTCGGTACCACTTTGACATGCGATGGTTCTTCTCCCAAAGCAATCAGGCAATCACGATCATGACTAGAAGTGATTATAACCTGATCGAATGCTGCCAGCGATTGGCGTTCATAACGGCGCATCTTTTGTAATTCGGAGTAAATAAATGCTCTTTTGAGTGGATTGCGCGCCGAGGCGTATTGCTGCTGGAGATACCACGAAATGCAGTCAACCGAATCATATAAGAGGGGAATATTTTCCTGCGCCAGCATAGCCCGCAGGGCCGGCGCAACCTTAATCAATTCGCCATGAACGACTTCGATATGGCGCTCGTGAATCACCTGCTTGATGCGCGCTATAAAGGCCGGAGATTGATAATAGGCGACGCGCAAGGGCGTGAGCGTGGGCAAAGCGAGCAAGCAGTTCTTGTAAGCCTGGGATTTAGACAATGGCACAAGATCGACCGAAGCGCAATAGTTTGCCACATCCTGTACCATCTCCCGCTCGTACTCGTCACAGAGCAAGGAGACGAGCGAAATTTCATGGACGGACGAGAGTGACTTAATCAGATTAAAGGGCCGCACGCGAATACGCGACGGCACGTAAGGGGTAACGAACAGGACACGCATCGCAAATCCTTTCAGGAAAGCAATCTTCATCATATCTATCTTCATCATATCTATCTAAAGAATCGGTCAGGAATAGCGTATCAAAGAGGAAGAGCAGGGATGGTTGGATGGAGGTTATAAAAGTATAAAGATTGGGGGAAACTGGTTAATTCTTCTTAACGTGGGGGGAAACGCGCGAAGCCGCTCAAGAACTTGAGAGAAACCTTAACCGGTTTGAAATATTCACAATCATATCTTAACTCTTTCACTACCGACAAGCTGTACTGCGTCTGCTAAACTGTAGCCGTCGAGGGGAAAAAGTCAAATTAAGGAGAGGCGTTTGAATGGAACAAATAACGGTAACCATACCTAAGCGTGCGGATGAAGGTCCAGCTTCTCAAGTATTAGGAAACCTGAAAACGGGGGCATTCAATACTGAACCCCTGACGACCATTATTCGCGAACCATCACTCGTCTATTTCATGCTGAAACGTGTGACCGATATAGTTCTGGCGCTGATAGGAATAGTGGTACTGCTGCCGGTATTTCTGACGATTGCCGTCTGTATTAAGCTCGATGATGGGGGAGAAATACTACATTTTCGCGAAATCATCGGGAAACAGGGGCGACGATTCCATGCCCTCAAGTTTCGGACAATGATTCATGATGCGGATGGCTACCTGGCAAGACACCCGGAATTGATGCGGAAATACCAGCAGAATATGAAGCTGGAACATGACCCACGGATCACGCGGGTGGGCAGATTTTTACGCAAGACCAGCCTTGACGAGTTACCACAGCTGTTCAATGTTCTAATTGGGCAGATGTCTCTGGTAGGGCCGCGTATTATTCACCCGAGCGAACTACCTCGCTATGGCAAGTATGCCCAGAAGCGGCTCCTGGTCCAACCCGGCATTACAGGCTTGTGGCAAATCAGTGGGCGGCAGCACATCTCTTACGATGAGCGCGTTCTGCTTGATATGCAATATATCGATACCCGTTCTTTTATTGTCGATCTTGCTATCCTGGTAAAGACGTTGAAGGTCTTCATCGTCCATACAGGAGCATAGCAGGAGCTAGTTGGAGGAGAAAAGTATGACTACTCATACCACTCGTGCTAAGTACCAGGCTCCAAAGCTCGAAGTAAAGCGTCTTCGCGACCTGCCTTCGGCACTTGCAACGTCTGGCTGTCGCATGACCCCGAGCAAGCAGCAACTCAGTTGCTCAACCTCAGGTACACAAGGCGGCGATAACTAAGCAATCGTGACCCATCAGCAATATGGGTAGTCAGGTGGATTCGGATATCCATCCACCTGAGTTTCTGTGAACATACGCAATCAAATGTCCTACGCTTTGATGGGACTGGAGGTTCGTATGTTCTCTTTTTAATTGCCATTCGTTTTATTTTCACGATACCCTGCCAGATGATTTTTCTTGATTGCACTATATTATGGAAAATGTAAAAATGTCTGGGAGCCAGACCCAAAAAAGAGAGGCCGAAACGCTTGCTTCCCTGTATATCGATGCATTACGACAGGGTGAGGCGCTCTGGTTCCGTGTGGCGAGTGGCAGCATGGATCCGCTATTACGCGTCGGCGATGAGGTGCGGATTGAACCGGTAGCTGCTGACAAGATCCGGATAGGACAAATCGCAGCTTTTGAGACGGATGAAGGACTCGTTATTCACCGCATCGTTCGATATCAACAAACCGGTTCCATGATCCGATTGTTAGAAATGAGCGACGTTCACCTGCATCCACGTTGGGTTGAAGGTCAATCGGTGGTTGGGCGCGCTATTCTGGTACGTCGTACCACACAATTGATTAATTTGCGACATCCTATAGCCCAAATGTGTGGCTTTATTACCGCTCAGTTGCGTTACCGGCTCTATCGTCTATATACTTTCAACAAGTTCAATGCAGGGCGGCTGTTTTTGCATGGATTGTCACGCATCGTTGTCTTTGCTTGTTACTGGTGCGTACGCAGTTGTAGTGCTTTTTGTGGTCATAAGTTAAACGTAGAGAGGCAAGCCGAGGAGATATTCAATGTTGGTCAGGAATGAAAAGGTACTATGGCGCGAGCTAGATGGCGAAGCAATTCTGCTCGATCCGCGCGAGGGTTGTTCTTATAATCTGAATGTAATCGGCACATTGATCTGGAAATTGCTCGACGGCAAACATACGGAGGCCGATATCGCCGCCGTCATCTGCGAATCCTACGAGGTAGATTTTGAGCAAGCCCTCCACGATGTGCAAAAGCTGCTCGATGATCTGCGCGCCAACCAGCTTCTGAGTGATGTTGCTGCTCCATCACATACCACTGCATAACAGTATGCCTGAAAAGATACAACCGGCAGTATTTGAAACGACGATACGCGAGATGTTGGATAGCAGCCGCCTATTGCGCAAGGCTTATTTCTTCCATGACATTCGCGTTATCTGTCAAACCAATCATCCCACGATTCTGGCCATACTTGACGAGATGCTGGGTATGTTTGCCCCACCGCGGCAGGTACGGGGCGAATTAAGCTATTACGTGCTTTGCTATGAGAGCGGCGGAATTTTTCCTGTCCGGTTACCGCATACAAGGAGAAGGGTGGATACCATTCGCCTGCTGACAAATACACAACTCAAGCACTACGCGAGCATGGATAATACGACCGAGTACCAGAGCTACAGGGAGCTACGTCCAATCAATGGCAATGCGCTCAGCGTAATGAGTCGCATGGAGCCTGTTGCGCTTACGCAGCTCGAGATGCCCGAGGCGTACCAGGGAACGTTCCTGCGCCGCTATGTATTTTTGCTGGCGTTGGGACAGGTACTGGGTCAATTCGGATTTGAGCCCTGTCACGCTGCCACCATCACTGCTCCCGGGAATTGCAGGCAAGGAGCTTTGATTATCGGTGCATCTGGCAGTGGCAAAACGACACTTAGCCTCAGCTGCGCTCTCCAAGGATATGGCCTGTTGGGAGATGACCTGGTAATGCTGTGCGAAAGTCGGGACGACGAAGAAATCGAAGCATACACAATCACACACGAGGTTTCAGTTCGCTCCCATACGCTTATGTTGCTCAAAAATCTCTCCTTCTTGCGCGACTACCCGGTCGATCAGCGTGATAAGCGTTTCTTAAGCATCGAACAGGTGCGAGCAGGAGCTGCACGTTTTCAAACGTCTGTTCGCCTGCTGCTGTTCCCCTCATTGACAGCGGAGAATACGAGCAGGGCCAGGCTGCTCAGCAAAGCAGACACGCTGCGTATGTTGATTGACATGTGCATGAGTACAGGAAATAACGCCTTCTATGCGCAGGAAAAACTATTTCACCTGCTCAGCCGGCTGGCCGAGCAAGCGTCCGGCTATCAGCTTGAAATCGCGCGTGACACCAACGATGGCCCGCGGTTGATACAGTCACTTTTTGCAGGTGAGAGCCATGATTGAAGAGCAGGCGCCCCAAACACCCACCAATACACCGCGCCCCGTCCGACTGATCGGACAGACGAATGACTCTCATATACCGGAGACGCCACCTCTTCTCCCCGGTCTTGATGATTTCGAAATCGAAGCGTATGACACGCTCGAGATGCCTGTCGTCGAACCGATAACCAATGGACATAGGCCACGAATAGCTCAAGACGGCTTTCAACTGGCCGATAGTAGTGGTATGGATAGAGAAATAAGCGCATACCCTACGGCGAAGATGCAGGTGGCAAAACCGGCAGAAGCTAAGCCCATCAGCATTGAGCAGGCCAGACGACCCATCTATGCCAGCACCGGCTATGCCAGGAGATTGGAAAGGCGTCAGAGGGCCAGAGAAAAGAAGCTTAGCTGGAAGGACCTGCGGCAGTTCGGGCAGTTCGTCGTTCCTTTTAAGTGGTACATTGTGCTTGCCTTTTTCCTGACGGTCGGTGTGGGCCTTACTGCCATCCCGCTGCCATTCATCTTTCGTACCATGCTCGACCAGGTGTTCCATTCGCACGATATCTCGCTGTTTATCTGGTCACTGGCTTTCCTGCTGGCCGTCTTCTTATTAGAGGAAGTACTGAGTTTCTTCAACCGCAACGTGCAGGGGTCGCTGAGCCGGGCAACCAACCTCAATATCACCCATAAGTTCTACAAGCACATGCTGCGCCTGCCGCTTTCATTCTACCAGAGCACCGCCACTACTGGACAGGCGTTGAGCCGTCTCAGTGAAGTCACATCCGCGCAGCAGACGGTCATCCAGGTATTGCTCGACACCGCGGTCAATATCGTGCTGGTTATCATCTATACGGTGGTGTTATTTTTGACAGACTGGCGGCTCACGCTGGTAGTTATAGCAGTTTCGCCTTTCTACATTGGAGTAAGCCTCTATTTTAACCGGCGTGTGCGCCAGCTGAGCCGCGAGGTGCTGGAGAGCTACGCGGTGATGAACGGGGCCATGTATGAGGGTTTAACGGGCCTCAAAACGGTCAAGGCGCTCGCGGCAGAACACCGTTTTGGCCGCATAATCAAAAAGCTGATCATGCATACCAATACGCTCTCCTTCAAACGCACGATTTTTCAATCCGAGGCGAACCTGATGATCGGAATCGTGCAGGCGCTGGCGGTGATCGTGATATTGAGCTTCGGGGGCTACCTGGTGCTGACGAATGGCCTGACTGCCGGCGCGTTGGCGGCATACATTCTGATCCTGCGCCAGCTTTCCTCGCCCGTCACGACGTTGAACGGCGTTAACCAGCAGCTACAGGCGGCGGCAGTGGCCATTGATCGCCTGTTTGAGGTGCTTAACTATCCCGAGGAGGCCGATGCCGAGAAAGGTATCCAGTTGCCCAATATACAGGGCCATATCACCTTCGAACACGTCCATTTTTCGTATGTCCCTGGCATCGAAGTATTGCACGATATCAATCTCGCGGTGCAGGCCGGTTCGACGATTGCGCTGGTTGGACGCAGCGGAGCCGGTAAGACGACGATTGCCAACCTGCTGATGCGCTTCTATGCTCCCGATAGTGGGCGCGTGACTATCGACGGATACGACCTGCGCGAGCTGAAGATCGAGAGCCTGCGCAGCCAGTTCGGCGTCATCCTGCAGGACGACTCGCTCTTCAGCGGCACCATCGAAGACAATTTGAAGTTTGGACTGCTACGCAAGGTTTCGCAGGAGGAGATGGAGGAGGCCGCGCGTAACGCCAACATCCTAGACTTCATTCAATCACAACCGCTCGGCTTTCAAACCGCGCTGCACGAACGCGGGCAGAGCCTGTCAGTTGGCCAGCGCCAGCGCATCGCCATAGCGCGCATGTTCCTGCACCAGCCCAAGATATTGATTATGGACGAGCCATCATCCGCGCTCGATAACGAGTCCGAGGCCTTAATTCAACAGGCGGTGAAACGCCTGACCGCCGGGCGCACGACGTTCATCATCGCGCACCGCCTCAGCACGATCCGCAACGCCGACCGCATTGTGACGATTGACGATGGGCGCATCGTGGAGCAGGGGACGCACGATGAATTGCTGGCCAGGAGAGGTGTGTACTGGCATTTGTATAATAGTTACGGGCGGATGTAAAGATTCTTGTTACTATTTTTAGGGCGATTGCCGTCTTATTTATTCCGCTACCTCTTTGTCGATTTCCTCTAAATTGTGTGTATTTCCTGCAATACATTTGGCATGATTGGCGTCTTTTAGAGGGAAGAGCAATTTCAGAAGTTTCCTCGTTCGTCTTTTCGATAAGATAAAGAGAACTCAAGTACTTGCGAATGTGCTTCATATTGGATATATTTTTTATAGCTGACTTCTATAAAACCATTGTACTTCCTTATAGTGGAACTTACGCCATTGTTGCCGTTGATGAAAAAGGCTGGAGCAATAGTATATGAGTCTGCGCATCTTACTTGTAGTGCCTCGTAATTGCACCGGTACACAGCTACAGAAACTGATCAAGACGTTTCCCATTGTTGAGGGTGTCGATATGGTAGCAACCGAAGATGAGATGAAAAACTATCTTGGAACCTGCTATGTCGATTTCGTGATCATCCATCAAGCACTCGTTCAGGATTTTACTCTTCTGCCGCATAATCATTATCTTGTAATAGCCGACAAAATAGACAAACAGATATTGCTCGCCGTTCGTGATCATGGTGGACGAGGGTATCTTCTGGAAAAGGGGGCACAAGAGATGATGCAAAGTATTATTACTATTGCAATAGGGAAGGAGGAAGCCATGTTTTTGCTTGGGCCCTATCTTTCGTTCGAAGTACTCAAGGCCCTCGACGACGACAAGTTCCTCGCTCCTTCCACGCCTGTTCATCTTAATAAGCTTACTCCCCAGCAAAAGCAGGTCTTCTATTTGTTGCATGAAGGTCACAGCAATCTCGAGATTGCAGAGCGACTCTGTATAAGCTGTGGCTCGGTAAGATCATATATCTCTCGCATTGTTCATAAGCTTGGGATTACACACGAACAGATTCAGCATCTCCAATTACCAGAGGATAAGTGATATGAAATTGATCCAAACGCAAAAATATTGTGCCTTCATCTCAAATTTCTTTTGCCGCTAGTAGAATATATTGCAACAAAATTGCAACGCTTAGGGGTAGAAATCGATAAAACCAGCAGCTATACTTATCTATGGCAATTTTAAAAGACCGGCGAGATCGTATTGAGAATCCGATTAGCGGGGAGTCAGGAGGATGTTTCTGGTGGATATCAATGCTATTCGCTTATTTATTCGCCTGTTACTAGGATTGATCCTCTTGAGTGTTGGCGTAAGCAAATTATTGCACCGATCTCGCTTTGAGAGAGGAATGAAGGAATACCAAATTCTGCCCGGTTTCCTGGAATCGAAGTTGGCTCTCTCTACCGTATTGTCATTCTCTATTCCACTAGCTGAACTGGTGGCTGCATTGGGTCTGATTAGCGGCCTGGTACTCCTGCCTGCCACTATTCTGGCCCTTGGCATGTTTCTTGTGTTCAGTGGGGCTATTATCATTAACCTGGTGCGTGGTCGTTCTGATCTTTCCTGCCACTGTGCAGGTGCGCTGGGCGATCACCATATTTCCTGGTGGTTAGTAGGACGCAATGGAGTGTTTGTGGCAGGCTTGCTTGTGTTATTGCTGACGCCTTCTGATTTGTTTACCGTAGAAACGTTCGTTCGTAGTCCGTCCTTGTTGAATGGAACTTTTTTGAGTGTAATAATTCCAGTCGTACTTATTGTAGGGGTTATTCTTCTTACCGTCGTGTTGATCGATTCTGTGCGCAGTCTATAGCGTTCTGAGTAGTGTGAAACGGTTAAACAGGCTAACATCAGGTCACGAAAAAAGGAGAAATTCGATGGCAGAAAATCACAATGAACTTGAACAAGTTCATGAGTCAACTTCCTCAAGACGTACATTCCTTAAGTGGATAGGCCAGGTTGCAGCTGGAGCATCAGTAGCAGGTATTGGTTTCCGTACAGTCACTCCTCTATATGCTCTTGCTAAAAACAAGCCTTTCAATTGCATTGACTGCAGCGGTTGTACTGTTATTAGTTGTTACCTGGATTCCAGCTGTGTTGGTAATCCCTATGGCCCCCTCGATATCTATTACAAACAATATGTGGGCTGTGCGCCAAATTGTATGACCCGTTACTACCATGCTTGTCAAGAGAACTGTGATTCTCCCTGTTAACAACGCTTCTTTGTCGATAAATAGGAACCGAAGATGTGATGCAGCGGGAGATGAAAACAACATAGGAAAAAGCCACGCCACTGACGAGAAGTATAGCACCGAGAAGCCTGGGAGCTTAAAGAGCACGGATGGACATAAGAGGAGTAATACATGTGGTTGTTAATGGTTCTCACGCTCAAGCGGCAGGCCGGTCGGAGTATGCTTGCCGGTAGTGGCTTTCTCCTGGCTGCGTGTTCTCTCATTCTCTTAAGTGCTTCTACCCAAACAACTGTCATACGTGCTAGCCAGATTATTAACCAGAACTGGCGACCAACATATGACCTTGTCGTTCTGCCGCCACAAGCGAAAGTTCCTGCCAACAAAATCATTCCGGCAGATCTGCTTGAGGGTTACGATGGCGGCATCAGTCTACAACAATATATGCAAATTAAAAACCTGCCAGGAGTTACAGTCGCTGCTCCCATTGCCTTTATCGGATACGCGAAGTTGCCAGTACCATTAATTCAATTTACTCCTACTCTGCCAACATCGGGCTATTATAGGATTGACTGGACGCTGCTGGCATTTAATGGCCAACGTCAAATTATTGAAGATCATAAAACGACCCTCGCTGACCTGGAGGCTAACTGTGCCTCTGTACCACCCGGAGATGTACAACAGGCGCTCATTCAAAATGGTATTGAATTCCAGTGCGGCACTGCTGCTTTCCTCTCACTTGATACCGGAACATTCCTCCTGGCTGCTATCGATCCGACAGAAGAAAATCAGCTGGTAAATCTCGATAAAGGCATCGTTAGCGGACGCATGCTTACAGAGAAGGACTCCTTACAGGTTGATCCGCGTTTACCATCAATTCGGCTTGGCGGAAAACCGGTACCAGTTTACGAGGTTCCGATGCTGCTTGACCAGCAAATGCCAGGCCAAATCACATTACATGCCATTTTCACCCACGTTGCATCAGACACACTATCACCTCAAACAGTGCTGGCAAAAGGGGGAAGCCGTTACCTTTCACATCTTCCCGCACAACAGGTACTTTATCAAGGAAATGTGCCACTTGTACAGAATGATCCACAGCGTTTCTCTTTCTCGACACTTGTCTGGGATGGGCACTCCTGGCAAAGTAGCGATCCGGCAAATTCTCCTGATGTAGCCTTGAATTTTTCTTCCAGTCCTTCAGGTCTGACATATCAACCTGCTACGCCGCCTGCAGGTAATGCCGGCGTGGCCTACGAGGCTATACCTCACGGGATACAAGGGCCTGAAGCAGCTTTCCGTACATTGAATCCTTTATCACTCGTTCAGGAACAGGGAGTCAAAGCTTTCTACAGTTTTGACCCTATTGGTAGCTTTTCCGGCAACAATATAGCTGCTCAGTTTAGCAATCCGCTCAATTGGCTACCCGAGAATACCTATACTTCCCCTCTAGTAACCCTGCGCTACGATGCACAGGGACATCCTGTCCCCCCTACATCACTGTTACCTACTACCAACCCTGCTGGTTTTGTGCTGCAACCTCCCCTGGCAATAACCACTCTAGCAGTAGCAAGAGAACTGAAAGGCGAAGATTGTATTAGCGCCATACGAGTACGGGTCTCGGGCATAAACACTGCCAATCCCGATAGCTGGAAACGTATCCAGCAAGTGGCTCAGCTCATTGAGCAGCGTACAGGCCTACATGTATTAGTAACGCTCGGTTCCACTCCGAAGCCTGTACTTGTTTATATTCCAGGTGTGCGTCAGGGGCAGTTCGGAGCTACACAAACTATTGCTCCGGTAGGTTGGATAGAGGAACGATGGATCGATATTGGAGCAGACATTGTTTATCTGCAACAATTGGATGAGACACACTTGCTCCTGCTGACTACAATTTTGCTTGTATGTCTTGCTTACCAGGTAATCACCCTCAGCGCTCTTTTTACATTCCAACGTCGTGAGCTTACTATCCTCACTGCACTGGGCTGGCCTCCCTGGCAACCCATTTTTCTTTTTCTGGCACAGGCTTTTACTCTAGCTGCTACTGGAGGTATCCTCGGCATGGGATTGGCATTGTTGATAGTAGTTCTGATCGGAGCCAGTCCTCCCTGGATTATTATTGCTTGGGCTTTACCAGTAGTACTTAGTCTGGCATTGATGGGTATACTCTATCCATTATGGCAACTCTGGCACATGCGACCTGCTGAGGTACTGCGTACCGGGACAAGTATTACGATACATGATACGAGGCTACTCACGGCCAGACTGATCTGGCTTTTCCCGACCATTATGGGCCTGGCGATGCGCAACCTGAGTCGCTCGCGTTTGCGCACGCTTATTGCCCTGCTCTGCCTTGGCTGCTCGGCAGCCCTGCTGATCGTGATGCTGGCAGGTCTGCTTGCGCTACGAGAGGCATTACAAGGTACGCTCTTAGGAGATTATGTGCTACTGCAAACAGCAGTACCCCAACTGACGAGTGCGCTGTTTGCCCTCGTGCTTACTTTCTTGAGTGTAGCAGACTTGCTGTTGTTACAGGTGCGAGAAAGACGACTAGAGATCGGTTTGCTACTGGCAATTGGTTGGCGTTCAGGGCTCGTGCAGCGTCTCTTTGTACAAGAAGGGATAATTCTGGCTCTACTAGGTGCTATACCGGGTGTGCTGATCTCCCTATGGGTGTTGGCAGTTCAGCACCAATCTCAGAAAACGGTGCCAACTCCATTATTTGCAGGCAGTGTTATTCTTGTCCTCATGTTGGTAGCCGCCCTGGCAACGCTTCCGGCCTTGCGAAGCGTCAAGCGCGTACCGGTGAGTGAGGCCTTGCGAGCAGCATAGCTCTATTCTTATACTCGACATATAGACCCTTGTCCACCAACTCTACAAGCGAGCCAAGAGACTAAAGAGGGGATACTTAAGAATATGTACAACCTACATATAGCTGAGAAATAAATAGAACTCCGATTTTCGCACATATGCCGCATAATAATTGCAACGAAATTGCAACGTGAAACAATAGCAATTGATGCGTCCAGTAGTTATACTTGTTTTAGGAGAATTTAGTAGATGGCCAAGAGCTAGAGCCAGGGAGGTGCGCTATTCCGACAATCTGGATGGTAAGTATCATTGCACTATGGGTACTGGTGATCTTTGAAACGGTGCTGCTGATCCTGTTATTACGTGCTATAGGCCAGATACGGCAACAAGGAGGTCTGGCAATGCCTGGTATCTCTCAGACATTTGCCCATCATGGCCTTCCTATTGGCACAATGGCACCAGATTTTATCGCGAGTGATCTTGACGGAGCTACCAGGCAATTGACGGACTTCCACAGTAGATGGCGAGTCCTGGCATTTATATCTCCTGGGTGCAGTGCTTGCCAACATGTAATCGGCACCCTCAATAGGTTTAAGGAGGAGCGGCCAGACATAGCTGTACTTATCATTGGGGCGCCTGATTGCCAGCTAAATCAGACATATGCTGCCGAACACCAGGCTGCCACACCTATACTGACGCCTCAAGAAAATCTGGCAAACGAGGTCTATCTTGTGAAGAGTGTCCCATTTGCCTACATTCTTGATGAGACCGGTGTGATTCGTACCAAAGGGGTAATGAACGAGCGAGAACATCTCAACCAATTGTTAGCTGAAGCTCATGTTCCTTTACTCGCATCACGATCAACCAAAATTCTGTAGCTGTCACCGTTTTGTCTTATCACAAAGAAAGAAGAGGTAACAACCTATGGCAAACCCATTACATCATATCGAATTGCCGCGTTCACGCCGCAGTCTACTAAAGTGGTTAGGCCAGATAGCGGCAGGCACCGCTGTAGCAGGTCTGGGCATACTAAATCCCGAATTGGCGAGGGCTGCAAAGCCCAACACAGGCTGCACAGGCTGTTCCCAAATATCATGTACATACGACCCTACTGATTGTCCTGATCCATATCACCAGGGCTATGTCTATCTGGTAACCTACAAGCAATACTATGGCGCACCACCATGTAAATACAGCATCATGTATGCTTGTACTACATATCAATGTAACTATTGCTGAGTATGATTGGAAGCTGCGCGATCCTCTAGAGCGAGTCCTGCCAGCGGATCAATGCGCTCATTAAGGGATCCTCTTGTATACTTTTTTTCCCAACAAACGAAACGTAGAACAGAGAAAAAGTACGATGGCTGGATAACACTATGCTACCCAGCCATCGTACTTTGTATCCAGTGGTAAATTGCACTCTCATAATCACTTTCTCTGTCACAGCCATATTGGGGTAGAATAATTGAGCTATAATTTTTTAGGAAGCATCCTTGAAAGGACCCACCTATGTGGCAGCACGTATTTTTTTCACTAAGTCGCAGGCGCAGCCAGAGCCTGCTGGCCAGCAGTGGATTCTTGCTGGCTGCTTGCGCCCTCATCCTGCTCAGCGCCACCACCCAGACCACGGCCCTGCATGCCAATCAGATCATTAACCAGAACTGGCAACCCACTTATGACCTGGTCGTATTACCCCCTACAGCCCACTCACCACAGGGATCCAGCATTCCTGCTGATACATTGGAAGGCTACGATGGCGGCATCAGTTTGCAACAATATGCCCAGGTTCAAGCCATTCCAGGCGTCGAGGTCGCGGCCCCCATTGCTTTCATCGGCTACGCGCAGCTTCCCCCGCCAAGACTCCAGTTCACATCCATTCCTCTGCCTCCTGGTTACTACCGCATTGATTGGACGCTGTCCGCCTTCAATGGGCAACGCCAGATCGTCGAACGGCAGGTCAGCTACATCTTTGATATGGCTTCTTCTTGTAACGTTGCGGGTGATCCTGCGCTGCCAGACCTGCTGCAACAACATGTGCTGCTGGGAGGATGCGGGCCAGATATTGGTAGTAAACCGAGTGCTTTCCAATTCCCATCCATTGATACGGGTACCTTTCTCATGGCCGCAATCGACCCGATGGCAGAGGATCAACTGGTGCATCTGGACCGCAACATTGTCAGTGGCCGCATGTTGCAACCACAAGAAGGACTTAAGCATGTCATTCTTCCTATTGCCGGTGCGGCAGACGAAATACCGCTGCTGTTTCATCAGAATCTGGCTACCGGGCAGATTACCTTACATGCAACCTTTAGCCAGGTGACCGCGCGCCAGCTTTCCCCTACACAGGTGCTGCAAGCGGGCGGATTTTCCTACCTTGCGCGGTTGCCCGGCCAACAAGCCCTCTTTAGCCAGAATGTTCCCATTGTGGAGAATGATCCACAACGCTTCTCTGATGCCAAACTCATCTGGAATGGCCGGTCCTGGCAGCCCATCAAGTATGGGAATGAGAGGGTAAGTGGCAGCGGCACCGCCGTAACGCTTCTTTATACGCCATCGGGGCTCACCTACCAGCAGGTCACCGGTCCCAATGGCAAACCGGCCTATGCACTGGTACCGAGCAGCACACAAAGTGCCAAAGCCGCTCTCAGCGCCTTGCCATTTGACCCAGGCTACCCGGGAAATCCTGATGATCAGCAGGGACCCGAGGTTTTTTTTCGTTCGCTCCAGCCCCTTGTGAATAGTCATCCCCAGCCCGGTGAACCGCCTGTATTGGGAGGACTGGCTAATCCAGTAGGCGAATTCAATGCTGATGCGATCAATTCCCAGTTCAGCAACCAGCTCAACTGGCTCCCAGAAACTACCTATACGTCCCCTCCAGTGGTGCTGCGCTATGACGCGCTGGGCCATCCTGTCACTCCTACCACACTGCTACCTACTACCAACCCGGCAGGCATGCTGATCCAGCCGCCGCTGACCCTTACGACTCTGCGCGCGGCTACCCAACTGACCGGCAACGATCACCTGATCAGTGTCATCCGGGTGCGCGTCTCCGGCGTAACGGCTCCCAATGATGCCAGTTGGAAGCGCGTCGAGCGAGTAGCGCAACTGATTGAGCAGCGTACCGGCTTGTGGGCGCTGGTCACGCTAGGATCGTCTCCAGCTCCCACCCTGGTCTATGTACCCGGTCTGCATCCAGGCCAGGATGGCTCCACGCGCACTATCGCTCCGCTCGGCTGGGTGGAGGAACGCTGGATTGCCCTGGGAGTCTCGCTCGTCTACCTGGGACAGATTGGCCAGATGCAGCTGGTGCTGCTGAGCGCCCTGCTGGTCGTCTGCCTGGGCTATCTCATCGTCACCCTGTCCTCGCTATTGACAACGCAGCGACGCGACCTGGCTATTCTCAGCGCGTTGGGCTGGCGTCCCTGGCAGCCCGCCCGGCTCTTTCTGACCCAGGCCTTGCTCCTGGCGATAGGTGGAGGGGTGGGGGGTATGGGCATAGCACTACTCATTATACATCTCATCGGCGCCGATCCACCCTGGCCAATTGTGGCCCTGACGCTACCAGTCGTGCTATGCCTGGCCCTGCTCAGCTCACTTGCTCCTCTCTGGCGCATCTGGCACATGCGGCCTGCTGAATTGCTACGGGCTGGCACGACTGCTGAAGGACGAACGGATGATGCTACAACACGGCGTTCGGCAGCTCTTGCCAGCCTGACAGCGATGGCATTGCTCAATCTGAAGCGCATGCGCGCTCGCTCGCTGGTAACATGGATCAGCCTTTTTCTTTCGGCAGCATTGCTTGTCGTGATGTTTGATAGCTTGCTGGCATTCCAGCAGTCATTACAGGGAACCTTGCTGGGCGGCTATATTTTGCTGCAAACGGCTGTCCCCCAACTGGCCGGCGCTCTGTTCGCGCTGGTGTTGACGTTTCTCAGCGTCTCTGACCTTTTGTTGCTGCACTTGCGTGAACGCTATCGCGAGATTGGCCTGTTGCTGGCGACCGGCTGGCGTATCATCCACGTACAGCGCCTGTTTGTACAGGAAGGACTGATGCTGGCGCTTCTAGGAACTATTCCTGGCACTATAGCAGGGGCGGCTCTGCTCCTATCGCAGCATGGTATACATAGTCTGGGCAGCTTGCTTCTGGTTGGCCTCGGCACGATCCTGTTGATGGCACTGATTGCGAGCCTGGCGGCTATTCCCGCGCTGCGGTTAATCACGCGCGTGCAATTGGTGGAAATCATGCGGGCGGAGTAGCTCTATGCTATTCTTTGCCCGCTTTCACGACAACAAGGCACAAATGCAGTGCAGATACAATTTTTGTGTATCATGAAGATCTCTCTGCAATACAATCACGATTTCTGCGTCGTTAATTAACGAGAATGTATTCTGTTATGTAGAGGAGATTTTCTTCAATGGAACAAGATATAGCACATGAGGAACAGGCAGAACAACCTGAACCGGTGCTGACGGTTGAAAAATTGACCAAATCCTATGCCTTGCCCAACGGCAAGCTCACGATATTGCGCGATGTGAATTTGCAGGTGCAGCGTGGCGAGTTCGTGGCTATTACCGGGCCGTCAGGTTCGGGCAAAACGACGCTGCTGGCACTGCTGGGTGCGCTGGATAGTCCTGACTCAGGGGAAATCTGGCTCGATGGTATTGCCGTCCACAAATTACAGGGGCCTGCCGCGTCCGATTTCCGGCGCCAGAAGATCGGCTTCGTCTTCCAGCTCTTTTATCTCTTGCCCAACCTGACCGCCCTGGAGAATGTGATGGCGCCCTTGCTGCCCTACCGGCGCAAACTGGACTTTGATCTGCGCCAGCGCGCCCGCGAATTGTTGGAGAGTGTGGGATTGGCCGACCGCACGGGCCATCCACCAGCCCGACTCTCGGGTGGTGAGCAACAGCGCGTTGCCATCGCCCGCGCCCTGATCAATCGTCCCACCGTGCTGCTGGCCGATGAACCAACCGGCAACCTGGACCCCAATACAGGCCTGGAAGTATTGGAGGTATTGCGAGAGCAGCAGCGGCTAGGCAACCAGACGTTGATTATGGTAACGCATGATCCACAGATCGCCGAAACTGCCAATCGTCGCATTCACCTGGAACAGTTGAGTCACGCGGATTCTTGAACATACCGGTGCGTGAGGTAAGGGCCAGATGATGCACTTGACCGCAATACGGTGGGAATGCACGCGGGCCGATCAATCGGCGGTGGGCGCGATCAATCGGCCCCTACGGGACTCACTCGCCGGTATGTATTACCGATTCACGATGTGTCTTTCTAATAAATCTCGCACCTGCCGCGCATTCTCATGCACATCTGGGCTGAGGAAGAGGCGATAGGCAGGAGCCTGGGCCGCTGTATCGCTGAAGATGTCGAACATAAAGTCTGCTTCGCCCTCTTTGGCCTGCTCGTGCGAAATGAATTCCTGCATGAGTACGCTTACGGCCTGCGCCGCCGAGAGCGGTTCGGCACGAAACTGCTCCTCTCTCTGCTTCTTATTGAGAAAGACGATCAAGCGTACAGGGCATGAACCTTTATATTGACCCTGAAAGAAACGCTGCACATCCACGAAGCGTTTCTGCCGTTCATCGTGAGAAATGGCCTGGATAAACTCGTAGTTTCCCAGCATTTCGATGGTACCCTTGCGGATGCCGATGTCTTCAGGAAAGGCATAGACTTTGACAATGCCATCGTCTTTGCCCAGAAAGAGGACATCATCGGCCAGCAGGTGCATACCAAGCTGCATACAACCGAGCACCAGTGTGCTTTTGCCACTGGCGGGCGATCCAACGATCAGGATGCCATCCTCGTCCAGGGCGACCGCGCCCGCGTGAACGACCTCGAAGCCATTATTGCCCAGCATAGCGCCAATTACCATGTAAAAGACGAAGCGCATGATAAACCAGGGAGCGCACTTGCTGACATCCTCGATAAAGATGGTCGCATACAGGTCGGTCTTATGCAGTACCGAACTGATGCGGGATGAAACGCCCGGCCACGGCTGGTATTCACGAAAGCGGAACAGGTCTTCTTTCCAGCGGGCGCGCAATGGGCCATCCACACCGGTAATCTCCTCCCATTGGACATCCTCCGGTTTTGGCTGCGCCGGCGGCGGCGGAAAAGGCTCATCCGGGCGTGTCTCGAACAGGTAGCAGGTCAATGCTACCGGGCGATGGAGGCGCTCGCCGGCCTGCCATAGCAGGTCTTCAGGTATATCTATAGGAAGGTCCGCCGGATTGTCGTAGGTAAATTCCGACAGAGGTTCCGCGTAATAGAGAAAGTGCCGCACCTGGTTGGCCAGTGCGGGATGATTTGTTACGATACGTACCATGCGATGATGTAAAAGGTACCATTGCTCATACAAAGGGCCACTCACCTGATTCAAGTAGGGTTGCGCTCTTTGACGTTCAGCCGTATACATGTCTACCTCGTTCTGAATAGATAGAAAAGGGAGTATCTATAGCAATATTCGTCAATGCTAGCATAAACTGAACCTGATTGCCAGGAGAGTAGGTATGTTGGGCTAATATGTTCTTGCCCAATGCTTGCCAGACACGGCGGGCAATGCTACAATCAAGTCGCCAACAACGTATTTTGACTTAAGTCGTGTATTTAGCAGGAGTGATGGTATATGCCAACCCCCGAAGAGCAATTGACGGCCAACTGGTGGGCGGAGAGTGACTTTCCGGTACGCACCGATTCACGCGTGACCTATATTGTTGATGGACGTGCAACGATGCTTACGATGTGCCTCCATTTCCTCAAGGCGCGCAACTATATTTATCTCGGTAACTGGGGCATGACGCCTCTGATGGAGCTTGTGCGAGGCAAAGATCACCGCGCCGGACCTGATGGCAGCCCGGAGCAGGAAGCATTGCTGGCCTGGCTGCGGGCAGAAGGGCTGCAAGAGGCCGATATCGCGTTCTGGCAGACTCACGACCTTTCCGTACAGGCAGTGCTTGGCTATGCGGTCAGCAAGGGTGTCGATGTGAGGGCGCTGCTGTGGGATTGTATCGAACTTCCTATCGTTTCCGCGCACTACGATCCAAAAACCGCTCATGAGCAACTCACACAGGTTGGCGTGACCTGTATCCTTGATAACAGTTCGCGCGGTCTGTTACACCATCCGGTCGAGTCGCTGCACCAGAAGGTGACGGTTGTGGATGGCGACATTGCATTCGTAGGTGGCATTGACCTTTTGATCGAGCTGGATGGAGATTATGACCGCTGGGATATGCCCATACATTCTTTTGCCTCTCCTTTGCGTCGCACACACGAGAATACCAGCCCACACCCATGGCACGACGTACATGCCATCATCGAAGGACCGGCCGCCGGGGATGTTGAGCGCAATATCCGCGAGCGCTGGAACGATGTAGTACAGCGCCGTCACTGGGACGACTCCTTGCTCATACCCGAACATCCACCTGCTGCTCCTTTGAAAAGCACGATCATTGTGCAGCTGGCGCGTACCATTCCTGAACATACCTATAATTTTGACCCCGATCCCGGCATTCAGGGAATTGCGCAGATGTACGCCAATGCGTTGAGCAACGCGCAGCACTTCATCTACCTGGAAAACCAGTATTTCTGGATACGCGCCTATACCGGCATCGATCTTCCTCTCCTGGGCACCGAAAGTCCTGAGATGGAGCGCATTATCGTGGAGATAGGCGCGGCATTGCGACGCGGCGCCAGCGTGGCTATCATTCTGCCAGATCATCCCAATCTCGGTCGCGCCTTCACGGATGCCGGTCTGGTGCGACTCAGGTCCGAGGCTCCCGAAGCCGCGGCTCAAGGGCGCCTGCAAGCCTTCTGCCTGGGGACATACGCACAGCGCGAGGACGGTATACATTACCGGCCTATCTATGTTCACGCCAAGGTTGCTATCATCGACGATATATGGACGACCGCCGGCTCTGCCAATCTGAATAATCGCGGCATGCGTGATGATACCGAGATGAATGTCGCAACACTCAACGCGGGCCTGGCGCTCGATTTGCGCTTGATGCTGATGGGCGAACACCTTGGGCTGGTCAGCGAGGATGATCTTTTTACTCTTTCGCGCCTGCTCACTCACCAGCAACATGCGCCGGAGGAAATCGAACAGGGGCAGCGCATCTGGAACTATTTGAACGAAACGCTGAACGACCCGGTAGTAGCACTGCGCATGATGACCGAGCGCGCGCAGGAAAACCTGCGCCGCTATAAAGCGAAACAGCCCCTGCAAGGGCAACTCCTTCCTTATTTAACAGCGGAAGAGGCTGTGCAGCAGGGACTGAATTTCCGCGAAGAGCATGGCTGGCTTGAGGAGCCTGACCACCAGGATCAGATCAATTCAAAGTAGCGACGGCGATCCCAGTTGGTGACGGCCTTTTCGTACTCTTTGACTTCCCAGCGGCGTGTTGCCACAAAATGCTCGACGAATTCCTCTCCCAGGGCCTCGCGGGCAAACGCGCTGTTCTCCAGCAGGTCTGTGGCCGCCGCGAGATTGCGGGCCAGCGGGCGAATATGGCCTCTCTCGATGGCCCTGGCAACGGTGGCTTCATCATAGGCATTGCCGTCGAGACGCTCCGGCAGTTCTAATTTGCGCTCAATGCCGTCGAGTCCACTGGCAAGCATGGCGGCGAAGACAAGGTAGAAGTTGGCATCCGCGCCCGGCACGCGATTCTCGATACGGATTGCGCGCGAGCCGTTATTGATGATACGAATCGAACAGGTGCGGTTGTCCATGCCCCAGGTCGTGTTCAAGGGCGCCCAGGTTCCCTCGACGTAGCGTTTATAGGAGTTGATGATAGGCGCGTAGAGGGCCATGAGTTCCGGTAGTTTTTCCAGCACCCCGGCCAGGAACTGCCGCATGGTCGCAGACATGTGTCCCTCGGCACTTTCATCCCAGAAGAGGTTGCGTTCCAGGTTGCGATCCCACAGGCTCATGTGCGAATGGCCGCTGCTGCCGTCTTCCTGGTCGTTCCACTTCGCCATGAATGTGGCGCTATAGCCCATCTGATAGCAGATTTCCTTGACACCGGTCTTGAAGAGCATCGTCCGGTCGCCGGCCATGAGCGCATTGGCATAGCGAATGTTCATCTCATACATACCGGGGCCATGCTCACGGTTGTAGCCTTCAATCTCAACGCCGTGCGCGTTCATCATGCGCGCAATACGCCCCAGCAGTTGATCGTCGGCGCTCGATTGACTGATCGAGTAGCAGTTGAAGCCCGGATTTAGCGGAGTCAGGTTGGGGCCGAAATCCTTCTCACGTAGCGACATCTGGTTTTCACGGAAGAAGCGAAACTCCAATTCAGAAGCCGCCATAGCTTCGTAGCCCATCGCACGCGCTCGCTCTAGCACAGTATTGAGGACATAACGGGGGGAAACGGTGACGGGCTCGCCATGCTCAGTCCATATATCACAAATACAGGAGGCCACATTCTCTTCCCACGGCACAAGAACAAGCGTAGAGAGATCAGGCTTCATGACAATATCGGCGAAGCCTCGCTCCCAGTTGCTTACTTTGAGGTTGGGCAGCACCGTTTCCGCGATATCCCAGCCAAAGATCACGTCGCACTGCGCGAACCCCTCCTCCAACGAGTTCAAGAAGTGCTTCACCGCGACACGCTTGCCACGAAAGACGCCCTCGATATCGGGCGTGCCAATTTTGACGTACTCGATCTTGTTGTCGTCAAGAAATTTTTTGGCCTCAGCAATGTCCATGAGCCTGTTCATCCTTTCTTTTACTCGGAGCAACACGGGTGTTACCTTTTTCGTTCGCAATCACCGGCAGCGGACAGGGACTTGTTCCTGTCCCTACTGGACGCAACACGGGTGTTGTTCCTTTCGCTTTCAATTACCAGGAATACGCTTCGGGTCTACGATTTTCGAGGCAAGGAATCTGCGCACGAGCATGGTCGATGCGCGTCAGATCGAGATCGGCCATGATGACTCCCGGCGTGTCCTGCGCCTGTGCCAGCACCAGGCCCCACGGGTCTACAATCATCGAACGTCCGAAACACTGCTTGTTGGGAGGATAAGTGCCAACCTGTGCCGGGGCAACTACATAGCAGAGATTTTCGATGGCACGGGCGCGCAACAAGACCTCCCAATGATCCCGACCGGTATGCAGGGTAAAACCGGCAGGCATCATCAGAATCTGCGCGCCACGCAGCGCCAGCAAGCGCGTGAGTTCGGGGAAACGCAGGTCGTAACAGATAGCCAGCCCAAAGGTGATGCCATCGATCTTCGCGGTGACGATTTCGTTCCCAGGCACGATGCGCTCGGATTCGTAATGCTTCTCGCCATTGGTCAGATTGACATCAAAAAGATGGATTTTGCGATAGCGAGCAATAATTTCGCCATCGCGGTCGATCAACACCGACGTGTTGTAAAACTTGCCGGCAATTTCGGGGTGACGCTCGACAATGCTGCCGCCATGCACAATCATCTTATGCCTGCGCGCCTTCTCCTGCAGGCGTTCGATAAAGGGGCCGGGGATGCTCTGCGCGACTCCATCAAAGCCAGAGTAGGGGCCGAGATAGGACCAGTATTCGGGGAGGCCGGCGAATTGAGCGCCCATGCCAGCAGCTTGATCGAGGAAACGCTCTACGTTGGCCAGGTTCTCAGCAGGATTATCCCGCGAGTTCAGTTGAATCACTGCCGTTCTTAGATGCATGATGCAAACTCCTTGCTCCCTGCAATCTTGAGGTTAACCGATGTTGGCAGAGTAGCACGCGAAACGATGATCGTCAAGGGCAAAAACGCTATAGAACACAACATCCCGTCGTAATAGTTGACCAACTCAATGAGGGGACCAAAAATTGCCCCCGATTTTCTTTCCGCTTTTAGCGCTGCAAGACGTATTTGAAATAATAGACGTTCCTCTGGCTAGCGGAGTTGTGTTATAATTCCCCCAGAGGTACGGCTTGTTAGACCAGAAAGGATGGGTCTATGCCGGCTCAAGAGGAAAGAATTTCCATGTTAGAGCAAACAGTTACAGTCTTAAACCGGGGCATCTGGGATATTTACCATCACGAAACAATATTGCTGGGGATGGCGATCAAGCAAGAGGAGGACTTACGGGAAGTCAAGTTGAAGCTTGCTGACCTTAGCGGCCACGTCCATGCCTTAGACGATCATGTTCTTACCTTAGACAACCATCTCCATACCTTCGAACAAGGGGTCAACAGGCGATTCGAGGCGCTTGAACAGAGGGTGAGTGGACTTGAGGGCAACATTGGCACCCTCGAACACAACGTCGAGGCACTCGACACGCGCATCGGTACCCTCGAACACAACGTCGAGGCGCTCGACGGCCGCATTGGGTCGCTTGAACTCAAGGTCGAGGCACTCGACGGCCGCATTGGGTCGCTTGAGCAGACTATGAATAGCAGGTTTGAGGAGCAAGATAAGAAGTTTGATCAGATCTTGCTCTTGCTCAACAGGCTTATCCCTACATCCAACCAGGATTAATCATCTTTCTCGCTAAGAATAAAATGCCTGGACCCGGTTTAATCCAGGCATTTTATTCGATGAGTCAGTATAACCTGCTCATCTGGGATTAGTGTTTGAATCAGGAGCAGATCTCTGACCGTAGTGAATATCTGGCTAGACGGAGATAATAGCCTTGCCATATAAACCACCTCCACAAGAACAGGATGACGAAGAACGTGAGCCTTTGGAAAACATGTATCCTGCTTCTCATCGCAGGCGCGTTGTCATCCCCAAACGACCGGCAATAGACTATTATGCCGATGAGCATCCCGAAATTCCCAGAATTAGACGGGCCACCCGCTACCTTGATCAGCAGCAGACTGATCAGCTTCATCAGACGACACAAGGGACGGCATCTCGTAAAAAGAGGCTCAGCGAAGATAGAGGCATCGCTGAGCCTTCAACAGAAAAACGTATGATAGCTCCCAGGCAGGTGCAGGTTCCTGATTCTGCATCCTCTCCTGGCCGGCAAGCGACATATTCACCGGCCAGGTATACGAAGATTCAAAGAGCAGCTCCACGCCGGTTTCGCTTTCAACACTCGTATCTTGACCAGGTCTACGCGCTACGTCATAATCCTGCCGCCATAATTATTGGAGTACTGGCTTTAATTGTACTCATTCTCACACCGGTACTTGTCAACGCCAGCCACTCTTCTACAGGCGTGAACCAGAATAACGCGCAGAATGGAAATGGCCAGTCTATTACGGGTGTATCGCAGGTACCATTGAACGCGCATGAACTCGTCATTATGCCGCAGGATACTGATCATCCTGCCCCGCCTGTCTTCGCGCAATCCGCGTATCTGCTTGACGCGGATACAGGCGTCACGCTGTACGCCTACAACCCTTTCACGCACCTGCCCATGCTGAGTACAACGAAATTGATGACAGCCTCCCTTGCCATCGAACACGGCAATCTTGATCAGAAAATCACTATCAACGCCGCTATGGAACGCGATATCAGCAAGTTGAGCGCCGATAGCGCCCTGTTCGGCGTGAAAAAAGGGGAAACGTATACACTACGCGACATACTTTATGGCCTGCTTTTCGTTTCTGGCAACGACGCCGCGATTGTGATAGCCGATGCGCTCGCGGGTAATGTGCAAAATTTTGTCGCCGAGATGAATCAGAAAGCGCACCAGCTCGGCATGAACGACACGCACTTTATGAATCCACACGGGCTATTGCAAGCGGGTCAGTATTCGTGCGCCCATGACCTGGCAATTCTAGGCAAATACAGCATGAGTTTGCCGGTCTTGCATAAGATGAGCGGTGAGACGGTGCATCAGATTCCACAGGGAGGAAATCATCCGGTGCGGCTACTGCTCAATGAAAACCAGTTCCTGTGGTGGTATCCAGGCACCGATGGCGGAAAAACGGGCTATGATGGGCAATCTGATTTCATTCAGGTGATGTCGGTTACCCGCAATCATCACCACCTGATTGGAGTCGTGATGCATACTGTTGATTGGTGGACGGATATGCGCGACTTGATGAACTGGGGCCTCGATTCATTCAAGTGGATTTCGCCTCACGACCTGGACTCACCGAGCAATCCCATTCCCTACGATAATCTGTGGAACTACTTCGCGCGTGACAAGCAGACGAATACCATACCAACCGCCGACCACGGCCGCTACTACATCTATACCGGCTACAGTATCTCCGGCCTGATTATGGACTATTTCGATAAACACGGCGGCCTGGGCAGCTTTGGTTATCCGGTAAGGCTCCCTACGCTCTCTAGCGGACCCAGTACCAGCCAGCAGTTCCAGCACGCTGTTATTCAGTGCGATCTGACATCTCATGTATGCCAGACCAGGTAGCCTTGAGCAGAGAGAAAGCCTGGAGTATTGAGTACTCCGGGCTTTCTCTCTGCCTTGTCAGGCTTGCAAACCTGACTTTTTGTTTTTTTACCCGGTAGGCACGCAAGTTGCAGATATACTACTTTCTCCCGCCAGCGCTCTACATGATCAAGGCTGGCATGTCCACTCGCGCCAGCTATAGCCATCGCGCGCAAATATTTCATATGCCGCGACGATGTTAGACCAGGCATCGTAAGGAGAACTGGCCGCTTCCGAAGTTCCGTCCCAGGTGCTCGGATAGAGTATCTGGAAGACTCCGGCCGCGTGGCTACCAGCGATGGATATCGGATTCGTGGCGCCGGGATTCAAACCGGACTCACACATTGCAACATTCATCGCAGCTGCTGCATACGGTCCAAAAACCTGGTCAATCATACTTGCAACGCTCCCACCCTGTGGTGCCTGTGGCTGTGAGCTATTTGAGGGGGTGGTCGATTGTGGCTGGCTTACACTTCCAGAACCACCTGCAGGAATACAGACCACCTGATTGACGAAGATCAGGTTGGGATCGGCGATACTGTTGTAGGATGCAAGGGTCGACCAGCTCGTACCATAGCGGCTGGCGATTTCACTGAGTGTATCCCCGCCGGCAACAGTATATGCCTGATCACTTCCCGAACAGGCAGTCCTGTCTTTGGCTTGCGCGCCCGGAACGTTCAGACCGAACACTGCGCACAGGCTTAGCAAAGCCATGAAAACTATCGTGAACTTACCTACAAAACGCTTTACGTGTAACTGTTGTACTGACGTACTTATGTACTGACGTACTTGCAATTTATGTCCTTTCGAATTGATAAGCAACTTGTATGCTTCTACCAGTATGTTCCTCAATGGCACAAGTAAGCAGAGGCATATATGTATGCCTCTGCACAGATGAATGGGAACATGCAGATCATATCAAATAATTTTTGAAATGTCCTGAAGCACGATGAAATATAGCCTGAAAGTACTAATTTTATTACAAGCGGGCGGAGATAGAGCCAGGAGTCAAGCGCAACACTTGCCGCATCTTTTCTGTTTTGCTATACTGCATGCGGCATTGAAATGAACTGAATTGGCGAGGTCTTATGGTAAAAGAACATGTAGATACCTCTGAGAACAAGCTTGATGAGGTAGTAGTTCAAGGTGAAATTCTATCCCAGAACATCTCTTCCGGGAGCAAAAAAGCTATTACACCTCTGGGTAGAGCGCGTCTTTCTCTAGCTATTTCGGCGGGAAAGCTGGCAGGGGCAACGGGACGACTGCTGCGTATTGGTGGCGGAACAAGCCTACCAGGAATGATCGCGCGGCGCATCGACCCGAATGTACTGAGATCTGTTATCGGCACAAGTACGGCGAAGAAAATTGTGATTACCGGCAGCAACGGTAAAACCACGACCGCTCGCATGACCGCGGCCATAGCAAAGCAAGATGGCAAGCGCATCTCGCATAATCGCACCGGCTCCAACTTGCTGCAAGGAGTAACCTCGGTCGCCGTCAATTTCGCCAACATTTTCGGACAACTGGATAGCGATGTCTTGCTGTTTGAGATCGACGAGGGCACGATGGCGCTGGCAGTACCCGAGATTTCGCCTGATGTGGTGGTCATTACCAATATCTTTCGCGATCAACTGGACCGTTATGGTGAAATCTACTCGGTGGCCAGGGCGCTGAATAAGGTGCTTGAAGACCTGCCGGAAACGGCTACGATCCTGTTGAACGGGAATGATCCACAGGTCGCCAATTTCGGGCAACATGCGAAGGCGAAGCGGCTCTTTTTTGGCCTGGAAACGACTGAAGTTGGAACTCCCGTGCCTGAACAATCGGCGGATGTCATTCGCTGCATCCATTGCCAGGAGGATTTGCTGTACGAGGTGGCCTACATGTCGCACCTGGGTATTTACCGCTGCCCCAATTGCGGCTACACGCTGCCCAAACTGGATATCGCAGCCACTTCGGTGAAGCTGGCCGCGGATGGTCAGGGACCGACACACGTAGAACTGCGCACTCCCCAGGGACCCATGACACTGGATATACCGCTGCCAGGGCTACATAATGTCTATAACGCGGCAGCTGCTATCGGAGCATCACTGGCCACCGGCCTGGACAAAGAGAAGATGCCGGCGGCGCTGGCGACCATCCGGCCCGCTTTTGGTCGCCTGGAAAAGATTCAGGCAGGAGACGCGACCATCTACCTATCCTTTGTGAAAAATCCGACTTCCTTCAACCTGATGCTGCGCCTGATAGCCCAGCATCCCGGTCAAAAACATCTCTTGCTTGCCGCAAGTCATACACTTGTGGATGGTGAAGACTTTTCCTGGCTATGGGATGTAGATATCGAAGAAATCGCGCCGTCTATTGTCGATGTGGTGTGCAGCGGCAACAAGCCGGAGGAACTGGCGATGCGACTGAAATACGCCGACGTGCCGGTAGAGAAGATACAAATGATTGTTGACCGCGAAGCTGCCCTGGACGCGGCCCTCAAGAACGCCGGCCCTGGTGGAACGCTCTATATCCTGTGCAGCTACACGCCCACGCACGAATTTCGCCGCATCATGCAGAAGCGGGGGTGGGTGAAGCATTTCTGGGAAGAGTAATGGGAGAAGAGCAGTTAACGCTGGTTTGGAGAGAGTGGGGGAAGTCATTCGTTAACTGCTCCTCTGGTTAATACGCATGGACTATCTATAAAGTTGTAAAATGACTGGTTGTTGAGTTTTCATTTCCTATGGACGTGGTCTGAAAAGCAAGATAGGCGATACTACCCCGGTCAGCAACTTCCGTGATGAAATGCCAGGCTATTTCGTTTTATACAAGCGTGATATGTCGAAACAGGCGAAATTTGGGGCACTTGCGAGGGATTTGATTCAGATTTTTCTGAGAGGGATGAATTTGTAATGAGCGAGCACATACAGGATACCGGCATGGTTTTGAAGATCGGCCACCTTTATCCAACGCTGATGAGTGTCGCTGCCGACCGCGGCAATCTTTTCTCAATCGAGAAACGTTGTCAATGGCGCGGCATCCGGACAGAGGTCGAGCCAATTTTCGTGAAACAAACGCCCGATTTTACTCAATATGACCTGATTCTGTTCCATGGAGGAGCCGACCGCGAGATGGAACTGGCCTCGCGCGATATTCAGGCCAAGGCTCCTTCTTTGCGTGAGGCCGCGGAATCAAATACTGTTTTTCTCAGTGTATGCGCGGGTTTTCAACTACTCGGGCATTATTACAAGCCATTTTCCGGGCCAGAACTCAAGGGAGTTGGCCTGCTCGACTTCTATACCGAAGCCGGCGATACGCGTTTTATGACGCATATGGCAATGGAATGCGAACTGGGGCATATAGGTAAGAAGGTGCTGGTAGGCTATGAAAACCACAGCGGGCGTACCTATCTTGGCTCCAACGTGAAGCCACTTGGGAAGGTGATTGTCGGTTGGGGCAACAACGGCAAGGACGGCTTCGAGGGGGCAGTCTATAAAAATGTGTTTGGCACCTACCTGCATGGGCCGGTGCTGCCCAAAAACCCCTGGTTCACCGATTTCCTGATCGAACTGGCCCTGGAACGGCGCTATGGGAAGGTCGAACTGGCTCCCCTGGACGATGAGGTAGAAAATGCCGCCCACGATGCCGCGTTGAAACTGGCGATGCAGTTCAAGGGCACAATGTCCGCGATTGAAGCCACTCCATGGAAAAGGTGATGCCGCTTAAACGCCCATATATCAAACTCTGTTTGCTTCTCGGTCTGCTTTTGCTACCCCTCATTGCGTGCGGCGTTCCATCCGTCACTGTTAATGGAACGCCGGTGACCTCATCCGCGCAGGCGACGGCTACGGCATTGAATGTGTGGAATAATGCCGGGCAGGGTGTGCAGGTGCGTTATGAAGACTGGAAGAGTCCGGGGGGCGATGATGATACCGTTACGATTGTGCGTTTTGATCCTCACGCTATTAGTTTGAGCGTCGGTTACTCGCCCAATCGACCGCTGCTGCTGAGCCAATGGATGCAGCAGGAAAAGGCAACAGCGATCATCAATGGGGGGTACTTCGATACGCAAGATCACGCGACAGCGCTGGTTGTTTCAAACGGGCATGTCTTTGGACAATCTTACGTGGGTTTCGGCGGTATGCTTTCCGTAAACGCGCAGGGAACCATCAGTCTGCGTTCGCTGCACCAGCAACCATATGATCCGGACAGCGAACAGTTGCAGCAGGCTACACAATCATCCCCTATGCTTGTCCTGGACGGCAAGCGCACGCAGTTTAATGCTGATGCAGCGATGACGCCGCGCAGCGTTGTCGCAACGGATAAACAGGGCCGATTGCTGTTCATTGTCAGTCCCGGCCAGGTGTTCTCACTGGACGAGCTTGCCGATCAACTCGTCGGCTCAGACCTCTCGATTTACAATGCACTCAATCTCGATGGCGGAGCCTCTACTGGATTGTATGTGAACGCGGGGAAGCAGCACGTAGCGATTGATTCGAGCGCGATGTTGCCCATTGTGATTATTGTCAGAATGAAAGTCTCTTAAATACCGGCTCAGGAATCACCTTCACAATTAGCATGATATAGCGCCAGAACCAGGGGAGATAGACTACCTCTCTCTTTTTCTGGATGGCTTGATAAATGCCCTCGCCTACTTTACGCGGGCTGGCGAAAAGCAGGCCCTTTCTCAAGGAGGCAGTCATGGGCGTATCGACCAATCCCGGTTTCACTGTGATCACGGTCACGCCGGAGTTGGAGAGACGACCGCGTAACCCGGAGAGAAAAGCAGTCACCGCTGCCTTGGTGGAGCCATAGACGTAATTGCTCTTGCGGCCACGATCACCGGCAACTGAGGAGACGACGGCGATACAACCACGTTTCTGCTGTTCAAAATAGTTGGCCAGCAGTGTCAACAGGGAGATGACGCTGGTGCAATTGGTGGTAAATTCCTTCAATGTTTCTGAGACGCTGTGTTCGCACTTCTGCTGATTTCCCAGCGTGCCGTGCGAAATCAATACCGCATCCAGGCCGTCGAGGGCAAGGACGGCGGAGTCAACGAGTTCTTCGTGGCGTTCGAGGTCGTTGACATCCAGCAGGAAAGTTTCTACACGTTTTGCGCCGCGCACTTTGAGGTCGTTACTTACATCTTGCAGCTTTTCGGCGTTGCGCGCGACTAGAAAAAACTCGGCGCCGTCCCTGGCAAAGCACTTTGCCGTCTCATGGGCAATCGCCGATGTTGCCCCTACAATCATGATTCTCATGCTATTTCACCATCGCCAATTTCTTCGAAGAACTCACCCGCCGCCAGAAGCTGGAGGAGAAGTGGGGATCAACATACTGTGAAAATTCTCCCCAACGTGGGAAAAAGGTCTGGAAGCTCTCGGCGCTCATACGCGCGTCTTTGGCCGGATAAACCGCTCCGCCGCTCTGGCGCACGATTGCGTCGAGATCATCGAGCAGTCGCAGCGTCTTCTGGCCGCCATAGGCAAAATCCAGGGCCAGCGTCAACCCTGGCCGGGGGAAGGAGAGCATGCCGGGAGATTCTATATCGCCGAATTTTTTGAGTACGGTCAGGAATGAGCCTTCGCCTGAATGCCGGATGCGAGCAAGGATTTCTCGCATCGCATCGTGCGCGACGGCAAACGGGACGACGAACTGGTATTGCAAGAAGCCGCGCTTGCCATACATGCGGTTCCACTCGTGAATCGAGTCGAGCGGGTAGAAAAACGGGTCATAGGGGATGGTTTTGTGGACCTTCTTACTTCGTTGGACATGATAATAGAGTTCATTGAACGATTTGACGGTGAGCGTGTTCAAGACGAAGGATGGGAAATTAAATGGTAGTGCCAGCGGCAAGCGCTTTTTTGGCGGCTTCGCGGCCAGTTCGCGAGATGCATTGTGGTTGCCGCGCATAAAGATGCCCCGGCACAGGTTATCACCACCGATCAGGATATCGACCCAGGACATGGTGTACTCGTAATCCTGGTCGGATTCAGCAGAGATGGCGAAAAATTCGTCCAGCGAGGTAAAACGGATATGGTCCATGTCGATGTATGGGTTGACGATGGGCTTTAACTGAATTTCGGCCCATAAGATGATGCCGGTGAGGCCGAGGCCGCCGATGGTAGCCTGGAAAAGCTCACGATTTTCGTCTGGAGAACAGATAAGGCGCTGGCCGTTGGAGCGCAGTAATTCAAAACGTGTGACATGGCAGCCGAAGGTGCCGGCACGATGATGGTTTTTGCCGTGAATGTCGTTGGCAATGGCCCCGCCGACGGAGACAAACTTGGTGCCAGGTGAGACGGGCAAAAACCAGCCGCGTGGAACCATGACATCGAGGACTTGCGCAAGCGATACCCCTGCTTCACAGCACAACAAGCCCTTGTCCTCGTCGAAAGAGATAAAACGCTGCAGGTGGCTGACATCGATAGAGACGCCGCCTTCATTGAGGCAGCTATCGCCGTAGCTGCGACCATAGGCATATGGCAACACAGGTTCGTGAAACTCCGCCAGGTCGGGCAGTTCGTTGCGCCAGTAAATGGTCTTGACTTCACTCGATTCAATCTTTGGATAGCGACCCCAGGATTGGGGCTGGTTCGTTTTATTCCGAGAAAGCATACTGTTGATATATTACCTCTAAGTTATTTCGTAGAGCATGAGCAGGCTTCTTGCCACTGCATACTATAACGTATTATTAGAAGATATAGGCACGAAAATAGCCGAAAGGATGCCAAAATGCATGCCGTGATCTTTGCGGGGGGAACGCTGCGAGCGGGAAAAGCGATAGAGGCGGCCATCGCCTCAGCAGATCTCGTGCTCGCCGCGGATAGTGGGGCCGCGACCGCGTTACACTATGGTATTCATCCCGCGATAGTCGTTGGTGATTTCGACTCGCTGGGAGCTTTACCCTTGCAGGAATTGCAAGAGCGAGGCAGTCAGATCATCCAGGCGCCCGTTGAAAAAGACGAGACCGATACAGAGCTAGCCATCGATACCGCGATAGAGCATGGAGCAACCAGTATTACCTTACTGGGAGCTCTGGGTGGCGCACGCTTTGATCATACGGTGGCAAATATGATGTTGTTAGCCGCGTATGAGAACGTTCCGATACGGATTGTGGATGGGCCGATGGTGTGCTGGTTACTGCGCGGGCCTGGAAGCTCTGCGATTGAGGGCAATAGTGGTGACCTTCTCTCACTAATCCCTCTAACGGGTGAGGCTCATGGCGTGCGAACCAATGGCCTTTATTATCCCTTGCATGGCGAGACGCTTCATTTTGGCAGGCCACGAGGCGTGAGCAATGTCTTGACGGCAGAGAAGGCCGAGGTATCTTTAGAGCAAGGGATGCTGCTCATCATTCATACAAACGTGCAGGAACTCGAGGACTGATTGCTCATCTGTGACGATTTATTTCCCGGTTCGTGATATACTCTTCCTGAAACTGGCACAATTTTGCCATTCTCCTTCAACCCGGATCTGGAACTGGTCGTCGATCCCTCCCTGCTCGAAAACGACGAAATCTACTTCAATGCAGCCCGCCTGGATCGCTCAATGGTGCTGAAGACGAGCGATTATGTTGCCATTGCGAAGCCACGCTTGAAACACATTATCGCGGGACGAGAAGCTATGCCGGAAGCAGCTTCCTCAGAAGTTGAGGAAATGAATCACCCGGTCAAATTGCAAGTACACATTCCTGGGCACTTGCAATTTGACCGGATACACTAAGTCCCTGCTTTACTCGAGGACGGCACGAATACGCTGCACACCTTGACCGATATTCTCGGCTTTGAGTACGCGGAAGTGCCCCATTGTGCCGGTATGCTGAACGTGCGGGCCTCCACAGACCTCCATGGAGTAATCGCCAATTTTATAGACCTTGACCAGGTCGCCGTAGCGCTCGCCGAAGAAAGCTAGCGCGCCTTGATCGAGCGCCTGTTGCAGCGGCATCACCTCCATAGTAACCGGCAAATCGCGTTGAATTTGCTGGTTGACACGATCTTCTACGCGCTTGATCTCGGCGGGAGTCAATTTTGTAGGATGCGAGAAATCGAAGCGCAGGCGTTGAGGCGTGATATTGCTGCCCATCTGATGCACATGCGTTCCCAGCACGTCGCGCAACGCTTGATGGAGCAGGTGCGTCGCGGTATGTAATTGCGTGGTGCGCTCGCTATGGTCGGCCAGCCCGCCCTTGAACTTTTCCGTATTGGCCTGGCGCGAACGCTCCTGGTGTCGCTTGAAAAGCGTGTCGAAGCCCTCAAGGTCGGCAGTTAGCCCACGCTCCTGAGCCAACTCTGCCGTCAAGGTCGGTGGGAAGCCGAAGGTATCAAAAAGGCGGAAGACAGCCTCTCCGGGTACAACCGTCTGGCCCTGCCTGTGCAATCCCTGCTCGATTTTCTCGAATTCACGCAGGCCGCGTGCCAGCGTCCTTCCAAAGCGCTCCTCCTCGCGTGTTAACTCGCCGGCGATGGTTGTCCGGTGTTGATCCAGTTCTGGATAGACCGCTCCATAGCGGTCGATTACTGCCTGCGCAACTTCAGCTATGAACGCGCCGGATATGCCGAGTTCGTGACCGCAACGCACCGCACGACGAATCAGGCGGCGGCAAATGTAGCCCTGTTCGACGTTGCTGGGCGTCACGCCATCGGCAATCAGAAATGTCGCCGCTCGCAGGTGATCGGCGATAATGCGTACCAGCCGCTGCTCTTGCTCAGGTGGCAGCGCTATCTTACTTCCCTGGCGAGTTCGCAGTTCATGGATGCGCTGCACAATGGTGCTGAAGAGATCGGTCGAGTAGACATCCTCGGTTCCAAGTACGACGCAAAGCGTGCGCTCCAATCCCAGACCTACATCGATGTTACGCTGCTTGAGCGGTTCAAAGGTACCCTGCGCCGTCTTGTTATATTGCAAGAAGACGTTGTTGCCGATCTCGATATATTTGCCGCAACTACAGCCGGGACGGCAGTCGGGGCCATGCTTTGGAAGGCCGGTATCATAGAAGAGCTCGGAATCGGGGCCGCAGGGGCCGGTCGTACCGGCAGGCCCCCACCAGTTGTCCTTTTTTGGCAGGTAGTAGATGCGCTCCTGCGGAATGCCGAGTTCCAGCCAGACGCGCGCCGCCTCATCATCGCGGGGAGCATCGTTATCACCCGCGAAGACCGTGACCGAGATGCGTTCTTGCTCCAGTCCCAGCACCTGGGTGAACCATTCAAGCGTCCAGCGCTGCGAGTCCTGCTTCCAGTAGTCGCCGAGAGACCAGAAGCCGAGCATCTCAAAGAAGGTGTTGTGGCTGATATCACCAACTTCTTCGATATCATCGGTGCGCAGGCACTTTTGTACATTTGCCAGCCGTTTCCCACCGGGATGGCTCTCACCCAGCAGATATGGGACGAGCGGCTGCATACCCGCGCTAATGAAGAGGGCGGTTGGATCGTTCTCAGGCACGAGGGGGGCCGAGGGAATGATGGTATGCCCGCGCTCGGCGAAGAAGCTCAAGAATGATTGACGCAGTTGTTCTCCGCTCATACTGCTTCTGCCTACTGTGTTGCTTACATTGTTGATTGCCATGTCTTTCCACTCCTTTTTGTCTGAGAGTCTTCTTCGTCGCTATGACGGCACGAGCGTTGCAGGCCTCATACAAACAAAAAGCCCGCCCCGAACTACTGTCGGGGCGGGCCTGATCTTTGCGTATATAGCCCGTGGTACCACCCTGTTTGGAAATGCGCCTTCAAGCGAATAAGCGCATGTTTCCCACTCTAACAGGCACGGAACATATGCATTCTGCCAGTTTGTTTTCTACAAGGCTTCCTGGCAAAAATGAGGCATGTTCGATGCCCTGCCCTGTGATAACGGAGGGCTTCCGGCAAGAATTACTGGCTACCTATTTTTCATTATTATGTCGAGTAGCGTTCGTTCCGCGCCGCGATCCGGTGGACTCTGTACACTGGATCAGAGGGTGGCTTTCCACGAGGTGCAAGCTGCCGGGCTTTCACCATCCCCGGTTCGCTGTCACTTTCACCAACGTGTATTCGTCCCTCGCAGCGACTGCTAGTATGCGATATGTCAAGTATATGTTGTGGAAAGAGAGTTGTCAAGGAAAAAGAACTGGCGATTGTAGAGGCTGGGCGCGAGATTCTTCGCTGCGCTCAGAATCTCGCGCCCACCTGAGAAAGTAGCCTCTCTTTGTCCTGGAATAGAAAATCACCAGAAAAGAAATATGGCGAAATAATTACAGTTACGAGTTTAAAACATATCCTACCACCTCATACCCGCGCCCCAACTTGCCCTTTTCCGGCAGGTCGCTCACCCATTGCCAATGCGCCTCTTGCAGCACCGAGAAGTTTTCGCACACCAGGTCTGGGAGAGCACGGGGAACGAGAGGGATGGTGCGACGATGCTCAATGTCGCGTTCAAATACGAAGCCGCGTATATCAGTGAGCAGGCAGGCAAGGCCACCGGTATCCAGCAATTCGCGCACCAGGTGCAGGTGCGCCTGGATGACTCGCACGCGAAAAGATTGGGCCACGTCCTGGTAGCGGCGGTGGCGCTCCTGTTCCTCCAGGATGGTTGGAGCAAGGCGTTGTATGTGGTCAAGCATATCGAGGAGCGGATAGCTGAAAAGTTGCGTCAGGATGAGCGAGCTGATTACTATGCCAAATTCGCCCGCACCCAGGCCGGTGATCTCCGGTGGATCGGGGATGGGGCACTGATCCAGGCATTGAGCAGCAACATCGAAAACGGCCTTCGCGCCTTGCGATACAAATTTCTCCCAGGGCTGCTGTTTGATCAAACGATCCAGGTTGTCGCTCACACCGCCGCTGATATCGCATTGCAGCAGGCGAACGCGCCTGTGTAATAGGGGGGATGATAGGTCATCCCTGGCTTGCTGCATGGACGCAAGATCGAGATCAGCGAGCACAACTTCATCGGAGTTACGGGCCAGATCGGCCAGGGGAACCTCTGTGCAGGCTCCGGCCCCCAGGACAAGCGTACTGGGAGAGGTGCCGGGTGGACGCAATTGAAGCGCGTGAAGCATGAGCGCGGCGGATTGTTCGAGATGTTGCGGACTGTGCTGCCGCAGCCAGTCTCGTCGCCGCGCTCCCTGAGTATGTATGTTATTGTAGGTCAGGGTGTCGATGCGCACCCGTCCTACCTCCCGGTATATTCTGGCTTGCGTTTTTGCAGGAAGGCTTGCACGGCATTGCGGTGATCCTGCGTTTCGAAGGCGATATCCTGTAGCTCACCTTCGAGCTTGAGCGATGTTTGCAGGTCAACTTCTGCCGACGTATAGATAAGTTTTTTAATCAAGCCGTAAGCAGTGGTTGGCCCATTTGCCAGGCGTTGAGCAAGCGCTTTGGTGGCCTCTTCGAACTCCGCCAGTGGGACGCATTTATTGACCAGGCCAATGCGCTCGGCCTCCGGGCCGCTCACCTCGTCGGCCAGCATTGACATCTCCATGGCCTTACCGGTTCCGACCAGGCGCGTCAGGAAAAATGCGCCGCCGCCATCAGGAACAAGGGCAATGCGAGCGAAAGCTTCGATAAAACGGGCGTTGTCGGCGGCGATACGCAGGTCGCAGGCAAGCGCGATATTGCAGGATATACCGGCGGCGACTCCCTGGACGGCGGCGATGACGGGCTTGGGCATACTGCGTATGGCGAGGACGACGCGATGATATTTTTGCAGGTGTTCGCTGACCTTCATCGATTCATCGCCGGAACGCCGTTCAGTGAGACTTCTCAGGTCTTGCCCCGAGCCGAATGCTCTACCCGCGCCGGTGAGAACGACGCAGCGCACGTTTTCGTCCTGTGCGGCAGCTTCGATAGCTTCGGTCAATTCGGCCAGCATGATTTCATCGAAGGCGTTGAGTACCTGCGGTCGATTCATGGTAATGGTGAGGACGCCGCCATCCTGCTGAATGAGCAGTTCCTGGAAATCGGTTCGCATCGAGAACTCCTTTGATCAAAGATCAACAGTTATAAATACTCTAAAAATTCTTCAACACTCTCGAATCGTCTCCCTACCTGAGATTACAGGTAATTTAGGCGGCATATGTCGCCTCGAAAGTCGTTATTAGTGGTCGACCAGTATCAGGCAATGATGCCTCTTGCAGGTAGAGTTCGGTAGCTTCCTTTAGATTAGCGACAGCCTCTTCAATAGAATATCCTTGACTAACAGTTCCCACTTCTGGACATTCTGCAACATATATGTCCCCCTCTTTGTGAATAACCGCTGTAAAGGTTCGTACAGCCATCTTGAGGTCTCCCTTCCGATTCTATCTGATAGTGGGTATATCCAGCATCAACACTTCGAGTGCGACACGGGCATTGACGTTTTGATCGAGCGCCTCGGCGGTACGCAGGATAGCGCGCACCATGCGTTGAGCCTCGGATGCGCCAATTTTCGCGGCCTGCTTCTGTAGCTGGTTACGCATATCTATGTTGACGACCAGGTCAAGGCTATTGTTCGCCGCTAATACCATATCACGCCACCACAGCAACCACAACTCAAGTATACCACGCAGCTTGTCGCTGTCGGCGCTGAGGCGCTGGGCCAGGTCAAAACGTTTCACCTTGCTTAAAGTAGGCAGTGTTGCCAGGGTATCCAGCTGCGTCTTACGTTCCGCCAGCATGTCTTCATCTTCTATCGCCTGTATCGCCCATCCCATGCGCCCGGCAGCGAGGGCTGCGATTAAAGTGGCTTCATCCGATTCGACCTGCCATTGTTGCTCTAAAGCGGTTTTGATCTGCGAGGTGGTCAGCAAATGCATGGGAACTTGCTGCACCCGCGAGAGGATGGTTGGGAGTAACAGGCCGGGATCTGGCGCGGTGAGCAACAGGACGACATCGGGTTCAGGCTCTTCGAGGGTTTTCAAGAGGCAGTTGGCGGCATCTAGATTCATTTCGTGCATGCCTTCAATGATAAAGATGTTGCGCCGTCCCTCTAATGTCCTGCGAGCCGAATCGCTTTGCAACGCGCGTACCTGCTCAATGAGGATGAATTGTCTGCCCGGCGGCCGCGAGATGTAGTGTACGTCGGGATGGTTGCCGTGCATGACCTTGCGACAGGAAAGGCAAGTGTTGCAGGGATTTTGCGGCGCAATAGTGGGATCAGGCCCGCCAGTGCATAAGAGCGTCTGGGCGAATCGACACGCGAGCAGTGTTTTGCCGATATGTTCGGGACCGGTAAACAGATAGGCATGACGCACCCGCTGCGCGGCCAACGTGCGGCGCAGGGTGTTGATGGAATGCTCGTGGCCGACGATATTCCAATCGGATGATGCTGGCGGCTGTGCTGCTTCATTCATAGCGTCATGGTAGCAGAAACAGGCTGTAATGGCAAGACTGGTGAAGCCGTTGATTACCCATAAGCAGCTTGAAGGTGACCACAAGGGTGCGCCCCTACAAGAGTTTTGAATGCCCCCTACAACGATGATATACTATCTATATGAACTCCCGTTTCAGCTATCTCACTCATTTAGAGTGCAGCCTGTGTCATCTTGAATACAATGCGGACCAGCTACATACTGTGAGTCCCTGTTGCGCGCGGCCACTGCTGGCACGCTATGACCTGGCGGCTGTCGAGCGTGACCTCTCGCCCGTCGAAATAGCATCACGCGATGCGACAATGTGGCGCTACCATGAGCTGTTGCCGGTGCGTGAAGAGCGGCATGTCTTAACATTGGGCGAGGGAATGACGCCGCTACTGAAGGCTCCTCGACTGGCGCCGGAAGGTATAGAGCGGGAAGCTCGCATCCTGATCAAGGATGAGGGACAGAATCCAACAGGGAGTTTTAAGGCACGGGGTATGTCTGCCGCTGTTTCACGTGCTCTTGAATTGGGAGTGAGCGGCGTGGTAACACCGACCGCTGGAAATGCTGGGGCCGCGATGGCCGCGTATGCAGCGCGTGGTGGTCTTCCGGCATATGTGACTGCACCAGAAGATGCTCCCGAATCGTGTATAGAGCAGGCAAGCCTGTATGGTGCCGAGGTACAGCTTATACCTGGTCTGATCAGTGACGCGGGTCGTCTTGCTGCCGAAGTTGCACGGCAACGCGGCTGGTTTAACGTCGCGACGCTGCGAGAGCCCTATCGTGCCGAGGGGAAGAAAACCATGGGGCTGGAACTGGCGGAGCAGCTTGGTTGGCGATTGCCCGAGGCAATCATCTACCCGGCGGGCGGTGGCACGGGTATCGTCGGCATGTGGAAAGCGTTTGCCGAATTGCGTACCCTGGGCTGGTTGAAAGAAGCGCGCATGCCGAAGATGATTATTGTGCAGGCAGAGGGGTGCGCTCCACTGGTGCGCGCTTTCCAGAATGGCCAGGATGAAGCCGGTGCATGGCCAGCAGATGAGGCGCAGACACAGGCGGCAGGTCTGCGCGTGCCTTCGGCTATCGGGGATCGCTTGATTCTTTCAGCGGTACGTGAAAGTGGTGGAACGGCAATCGCGGTCAGCGATGAATCTATGATGGAGATGGCGCGCTATGCCGCTCGACGCGAAGGTATATTAATCTCACTCGAGGCCGCCGCGACTATCGCGGCCTACCACAGACTGATTGCCGCGCACTTTTTAGAACCTGGGAATGAAACCGTCCTTTTCTTTACGGGGAGTGGTTTAACGGAAGTAGGTAAATACTCCTGACAAATGTCGGCTATACCACAGTATTTGCTGTACAAATATGTTATGCTACATAAGGAAATATTATTGAAAATATCCTTGTACGAGGAATGTTTATTCTTTGACTCATCTATGAAAAGCAGATAAGGTTGATGTAACCAATGGACACTTCTATCCGTCTCTACAACTCGAATAGCAGATTGCGTTCACTGCTGAATGATGAACCTCAGGCTCGTCCTACCGTCCCTTTGCAGGACGAGGAGAATGGGCCGGCGGAAGTGTCAGTTAGCGGGGATGAGCGAGCAACCGACTCGCTGGAGGCGCAGTCTGTAGCAGTACCGCAGGAACAGGCGCAGCGAGTAGATGTAGCAGACTTTGAGGCGATTTTCCTTCGTTTTCAAGGGCCTATCACAAATTTCATCTACCATCTGATCGGCAATCGCGAACAGGCGTATGATCTTGCACAGGACGTGTTTGTAAAGGCATATAAGGCACTGCTGGGAGGAACGGTGGTGCAGCCAGGGGCATTATCGGCCTGGCTGTATCGCATCGCGGCCAACACAACGACAGATACGTTGCGCCGGCGGCGTCTGATCTCCTGGTTACCACTCTCATTGTTCAACGAAGACCGTGGCATCGGCGCAGGCGTCCTCTCCGACTCTGGAGGCGTCGCGTCGGAGAGTTTCACCAGCAACAACGAGGATGGCGCGGGTGAGGCTCGCAGCAACTCCATCAGTTCATTCTATGAGCGTGGAGGCTACGATGGCGGGCGATTTGAGAATCGCGTCGCGGACCGCGAAATCGTCGAACGCATCTTTAAGCAATTGCCACCTAAATATGCCGTCTGCCTCTGGCTCTACGAACATGATGGATTGTCTTGTGCGGAGATCGCGGAGGTGCTGGGCATCAGCGCCTCAGCCGTAAAAATGCGCTTAATGCGGGCACGGGAACGCTTTATTACGTTACATCAACAAGAGGTGGGTGACGAGTGAACTGTATTCAGGCGCAGGCAATGCTTGCCGCGTATCGTGACTTAAAAAAAGAGGATGTAGATACTCTTGAATTGGATGTGCATCTGGAATACTGCGCATCCTGCCGCGAGGCGCTTGCTCGCTTCAGTTTCGTCGGCGAGCAAGTGCGTTCTTTGCCGGTGATAGAGACGCCGCCTGAGATGCATGGCAACATCATGCGCGCACTAGCAAAAGAGCAACTGCGGTATATGCAACGGTCCGCGCCTGGAACAATCCCCGCCCCTGAATTTCTGAGACCTTATCTTCAAGAACAATCCCGAGCTTCTCGCGTTCCAGAATCTATCAGCGCATTTTCGAGCGCAGAAACAGGCCCGCTGCCGATTATTCGCGCGAAAAGCAGGCCTCGTCATATGCGGGTGAACCAGTTCGCGGTCCTGGGCATTGCCGCCATGTTTCTGATGCTTTTCATGATGGGCGGTATAACCTCGCTGCTCCTGCTGGCCCATAGTAATTCTCAGGTAGCCACTACCGTCAATACCGTTGGCAGCAAGTCCAGCCAGAGTATCGTCCAGCAAAGTGAACTCACGACTCTTAGATACACGACCAGCACCGTTTATCAGAATGTCGTCAGCGCAACAGCTGTTGGCAACGACATCTACTACACGGCGTATAGTAATGATGCAACGAATGAGTGGATGCTGGAAAAGTTAGATCGCACGACGATGCAGAGTACGAATCTGCTCGCGAATGCGAGTACAAATCCGCTGATAGTGTTGGGGGCCAATAATGATTGGCTGGTCTGGCTGCAATATGATGATCTCAAATCGGCTTTCAAGGGGCATCTACCCAACGCGAGTCTTTCCCGCAATCTCCATGCCTGGAGCCTGCACTATCTTGCTCTTACTCCGCAGAACATTACGGCAAAAGTAAAATCCAGCGGGCCAGTTCCTTCATCCCAGGGGAGTACAGGCAATTCCGCCTCACCTGCGTCCTTGATAAAAGGTGTGTTCAATCGTAGTGCAGCTCCTCTACTGGCTTCCTCGCCGGTGCAGGGTGTGTGGTTCATTCAGAACAGTTTGCTCGTGGCAATGATCGATAACGCCGGTACATCCCATCTCCTGCGCTTCGAGTTGGACGCGAATGATGTCACGGCTTCCATGCAAGTAATTGCAACAGCGCCTGCCGGTGAAATACTTACCTCACCAACGGCGAATAGCGATGGCAGTCAAATTTTCTGGTCTGAGGAATGGCTTTCTGAGGACGGCAATCTGCATAGTAATATCTGGATACAGCAAGCGCTGGATACTCAACCGCGATCTCCGGGCAGAGTAGGGGAAAATACTGTGCCGACCGTAGGCCTCTACCGTTCAGATGGCCTATCTTTCAGTCCGCAAGTGGTAGATAACACCTTATTCCTGCTGAATACTGCCAGCGTGACGAATCCAGGGCAAGTCGCTCCCATAACAGCGACTCCTCTCAATCTTGCCGCGGTGCCAAAGATCGATACCAGTGTTTACGCTGAACCCCTGGATAGCTTTGTACAGGGTACAGTGTTGATGATTCCGCTGGATGGCGTTTCCGCAAACATACCGGTATCATTAGGTACGGCCGGGCAATCTTCTACATTGCAGGCGGGCAATAATTTCGTCTTATGGCAGGATAACGATGGCTATAAGATGTATGATGTGCAAACATCGTCCGATGTGATAGTCGGACAGGCGCTGAACGGGGCCAATTTCGTTGCGGTCAACGGCAATACAGCGACCTGGACGACCGGCAATGATACTGTAACACCTGCTACTAGCAGCCCCAATACTTCCACTACGCTGCTGGCCTTTAACTGGGAAAAGTAAGTTTTTAGGGCGCTAAGAAGCGCCCCTTTTTATTACCCTTCTTGCTCTTTTATAACCTGCTGCACCTCAGTTGCCAGGCGTTTCACCAGGGCCGGATCCAGGCGAGCCAGCTGCTCCCGCATCTCCATATGCTGCTCTTCCAGGCGTTTCACAATCTGGAGGATCAAATCATCCTGGTGATCCAGATGCTCCATGATATGACGGATTTCTTCTTCGCCTTTAGTATCACAAATGTAGTCGTTTTGGGCGGTCAGGCGATCTTTTTCAGCCTGGCGATTCTGAGACATCATCACAAACGGAGCTGCGTATGCGGCTTGAAACGATAGAGCCAGGTTCAAGAGTATGAAAGGATAGGGATCCCAACGATAGACTATTCCGGTGATGTTCAAAGCCAGCCAGATGGCCAGGATACAGCTTTGAATTATGATAAAGCGCCAGCTGCCAACGGTTGAGGCCACAGTGTCAGCGATCTTCTGCCCCGCCGTTAACTGTTCATCGACGACCTCATTCACATTGATGACAGCCGGATGGTGGTGTTTGAACGTGGGGAACTTGAGGTGCATCCCCTCAAGCAAGGGGGTACGCCTCTCACTGTGAACATGGCCTGGAACTGCCGATCCAGGAGTGATATCCATATTGTCTCTCCTCTCATGAATTTTGACGAACGGCCAGGGAAATCCTGCGACCCCAACGAGGATAGGCACCAGGCACTCTCCCTATAGAAGATTGTTAGATGCCCAGGTGTTTCGCGATCACCATACGCTGCACCTCGCTGGTGCCTTCACCAATTTCGTTGATTTTGACGCTGCGCCAGTAGCGCGAGACCGGAAATTCATCCATGAAGCCGTAGCCGCCATGAATTTGCACCGCCTGGTCCGCGGCGCGCTTGGCCGTTTCCGAGGCGAAGAGTTTGGCTATCGCTGCTTCTCGCCGGAAAGGTTTGCCCTGCATATGCAACCACGCGGCCTTATAGTACATTAAACGAGCGAGTTCTATTTCTGTATCCATATCGGCGAGTTTAAACTGGATAGCCTGGAATGAACTGATGGGTTTGCCAAACTGCTTGCGTACTTTAGCATAGCTCAGCGCTTCATCGAGGCAGGCCTGGGCGAGACCCACCGAGAGCGCGGCAATGGCGATACGCCCGGCATCGAGGATATGCATGAAGTGCTTGAAGCCTTCTCCACGCTGGCCCAGCATGTTTTCTTCAGGTACGACGCAATCTTCGAAGGTGAGTGGGCGTGTATCAGAGGCTTTCCAACCCATTTTTTTGTAGGGCTGGCCAATGATGTAGCCAGGCGTACCTTTGGGTATGATAAAGTTGGTGATCTCTTTGCGACCGTCGGGGCGCGTACCGGTGACGGCCGTGATGGTGACGCCGCCCGTCATATCTGTCCCGGCATTGGTGATAAAGGCTTTGGCACCATTGATATGCCAGTTCCCATCGCGCAGGACGGCCCGTGTCTGCGTGCCACCCGAATCGGAGCCTGCTTCTGGCTCGGTGAGACCGAAGGCCCAGAGCTTTTCGCCGCGGGCCAGTGGTACCAGGTACCGCTGCTTCTGTTCTTCGGTGCCGAACAGGTAAAAAGGGGTCGAACCCAGCGAGGTATGAGCCTCCATGGTAATGCCGACCGAAACATCCCCGCGCGAGATTTCCTCGATAGCGAGGCAGTAGGAGAGGAAATCAGCGCCCGCGCCACCATATTCTTCGGGGAACGGCAGTCCTAGCAGCCCTAACTGTCCCATCTGGCGAATAATGTCGTAGGGGAACGCGCCGGTGCGGTCCATTTCTTCCGCGCGCGGTTTGATCTCTTGTTGCGCGAACTCGCGACAGGTATCGCGAATTGCCAATTGCTCTTCATTGAGCGTGAAGTCCATGGCGTTATGCTCCTTCTATCTGGCACATGAGCTAGTTAGACGATTCGTATCTGCTGGCTTTATTATACGTGTTTATGACAAGATTTGCACCCTGGAGAGGTCAGAAGATACCTTTTGAGAAATGGAAAGCAAATAAAAAGAGACACAAGCGATTTCACCGGTGCTTGTGCCTCTTGTAATCCGCATTAGATAGCTGTAACCACGAGCGGCTTGCCTTTTGTGACTACGACAGTATGTTCATAGTTCGCGACGGGCGTGCCGTTGTTGGTCTTCAGCGTCCAGCCGTCCACCGAGTCCTGAATACGCGCGGCTTTGGCGGAGATGTGTGGCTCGATGGCGAGTACGAGGCCTTCGGTCAGGCGCTGCGAAAACTGTGGAGAGTAGTAGCTTGGAATGACGCGCGGCTCCTCGTGAATGGTTCTGCCGACGCCATGCCCGCAGAGTTCGCGTATGACGGAGAACTTGCGATGCTGGACTTCCAGTTCGACGGTGCGACCGATGGCGTTGATCGGCTTACCAGCCTGGGCCGCGAGAATGCCTTTATCAAGCGCGGCTTTCGCGCAGGCAACTAAACGGCTCTTGAGCGGTGATACCGGGGGAACTGCGACGGTGACCGCTGCATCGGCGTAATAGCCATCCAGTTCAGCAGTGACATCAATCTTTACGAGGTCGCCCGCTTCAACAACCCGATCACCCGGAATACCGTGGGCTGCTTCATCGTTCAGTGAGATGCAGGCGGTGCCCGGAAAGCCATAGACCATTGGTGGGGCGGAACGGGCACCGTGGCTTTTAAGGAAGGCCGCTCCAATCTGGTCAAGCTCGCCGGTGGTTATTCCCGGTCGAACGCTTTTTTGCATCTCCTGTAAGGTGAGGCCAACGATTTTTCCGATACGTAAAAGGGCCTGTAAATCCTGTTCTGATTCAATCGACATCCATCATTTCCCCTTCTGTCATCGCGGCCTGGTCACTGGTTTCTACGCTGGCGCCCACGCCTTTGCGCAGCATAGGAACCTTGTCGAGAGCTTCCCAGGGAAGATCGAGGTCTGTACGACCGAAGTGGCCGAATGCCGCGGTAGGCTGGTAAATGGGCCGGCGCAGGTTCAAGGATTGAATGATACCGGCGGGCCGTAGATCAAAGTGTTCATTGATGAGGCGCACGATTTCTTCGTCCGAAACCTTGCCGGTGCCGAATGTGTCGATAAAGAGCGAAAGCGGGCGAGCTACGCCGATGGCATAGGCGACCTGCAATTCCACGCGATCCGCAAGCCCGGCGGCGACGACATTTTTGGCGATGTGACGTACCGCGTAGGATGCTGACCGATCAACTTTGGTCGGGTCCTTGCCGCTAAAGGCGCCACCACCATGCCGCGCCATGCCGCCATAGGTATCAACGATGATTTTGCGCCCGGTTAATCCGGCATCGCCCATGGGACCACCGGTGACGAAACGGCCTGTGGGATTGACAAAAAATTTGGTGTTGCTATCAAGTAAGTGCGCGGGAATGGTCGGCTTGATAATATAGTCGATGACATCGGAGCGAATCTGGTCCTTATCGACGTAATCCGCGTGCTGAGTAGAGACGACGACAGTATCGACGCGAACGGGGCGACCATATTCGTACTGAATGGTGACCTGGCTTTTCCCGTCGGGCCGTAGATAGGCCATGGGGCCGGTGCCCTCCCACGATTTGCGACGCACGCGCGAGAGCTGGCGGGTGAGTTTGTGGGCCAGGCTGATAGGCATGGGCATGTACTCCGGGGTCTCGTTGCAGGCGAAACCGATCATCATGCCCTGGTCGCCCGCGCCGATGCTCTCCAATTCGCTATCGCTCAGGACAGCGATGCCCGTTTTGGCCTCCATTGAGCGGCTGACTCCCAGATCAATATCTGGCGACTGCTTGCCGATAGAGGTAACAACTCCACACGTGCGATAGTCAAAGCCATAATCGGCGCTGACATAGCCAACCTGCTCAATCGTTTTGCGCACGACGGCTGGCATGTCGATCCAGGCGGTGGTGGTGATTTCACCGGCGACAAGCACGAGACCTGTGGTGGTAGCAGTTTCGCAGGCGACACGGGCCATGGGGTCCTGGGCCAGAATTGCATCGAGGACGGCATCCGAAATCTGGTCGCAGAGCTTGTCGGGGTGCCCCTCAGTGACCGATTCGCTCGTGAAAAACGATTTCGGACTTTTCATAAAATTGCTCATTTGTTCTCCTTTGGCCGATCAATCGGCGGTGGGCACGATCAATCGGCCCCTACATTTCATTCAGCAGACTTCATTCATTATATTTTATGTCAACCAGGCTTATTTTGTGGAAACGATCAGAGTATGAAAAAAACCCCTGAAATGCAGGGGTTTTAGCTTTGTTGCATATGCCCCTCATCTCGCGGATTGCGTTCCGCCGGAATTGGCACCCTTCCTGCGACCAGGCAGGCGGGTTGCCGGGCTTCATCGGGCCGTTTCCCTCCACCTCTCTTGATGAGAGCTTCAAGGATACATTGAAGTGTATCCTCGATATTTCTTTGTTTACGTTCGCGGCATCCACGAAGGATTTCTTTACTTCTAAAGTATAACGAGGGAGGAAGCAGAATGTCAAGTTTTCACGCAGGGAAAGTGGCTGGTTCCTGCCCTGGGACCCGGATCAGGGCAGGGCCAGCCGCTGTCCCTACTAGGTGCCGGATTCCCACGAATTGAGGTAGGCATCCTGTTCGGGGGTGAGGGTATCGATGCGTACTCCCATGGCTTTGAGCTTGAGGCTGGCGATTTCTTCGTCGATCGTGGCAGGCAGGGTGTAGACACGCGACTGCATCTCTTTCGCGTGGAGCAGCATGTACTCGGCTCCCAGGGCTTGATTGGCAAAGCTCATGTCCATGACGCTGGCCGGATGGCCCTCGGCTGCCGAGAGGTTGACGAGGCGACCTTCTGCCAGCAGGTGTACCTGTCTCCCGTCGGCATAGGTGTACTCGTCGACGAAATCACGCACGCGGCGCTTTTTGACCGAGAGCGATTCCAATGCCGGGATGTTGATCTCATCGTTAAAATGGCCGGAGTTGGCGATAATGGCGCCGTTTTTCATGCGCTCCAGGTGGGGGCGGTCTATGACGTTGACATCGCCGGTCACGGTGATGAAGATGTCTCCAACCTCGGCGGCTTCGACGCCCGGCATGACGCGATATCCATCCATGACAGCTTCCAGGGCGCGAATAGGATTGACCTCGGTGACGATAACGTTCCCTCCCATGCCATGCGCGCGCGAGGCAACGCCGCGACCGCACCAGCCATAACCGAAGACGACGATGGTACGACCGGCGAGCAGGATATTGGTAGAGCGAACTATGGCATCAATCGAACTCTGACCGGTCCCATAGCGATTATCAAATAAATGCTTGGTATCCGATTCGTTGACCGCCAGGACGGGGAAGCGCAGCACGCCATCTCTTTCCATACTGCGCAGGCGAATGACGCCCGTGGTTGTTTCTTCCATACCACCGATGATGGCCGGGATGAGTTCGGTGCGCGTGGTGTGCAGCGTTGAAACGAGGTCGCAGCCATCGTCCATCGTCATATTAGGTTTGTGATCAAGCACGGAGTTGATGTGGCGATAGTAGGTCTGTTCATCCTCGCCCTTGATTGCAAATGTAGGGATGCCGTATTCGCTGATCAGCGCGGCAGCCACATCGTCCTGCGTAGAGAGCGGATTGGATGCGCACAGGTTGAGGTCGGCTCCGCCAGCTTTCAAGGTGATGGCGAGGTTAGCCGTCTCGGTGGTGATATGCAGGCAACCCGACATGCGCACGCCTTTCAGGGGCTGGTCCTTCGCAAATCGCTCGCGAATAAGGCGGAGAACGGGCATTTCCTTGGCAGCCCATTCAATCCGATCTTTGCCGCGTGGCGCAAGTGAGATGTCTTTGACATCACCTCTCATTGAAGTTGTCATGGAGTATGTTTTCCTTTCCTGATACACAGAAGGTTTTTTCTGTATTCCATTTTTACTGTTTGATATAGTATCACTTTTTTAGCGGGTGCCGCCTCATTTACATATGAGAGCGGGGGATTCTTCGCTTCGCTCAGAATGACATGCCCTGGCATGTCATTCTGAGCGAAGCGAAGAATCTCCGTCGAACTTCTGAAGAATCATCAGGGTCCTACGGCTTCCAATTGGGGTCGAAGTGCGAGCACATGACAAGCGCGCGGTAGCGTTCGGCAATGTCATCCATAGCCAGGGCGCGCAAGCGTTGCATGCTGAAATCTTCACAGACGTAGGAGCCGATGATGTTGCCGTGGACGACGGCGCGTTTTAAATCGGCGACGGCATAACTACCATCAGGCTGTGGCTCTACAAGCGAAAGATAGCCAAGGAAGCCACCGGCAAATGCATCGCCCGCGCCGGTCGGGTCGATGACCTCTTCCAGGGGATAGGTAGGGGCGCTGAAAAAGGTGCCATCAGCGCCAAAAAGCCGTGCTCCATAACTACCCTGCTTCACCACCACGTACTTCAGACCCATTTTCAGGAGTTGCCGCACGCCTGTAACAATGCTGGGACATTGCGTATACTGCCGTATTTCTTCCTCGCTCATCAAAAGGATATCCACCCGCTTGATGACTTCGCTAAGCTGCTGGTGCGCGGTCATGATCCATAGTTCCATAGTATCAAGCACCGTGAGGCGTGGTTGGAGAACCTGCTCCAGCACTTCCAGCTGCAATTCCGGCTGGATATTGGCCAGGAACAGCAGTTCGCTGCGGCGGTACTCTTCTGGAATAATGGGATGGAACCCTTCATAGACGCCTAGCTGCGTGTCGAGCGTATCGCGTGTATTCATATCCATATGATAGCGCGCGGTCCAGCGGAAGGTTCTTCCCTCTTTCACCTGGAGACCTGCCAGGCTCACCGGGCGCGTATGCCAGAAATCGATGTGTTCTTGCGGAAAATCACTCCCCACTATTGCCACCAGGTTGACCTGGTTATACAGCGAAGCTGCTGTGGTAAAATAGGATGCAGCTCCGCCAAGCGTTTCTTCGACCCTGGCAAATGGCGTTTCGACCGTATCCAGAGCGACCGAACCAACAACTAGAATGGACACTCCTCCGTCCTCCCTTTCGATACTTTGAAATGCGAGCCTGCAGGCTCGATCAGAAGCTATTTAAACTGGCGTGGCGTCACTACCAGGATTATCAATGTTATGATAGCCGGAACAGAGCTGGCGCAGCGATGCCTCATATGGCGGTCGCGCAATTCCAGCTTCGGTGATAATGGCCGTCACGTAGGTATGCGGTGTGACATCAAATGCGGGATTGGCCGCGTGTATGCCAGGCGGCGCGATCATAGTTCCCCGTATACTCGTGACTTCTTCGGGATTGCGCTGCTCGATGGGAATCTCTTCACCGGATGCAAGGCTCAGGTCGATGGTCGAACGCGGCGCCAGCACATAGAATGGGATGGAATGAGCTTTCGCCAGCACCGCGACGCTGTACGTGCCTATTTTGTTGGCGACATCGCCATTGGCGGCAATGCGGTCAGCCCCGACGAAGACCGCTTTGATTCCGGCGGTGCGCATGAAATGCCCGGCCATGTTATCGGTAATCAATGTCAGGGGAATGCCCTCCTGTTGCAATTCCCAGGCTGTGAGGCGCGCCCCCTGCAGCACAGGCCGCGTTTCATCAACGAAGACGTGTATTTTTTTACCGGAGTGATGCGCTACATACATGGGTGCCAGAGCAGTTCCCCACCCGGCAGTCGCGAGCGAACCGGCGTTACAGTGTGTCAACAGGGTATCGCCATCGGCTATGAGTTCCGCTCCATAATATCCCATTTTCATGCAGGCGTCGAAATCTTCATCGGCGATGGCCTGAGCTTCGTCGCGCAATAACTGCGCCAGTTCGCGAGGAGCAATACTCTCATTCATCGCACTATTTGCTCGACGCAGCATGCGGTCAATGGCCCAGGCAAGGTTGACGGCAGTGGGACGGGTGCGGCGCAGCATCTCACCGGCGCCTTGCAGGTGCGCCCTCACTTCAAATTGTGCCAGGTCTTCACCTTGCTCGCGCAGCAAGCGATAGAGGGAAAGGGCAATGCCAAAGGCGGCGGCTACACCGATTGCGGGGGCGCCACGCACCTTTAATGTCTTAATAGCCTCAGCAACCTGCTCTTCATGTGCCAGCCTGAGAATGACTGCCTGCTGCGGCAGCAGCGATTGATCGATCATACAAACTGCTTCGCCATCCGCGTCCTCTTCCCACCAGACGGTACGCAAATGCTGTGATTGACTCTCGCCAGGCATAGGAATACACATGCTCCTTTTAGTGATTGCAATGAGGGTTGCAGGACAGGCACAAGATACTGTCCCTACAACATGGTACCATACCTGACGCTTTGCGGCAATTGCGCCGGATTACAGGGCAGGCATTTGTCCCCACCAGCCTACCAACCCGGCGCGAACAGGCGCTATCCCTACTGACCTGGTTGCTGCCTCATGGCCTTGCCTTTATCGCTGTACTGCCGGATCATTTCTTGCAGGTAAGGGTCGTTGAGGTCGAGGACCTGATCGTCGATACGACCGGCCTGTTGCCTATTTGAGGCCGATGGGATAACGGACAGCGCGCCACTGGTCTGATGGTTGTCTATCGGTACCAGGCGTGTCGAGCGTTTGAGACGGACCGCTTTTTCCGGGCCGGTTGCACGCGATAGCGAGGGAAATTCACCGGTGACGGGCAAGGAACCCTGATCGATTACCGGCAAAAAGCTGCCACTGGAGGAAGCCTGGCTCACAGTCGCCGTAGGAGTTTCTGGATACACATGAGGCACTTTGCTGCCAGAGGAGAACTGCGGCGAGTTATAGCCAGGGTGGCCAGGGTAGCCAGGATAACCGGGGTAAGGATTCTCCGGCTGGGGAGCAGACCATCCCTGGGAAGTATGCGTAGCCGGCATTACTGGTGGATTCACAAGTCCCGTATACTGATGAGGGACGGTGGGGCCTTGAGTGGCTCCCTGGACGTTTTTCGCCTGTTCCCAGGGAGAAATTGGTCGTTCGCGACTCCAGGGAGGAGCGCCGCTGGGAGGCAACTTCGCGGGCGCCGGCGGCAGTAAGTGCTTGCGCAGTTGCCGCCAGCCAAGAAACAGCAGGAAGAGAAAGGCCACAGTACATACAATACCCGCAAATACATCAACGAGATGAGATGCAGGGTCCTGCGCACTTGAGGACACATCATTCTGGTTATCGCCGGTAGAAGTAGACGTGGTCGTTGAGATACTGGTTGGTGTCGAGTTTTGGCCGTTCCCCTGGCCGGCGTTCACCGTGGCAGTTGCCCTGGTTGTCGCGGTTGCTCCAGGTGTCGCGTGCGCAGTTGCAGTTGCCCTGGGGGTTGCCGTGGCAGTCGGAGAAGACGAGGGAGTGCCGGTCGGCGTCGGCGAGGGAGCCTTCGTTGGTGTTGGTGATGGAGTTTTGGTCGGCGTCGGAGTAGGAGATGGGGTATTCGTTGGCGTCGGTGAGGGGGTATCGGTCGGAGTGGGAGTGTCTGTCGCTGTTGGAGATGGGGTATTAGTTGAAGTTGGTGTTGGCGAGGGCGTGTCCGTAGATACTACTGTTCCAGTAGCATTGAGGAAAGGAGCGTACACGTTGTTTGATGATGACCCCGTTGAATAAGCGCCCATGGCATTGGCTTGCCGGGTTACCAGGACAACGCCGGCGATTGAAACAAGCAGCAACAGCAAAGAAAGCGCTACCATGGCAATTCTGGTACGCGAAGAAGAGGGGACTCCGTGCATAGCATTAGCACTCCTCGTATGGATTTGGTTCAGGCGCTCCGGGCGACCTCAAAGTGTTTTTTCTTAAGGGCGACCACAAGGGTACGCCCCTACAGATCTTCTTGTCTTCTGTGCTGCTTTGGTAGAGCAAACAAACCCACCTGGACCTGCCGCATGATGGCCTCTAATTCCGCATCCAACACAGGCATTGATGCCTGCTGTACAGCATTCTGCGTTGGGGTCGATGGAGTTACCGGTACTTGAGGAAGAGGGGTCACCGGAGCCTGGTCGGTGGACAACCTCACGCCTATAAGCTGATCAGAGGACGATCTCACGCCGGAAGTCTGCTCCTCGAGTGGGTTTAGGCCAGCGGATGACCGGTAGAGGGCCGATTGATCGCGCTCGTGGTCGCTCCTACGAATGTCCGGCATTTCCTGTACAGGTATTGTGGGAACGGCATTGTAGACCGGTATTGCTGGCATTGCAGGCACGGGTGTGTCAGGGAGGGACGGCGTTCTGAGCATTTCGGGAATAGGAGTCGTGGGGTTATAGCCGGCCGGTAGCTCCGCTTTTTTTGCCCACGGCCAGGATTCTTGCTGCGCGCTTCCCAGAGTATTTCCATAGTTTTGACCATAGGGTAGATGCGCGCCGGAAAAGGCAGCACTTCCCTGGTTGACGGGTTCTTCCCAGGATGCGCTCTGTTTACGCCTGACATAGACTATTCCGGCGCCAATGATCGCCAGGATAAGCAGCAGGGCTATTCCCACTACAAGCGGTGAAAAACTACCGGCATTCGTTCCAGAATCCGCCAGTATGCTGTGGTTATCAAATACACGGGCCAGGCCACTGTTTGCGAGAGTAGCGAAACCTGTTGTCAGACTCGACCAACTTTGCATGCGAATGTCCCTCATTCAGTACGATTGGCAAAAAAGATACGGAAGCGACACACCCGGTCGCCTTTTGAAATCCCCTTGCCTGAAGTGTAGGAGATGATGAGATTAGTGTCAAGCAAGGGGGTAAATGGTACCAGAGCAAGCGCAAGAGCGCGCCAGGTGGCCCCCAGAAGTCAGGACGAACCCTTGCAATCGCCCTGGTTTCTACGCCTCGACCAGCTCTATTGCTACCTCGTAGGAGAGCGCGGGCGCGCCGCCGGTGGAGAGGGAGACTTGCTGGATATGCAGATCGTAGACCTGTTCGGCGTAACTATCGAAGTGGGTTGCGATGGCAGTACTATTGAGGGGATCGGTGAATTGGAGAATGGTGCCGGTGGAGTTGAGATAGCTGGAACGCAGGGCATCACGATATTGCTGCCCAGAAATGCCGGTTGGGGTGCCGTCGTACTTGACCAGGTCGTTCAAGCAAAGGATGATCATGCTCCAGACGCGCTTGCCGGGTCCCAGATCGACGTAGGATTCGCCCCCGTCGGCGCGCACGGTGGCTTTACGCACGCGCGGCTGCTTCATCTTGTAGGTGCCGGGTTTGATGAAGTAGCCGGTGCCGTCGAGGATGATTTCACAGTCCTGACCAATGGTGGGCATGGTTTCAGGCCTCCATATCGGGATCATCGCCGCCAGAGGGAGGCTGGCTGCCGCGAATACGCGATGTCTGCGTCAGGTTGCCGGAGCGGTCATGGATGCTGACGAGGTCGCCATCAATGGTGATGTGCAGTCCGCGCCGCTTCAAGGCCGCGCGAATGGTCATGATAACATGGCTCAAGCGGGTGTTCTCTTTTTCCAGGGCGACGATGCGATCTTGCAGCGAACCGATTTCGCTCTGCAAGGCTTTGATAACACGGTCTTGAATCTCGTTGGCGGCGCGGTTGAAACCATGGCGGAACGCGACGATGCCACCCGCGGTCAGTCCAAAGGTGACGCAGAGGTTTAAGATGGAGATGAAATTCAGCATGGGTGCTCCTTTGTACGACTGGGGCGCGATCAACCTGGCCCCTACGGGACGAGCGATTAGAGGCGTTCATAACGGGCGGCAATATCTCCCCAGTGTACGCGACTGCTGACTGTGAAGTCGCGCTGGTTCTTGATCTCTTGCAGGCGAGCTTCGAATTGCTGCATTTTGGATTGAGCGGCGGTGAGCCAGGCCGTTGGAATCTGGGTATCATCGACACGGTCACGCAATGCGCCATCCTGGAAATCGAAGTTGTCGTTGGTGGGAACCTGGTAGGCTTCCATAGCATAGGCGGAGGCGCCGAGAACGATGATGTCGCGGTGGACTTCGGGGATGGTCGAGCCGCTGGCATCGAGCTGGTGTTTGGTGGCATAGAAGACGCGAATGACGGAAGTGGCATCCTGTGGGAGTTCAGCGGAGGAGAGCTTGAGGGTAAAGCTGGGGGCAATGGAACTCTCCGGGCTGCTGCCACTACCGATGTTGCCCTGCGCGCCGAGATTGCCGCCGGCAGCGAGCGCGGCGGTGCTGTCGAAGATGTTGGAGTATTCAGCAAAATCACGCTCGAATGGCGGCCAGAGCATAACGCCGCTGGTATTGACGGCAGGCGGCGAGGGTTTGTCTGCAAGAGCACTATCGGGCGCGGCATCGGTATAGGTGGTAGTGGTGTTATCGGGTAGTGTCGCGAGCAGGTAGAGGACGAGGCCGCCGGCGAGGGAGCGATAGAGGTTGCGGCCAATGACGATATTGGTGGCGACGCCGGGCGTGGAGGTGTTGGCAGGACCCAGAGGAATGGAGGCGAGATTGACCTGCTGATTGCCGCTAGTGGTGGTGACGCTGGCGAGCGGCGAGGGAGTGGTTTCGCCGCCCTGCGAAAGAAAGGTGACGGTGTAGGAGTAGCTGCCAATACCCAGCCCGCTACCGGCGACGGCGGAAGCGGTCATACCGGCAGGTGGGGGCGCGAAGTAGCTGCCATAGACCTGCAAGGGATACAGGATGCGCTCGATCCACCAGACGGGATACGAGGAGTTCCAGGACTGGGGATAGGGATAGGTGCGCTGAAAAGGCTGCGTATGCAAATCGGCGAAGGCAATATTGGGGTAGTACTGGCTGTAACGGTCGACGGCCTTATCGATGGCGCGGTCGATGTCGGAGTTCTGCCAGCGCTGGTTCGGGCCGCCTGCGGGGTCGAAGAGGTCCTGGCGAACGGCGGTTTCGATGTCGGAAAGCAGCATTGTGGTATGCTCCCTGGATGAAGTGTATTGATTTTTGACGAATGAGCAGGACTATGGGGCCGATGATGGATTTAACCAACCAAAACGGTCATCCGAGCCGCCCCGCTCGTGTCATGCTGAGCGAGAGAAGCCGAAGCCCTGAGCGGAGCGAACGGGGAAGAAGCTCCGGCGCGCTGGACACGGATTCTTCGTTTCACTCAGAATGACATGCCCTGAGGGGTGCTTACCGATTTTGCTGGTAAAAATTCATCATCGGCCAAACTGGTCACATCACATAACCATGCGTGTATAAGGTAACGGTGGCGGCTCCCTGGTTCGCGGTGATGTCGATCTGGCCGTTGGTATCGACCTGCAGCAGTCCGCCGCCATTGGCATATTGATTGGCTACCTGGATATTGCCAATCGCGGCATAGGCATTGTGATCGGATGCCCCGTGTGGCAGCAATTGAATGGATGCACCAACGGTGGGGCTGGTGAAGTAGGCTTTGTAGATGACACCGAGGGCGCCGGATGGGATGCCGCTGCTGCCGCCTGTCAGCGTAAAGGTCTGGGTTGTATTGGCGGCAATAACAGCGGCGTTGATCTGGCGGTAGCCAGGGACGAATACGACTCTGCCGGGCGACGGTGATGGCAGGCCAGAACCGCCATTAGGAAACGTGGCAATCACCACAGCGTCCTGCGGATTCTGTTCGTCGAAGAAGAGGACAGCGCATAGCGCACCGGCCAGCCCGGAGGTGCCATCGATGGCATTGGATATGGGAACGCCGGTGAGGAATGTGGAGGTCGCTTCGAACAGCAGTACCGAGGCGGTATAGGTACTGGCGGAGAACGCCTGGATGATGCCACGTTTGATGATCACGAGAAGCTCCTGTTCCCTATCGACTACGCGTCGTCGCTGGCCTGCCCGGGCGAAGTCTCATTATCGCCACCCGCGCAGGCATGGAAGCTGGCGGCGGTATAGCTGGTGCCAAGCACGCTGTTGACGGTGGTGGCGATATTGGCAAAGGTCTGCGTGCCGGATGGGTCAACACGGAAGAAGGTGCCATCAGCAGGCATGGTGCCATCGGATGCCTGCTGAAAAATGCAGAGCGTGCGAAGGTTGAGGTAGCTGCCCGCGGGGGCAATCTGCCCGGAGTTATAGCGGCCCCATGTAAGTTCCGCGAGGTCTAACATGTCTTTTTTCCTTTCTGTTGTCGCAAACGTTAATACTCAAAGTAGCGCAGGGCTACGATAGATGTGCCACTGCCGCCTGGCGCGCTCCAGACCGTGAGGCCATTAGCGGATCCCTTTGGCAGGTAGATCCCCGAGCCGGCGGGGATGAACTCAAATGGCGTGTTGTTCTGAATCTGCGCGTCGTCCAGGTAGGTGGTGGGCATCACGTGAACGGCAGTATCATAGGTGACACTGGCAACGCTGGTGGTGGCGCTGCCTGCTTTCAGATTGATCAATGTTGCCGCGTTGGGATAGGCCGGGTCTGAGGTTGTCAGTGCCAGGCGAAATTCTCCGGCGGCACCGTTCAACTCCACACGTATGCTGTAGATGACGATATCTTTACCGCTGGCGGCGGGGTTGAAGATCGACAGTGGATAGCCGCTGGTAGTCTGGGTTGCGACCGACAGGCGGCCATAGTTGGCGATAAAAGCCTTGTCCTGCACGGCGGCGTAGCGGGACTGGTCGGCGCTTGGATAAGGGGTTGCGACGCCCACGGCCTGCCCATTGATATAGTTCGCCGTCTGCAAGCGACCCGACGAGTCGAGCAAAATGGGCGTATCGCCGGGGTTGGTGACTTTGCCATACAGGCTGGCCTTGAGCAGATTATTCAAGGCCTCAAGCGGCAAAACCACGACGGAGGAACCATTATCGCCGCTCACCGGCAGGCCATTTGTGCGGCCCACCGGAGAACCATTGATCTGTGTGATGTTCGTCGGCCCGCTGGATACCGACGCATTGACGTTGAGCTTGCCCGTAGTATCAACGGATAGCCCCTGCACCTGGCCGGAGGGATTGAGTCCCCCGGCCAGTGCCGAGCCGTCGTTGCCTATGTAACCGGTCATATTCCACCTCTACTAGATGCCCCGGTAGAGGCCGCGGAAATCTACGACCGCCCCGCCATATTCGTGCCGCACTTTGTACACTGTTGTTACTCACTCTTGCGAGTGGGGTCCGTCATTTCTGCGGACCTCTCTACATTCCTGTAGAGGTCAGACTATGGCATCACCCTCTTGCGAGGGGCCGCTCGCTTAGTCGTTACACCCGGATAGCTCTTGATGAGCTGCCTTGGCCCGGCGTCACCCACTTATTTCAGTTGGGGCTTTCACCGAATTCAGAGCGGTTCTTCGACGGAGATTACTCTCCGAAGCTCCTGACGTTAAGAGATGACGTCCTGCGTGAAATTCAGCCCATAGAGGGGCATATCTTGCACGAAGAGCGCGGGGTTGACCTGGCCGCCCACAAAACCGATTTCGATGGTGTCGACTACACGGGGGTCGGCGGCGAAGAACCATTGCGAGGTGTTCGTAAGCTGCGGGCTGATGATAGGGGTGACATAGCCCATCATGGGGTTGATGTCGTTGTTGTTGCTGCCCGGAACGCCTGCCGATTTGGTGGCAACCATGGCCGTCCATTCCAGTTCGGGAGGGACGATCAGGAAACTGGGGCGCAATCCCAGGCGCTTGCCGGCGAAGTTCGTCTGCTCGCGCATGGCCGTGACGCCGGACTGCATGGCAGAGGTCGAAAGCGCTGAGGAACCCAGATTGTTATGGGGAGCGCCGGAGGTGAAAAGGGCGCTGCCATCATAGATGGTCGGGTTGGCCGAGAGGAAAGCATATACAAATTCTGCCAGCGTGTAGGCCGCCGCTACCGCCAGCTTCGTGGGAATCTGCTTGATGGCGAACAGGTCATCGTTGATAATGGCCTCGCGCGAGACCGTCACCAGGTTGCCACGTTTGGTGGGGACGTAGGTGGCGGCGGAGTCGGTCAGTGAGATGGTGGTATAGGGCGTATCTTCGGCAACGGTCGAAAGCGAACCGAAGGCACCCAGCCGCACGCGGGTCTGCTGCTTGAAGTCCTTGATCGGTGTAATAGTGACGAATCGCTGCCATTCGGCGGGCCAGGCCTGGTAATCTTTGAGCAGGCGCTTGTTCATGGAGGTGCCGAGCAGGTAGGAGAATGAGGCGGTGGTGGTGTCGGCTTCTGAGATGCGCATGATGGGGGCGCTCTCAGATATCTGAATCTGGCCGAGCTGCGAGCGGTCGCTGAAGCAGGCGATGCTGGCATCGCCGGTCACACGCGCATAGGCTTCGCGAATGCTGGCGAATGGGCGGATATTACCAAATTTCGGGTCGATATCCAGGTCAAACATGCGGTCAAAAGCGGCCTGAATCTTTTCGGCCTCGGTTATCTGGCTGCCAATTTCAGGCTTTTCGTAATTGTGGCCGCGAATCAGGCCTGATGCGGCAAGCTCGGCAATCATCTGGCGATTCAGCGACAGGTCGCGCTCCAATTCGGCCATCTCAAAGATGCGGCCCGCGTAGCGCGAGCGAATCTGCGCTTTGACCGGCTCGGGAAGGATGGATTCAAGAAGGCGCCTTTCCAGTGCCAGTTGCGCGCGCTCCAGGCGGAGTTCTTCGAGCAAGGAACGAGACTGTTGCTCCAGAACGTGTTCCGCGACACCGGAATCGACGGCTTGTGTGTGTTCGATGGAATTGGACGAGGAGGTATCCGGCTGCACGCCGGTTGAGGATGCGATAGAGCGGTCTGTATTCTGTGTGCCTATCGCGTTGTCTGGTGCTACAGTAGCAGTGATGTCCTGTAGTTCGTTCATGAGAATGGCTCCTTCAGAGGTAACAGGTTGTGAGGTAGACGGTGTAGTTATACTCTGTAATATGTGCTGGAAAGCCCCTCCAGCGCTGGGGCGGGTCACAATATCGCAGGAATTGAGAGACAGCACGCGCGTGACCTCTTTCAACGGCTGTGCTGCCAGCTTTGAGGAGGCAGAGATGCCTGCCTCCTGCTGGCCGTTACGAAACTGCCAGGTACCGTAGATGTCAATCGAGAGGCCGATAAGTTCGGGATGCCCCAACGAACAGGCCTCGCGTACCATGCTCCACAACCAGTCGGCGGACTCTAAAATGTGGAGCGTCGCATCGACGCGGCCATGCCGCGCAGAGCCATCGGGAGGGATGTAGACCGGGGAGGTGTAAAAACCGACCATGTCACGTACCGAACGCACCTGGCTATCAGTACCGGCACCGGCATGATCGACGTAGGCCTGGGCGTCTTCCACCAGATTGGCAATCGCGCGCAGGGCATCCTCATTGTAGTAATAGCCATTGATGCTGGCACCGCCTCGAATGATGGTCACGCGCACATCGCGACGCTTGTTCCCCTGGTCGAATTGCTGCCCTTCGCAGATGTGGCCTTCCACGCGAATAGCCTGTACAGAAGGTTCGGGAGAAACGGCCAGGCCATTCATAGCTGTTTCCTCTCTTCATCTTCCAGGCCCAGTTCCAACCTGCCCAGCCGCCTGAGTCGCGAGGTCATGTCCTGCGCACGCGTATAGAGCGATTCAGGAGTGAGGTCCGGCGGTAATTGCTGCATATCTGGACTATGTAGCAGGGTCGCGAGCGCCGGGCCGGCAAGCTCTCCCGGTCGTTCGTCCATGATCACCTCCGAACGTGGCGGCATGGCAGGCGGGTACGCGCCCGGCGCATGATGGCTGTCAACGTTGGGTAAAACGAGTCCACCGGGAATGGTGTCGAGGGCGCCTGGAATATCCGGCATGGTCAAATCGGGTGAGGCCGGGTCGGGTTCATCGACGGCGGGCCGATCAAGGTCTCGCGGGACCAGGGGCATGGTGAGGTCCGGCAGTGAAGGATCGGGGCGTCGTACGTCCGGCACACTGAAATCCGGCATGGCCAGATCGGTCATGCTGAGATCGGGCACGGAGAAGTTGGGAGCAGTGAAATCGGGTGGATTGAGATCGTTAAGATCTTTCATCGGGGGACTAACCTCCTGGGTGGGGAAATGGAGCGGACGGATAAAACATACGAAGGTCGACGGAGCGGAGTTTTTTGCTGTAGCAGGGGCAGCGCAATGAAGCAAGCGAGCTACGTAAATAAGTATAACCGCTCGCTTGTTAAAAGTCAAGGGTGATTCCCCATAAGTGGGTGAGAGATTCTTCGCTGCACTCAGTAAACCACGCCGAACCATCTACCGCGGCAACAATAGTGATCGGGTAGCTCAATGGTGTAGGGAGAATAAATTCCCGAATAATTCCATCGGTCATATGGCCAATTCTATTAGCTCCGTTCTCAGTAAACCAGAATGAGCCATCCGGTGCGGCTGTTATTCCCTGGTCATAAATCGTCCAGTTGGTAATAACGTATGGCGTAATCGTTCACAAGCTGGCACTATTTCCGTATTCATGTTTGGATTCCTTTTTCCACCTGGATGAGCTACAATTCGCCCGGTGCGTCGCCTCTTGTGGAGAAGTATTTGTATTATCTAACTCGTGCCGGTAGCGCATGCATTTATGGTGTTTGACAAAATAATCGGCAATGGACACGAGGCCGATGAATCGGCGCTGGGCGCGATCAATCGGCCCCTACGCGCCTGCGGCGCGGGGGCGATTGATCGACCGGTTGCCGGATTATCAGGAATGGATCGGTCTATAGCGGTTCTACGGTGACGGGGATCATCAACGCTGTAGCGTGGCCATTGGTGGGATGCCAATTGAGCGTGAGATGCAGGTCGGTAGAGTAGTCCGCGGCCAGCCGTTTCCTGTCCGCGACCAACTTCACGGAAGCGACCTGGCGTGGCTCGATGGTGCCAGAAAGCAGGTCCGGCACTAACCAGGCTGCATCAGAAACGATCTCCCAATCAATTCTTTTGTTATTGTCGTTGGGGATGGTCAGGGCGGATTGTCCATGATCCTGACCTGGCTCAATGGTAATGATGATGTTTGGCGGGACGAATGGTGGGGGTTTTGGGCCACCATCATCGTAATAGACGTAACTGACGTAGAAGTCGATGGGAACCTCTATAGATGTCGAAGCGCCATCAATACTCGAGGTCAGGGTCAGATCGGTCATATAGGAATAGCCCACAGCTAACTGCGCCGTATTGACCGTGACATCGATATACGTCGACTTATGCGGTGGAAGAAGGCCACTGCTTGCGCTAACCGTCACCCCGTGAGCCGCATTGATATCGAATGCCTCCTCAACACTGGACGCGCTGATCCTGTGTTCTATCTTCTTCCTCATGCCCAGTCCTGATTTACCTACCCCGATTTGAACATCCCATTTTACCTGGCGATCATCGGGGTTGTTAATCGCCAGCATCAAGGTTTTGGTGCTGTCCGGAGTCAAGCCACCGAAGTTGAGCCCCACTTGCAAGGGAAGTGGTGCCACTGTGGGAGAGGCCTGCGCTGCGTTTTCGTCTTTGGCGACTGAAACCTTGCCTGTCATGCTACTGCTCATGGAACTGTTGTCTCCTTCCGAAGAAAATGTGAGTGTAACGGTATGCCCTCCAGGGGTAAGGAAGCGGGCATTGGCGGTGATACGAATGGATTGCCGCTCTCCTGGTTGGAGGACGCCATGATCTGGCTCCAGTATCAACCACGCGGCACCGCTAGCCTCGGCCAGCCAGATCATGGGCTTTGTGGTGGTATTGGTAATTACTTGTTGGAGCGTCTTTGAACTTCCCTGGAGTAGAGAGCCAAAATCAAGCAGGCTCTCGCTCAAGGCTGGAGGCTGCGGAGAAGGTTCTACATAGGCAAAACGTTCCTCCTTGCTAAGGCTATCCATTGCTCTACGTTCTCCTGTTTCTTTTTATTTACTGGCCCTGAAGAGGACAGGCACCGGGCACTGGCCCTCCAGGCCGGGCGGTGCTTGTTTACAGGACATGGTTTGACATGTTCTTGACAAGTTCCGCGAAATCTTGTACTGTGCAGCTTGTATACTTCTTGATGCAAATACTTTTGATATGCTCAAGCATATCACATATAAAGCGTTGAAGGTACAAGCGATATTCATAAGTGAATGACCATACCTTCATCCGTAAGTCTGAACGCTGGTAGCGTGTGTTTTTCCCATATGGCTTTCAGATGGATTCGGTAGACCGCTCACCCGGCTTGTAGTGATGTGCCGGGGTCAAGGGACGGGTGCCCCTGTGGAATAGGGAAGGCAAGAAGGGGGAAATCCTATGGACTATCAAGAGCATGTACCGAATGAACGGCTGATACGCGCACGCCTGGAAAAAGGATGGACGCAGGCTCAACTGGCAGAGGAAGTGGGCACGACATTTGAGACGGTGAGCCGGTGGGAACGTGGGATTGTGATTCCCGGTCTGTACTATCGTCAGAAGCTTTGCCGCGTTTTCAATAAGACGGCGACCGAGCTGGGGTTCGATGATACGAGTGCATCTTCGCTGGCAGCAGGTGGAGCGCGGGTTGTCTTTCTTTCATCGGCTTACGCGGATGCTGAACGCAAATTTGTCGTCTCACTCAAGCAGGAACTGGCGATGCGCGACATCACGGTGTGGAGCAGCGGGCTGGTCAAACGGCAATCGGCGCATCATAAAAGTGGTATCCTGGAAGAGGCGATTCGCGCCGTTCAACTCGTGCTGGTCATTGTTTCGCCACATAGTAAGGGATCGACGCATGTCCGGCATTCGCGCAACCTGGCCAGGCATTTCAAACGCCCGGTATGCGAAGTATGGATCGAGGGTGAGTCACTTGAGGATTGCCTGCCTGAAAACTACGGGGAGCCGGGCATAGTTATCGATGCTCGCCAGGCACGAGAACCCTCGCTCTATAACCAGATTATCGCAACCATAGAGCGGGTCTGGCTGACTCCTGCCGATCCGGGAACCATCGAACTGTCCGAGCCAATGTGGAACGTACCCGAACCGGCCAGGTCGCTGGTCGGGCGGGACATCCCACTCGCGAAAGTAAGCGCGCTACTGCGGGGGCCGCGTACCAGGCTTATAACGCTTACAGGCCCTGGCGGTATCGGCAAAACGCACCTCGCGCTGCACGCCGCGATGGAGACGCGAGAACACTTTGTGGATGGCACCTGCTTTGTTGCGCTTACCGCCATTCATGACCCGCTGCTGGCCGTGCCGGCTATTGCCAGGGAACTCGGCATTCGCGAACACAGCGATACGCCTTTACTCGAGCGCATCAAAGCAGCATTAAAGCAGAAGCGGTTTCTCCTGCTCCTCGACAACTTCGAACAGGTACTGGAAGCATCAGACCAGCTTGTTGAACTCCTGGCGGCCTGTCCCTATCTTAAAATGATCGTCACCAGCCGCACGCGCCTGCCGGGACTTGCTCAACGCGACGATGAAGCGCGGTTTGTGCTGCTGGAACTGGATACGCTGGCACAGAATGCGGCAGTCGCACTTTTCGGACAACGAGCGCGGGCCGCGCGCAGCACATTTGAGATCACCGCTGCGAATCGACCCGCGATTATTGAAATTTGTGAGCGCCTGGATAAGTTGCCGCTGGCCATTGAATTGGCGGCAGCGCGCATCGGCTCACTATCACCCCAGGGACTCCTGGAGCGCCTGAAGCAGCATCCACGCACCACGATAGATCATATCCTGGTTGATGTGGAGAAGGATAGCAGCGATCGCCAGCATTCGTTACAAAACACGATTGGCTGGAGTTATCACTCCCTTAGCGCTAGCGAACAGCGTCTTTTCCGCCGCTTTTCTGTTTTCGCGGGCAGCTGCGCCCTGGAAGCGGTGGAAGCGGTGTGTGAGGCGTTGGATGGGGAATCATTAGATATCTGGAAGCACGTAGAATCCCTACTCAATAAGAGCCTCTTGCGGCCTACAGAGCAGAAAGGTGAGGGCCGCCTGTACCTGCTGGAGACAATTCGCGACTATGCCCTGGAACGGCTCAAAGAGAACGGTGAATATGAAGCGACACGCCGAGCCCATGCCGCATATTATTTGCGGTTAGTTGAAGAGGCCGAGCCGCATTTGAAAGACGAGCAACAGGCGAGCTGGCTGGAGAAATTAGAGCGGGAGGTGGAAAATCTGCGCGCGACCCTTGACTGGTTCATTACTAATAAAGAGGAAGGGCTGGCGCTGCGTTTCTGCGCCGCGTTGGGCCGCTTCTGGCGCCTGTATGGCTATTGGAGCGAGGGCCGGCGCTGGCTACAAACAGTCTTATCCCTAAGCCCCGCTTCAGATACCGGATTAAACCCTACGGCTCCGCCGCGTAGGGGCCGGTTCACCGCGCCCACCGCCGATTTATCGGCCACCGGCGGATCGTCTTATTCTCTCGTCAAACTCGATGACCCCATCAGTGATAGCGAACTCACTGCCGCCTCAACCTTGACAGCGCGAGCCCGCGCGCTTTATGCAGCAGGTGACCTGGCTTATTACCAGGATGATAATGATGAGGCACGCAACCTTTTAGAGCAGACGGCAAAGCTGAGCCGGACCATTGCTGACCACGGAACCCTGGCCCTGGCTCTGAGTACGTCAGGGCTGCTCATGCATGTACCAGGCACTCTCGCAATTGCCCATGCCCTACTTGAAGAAAGCGAGCAATTGTGCCGCAATCAGCACCTGCCGTGGGAACTGGCGTATGTGTTGCGCAGGGTAGCTCAGCATTATGTGCAGGATGGATACCTCAAGAAGGCCATCGATGCTGCCACCGAGGGACTGGCATTGGCGAAGAAGTTGGGAGACCGCTCCCTTGCCGCCTATATCTCAGGTACGCTGGGTGAAATTGCTGCCCGCCAATCGGACATCGTGCAGGCCATCGCCTATAACCGTGAAAGCCTCTCCTTCGCCAGGGAGCTCAATGATAAACATTTGATGGCGATCACGCTGAATAATCTCGATTACTTCTCCGCCTTGCAAGGAGAACCAACATTGGCCAGTAATGCTCTGGATGCTCTCAAACTTGCTCGCGAGTTGGGCGATCAATTGCTTATCAATAAGGTACTCAATACATTGGGATACACGGCCATTCGCCAGGGCAATTTCCCCCAGGCCTTAGTCTGGTATCGTGAAGCGCTCTCTCATGCTATAGAGTTGGACAGCAAGGAGCGCATTGGCTGGAACCTCTACGGCCTGGCCCTGGTTGCCGGAGCAGAGGGGCAACCCGCGCAAGTCGCGCGCCTGCTTGGAGCCGTAGAGAAATGGATGGATATTTCAACCGGAATGCTTCCCGCCGAACGAGATGAATATACTCGCCTGCTGGAGAACGCGCAACATCAACTGGGTAAAAGAGCCTTCGCTGCCGCCAGGAGCGAGGGGCGCCAGTTGACGCCCGCCCAGGTGCTGGTCGCTCCCCGCCTGCAGCCGGTCGTGGGCACGCCTCCACCGCCCAAATATCCCGATGGACTTACCCATCGCGAAGTTCAGATGCTCTGCATGATCGCCGAGGGGTTGACCTACCGCGAGATAGCCAGCAGGCTGCAAATCAGCCCGCGCACCGTCAACACCTATCTTACCCGCGCCTACAGCAAGATTTCGGTCAGCAGGACGCAGGTCTCCGCAGGTGGAGAAACAAGCACCATCGCTTCGCGCATTGCAGCCACTCGCTATGTGGAAGAACATGACCTCTGCTGATCCCCCGATTACGTACTCGATTACGTACAGACGTATCCAAAAATAGACGTATAAATACGATATATTCCTTGTTCGATGCCTGCTACACTTAGCGCAGGGTTAAAAGTGATTGCCACGGAGTCGAACGAGGAGAGACGAATATGTTTTCAGACGCACTACATGATATGGATACACGCACACTGATAGAAGGATGCATCAGGGAGCTACAAAGTTATAAGCGCGGAGAGCCATCCAACGGTGACTACAGCCTGGCCCTGTTCCATCGCGCACTGATGCAACGGGATAGCCTGGCATGGGAAGGTCTGCAGCAGTGCTTCGCACAGTTAATGTACCAGTGGCTGTATTGCCACCCTTTACGACGGGTCGCGTATCGTCTTGAAAGCGACGAAAACTATGTCGCGCAGGGCTTTGCGCGCTTCTGGCAAGCCACGACCGATAGGCAGCAAATCGCTTTTCCTGCTCTGGGCGCCGCGTTGAAGTACCTGCGCGTCAGCCTGCACGCGGTAATCGTGGATACGCTGCGCACCTACGCGCGATCAAGTATTGTTGGGTTACCTGATGGCGATGAACCGGGAACGCTTTCATGCGAAGACGAGTATGAAACCGGTGAGCTCTGGCAGACCATTCGCTACCTGCTCCCGGATGAGCGCCAGCGACGCGTGGCCTACCTGCTCTATCACTGTGGCCTCAAGCCCAGGGAGATCGTCCAGTTCTGCGGCCAGGAGTTCAACGATATCGAGGAAATTTATCGCCTGCGCCGCAATATCATCGACCGCCTGCGCCGCAATGCCGATCTGCTGTGCAAGCGTTCTGGCTTCGCCAGCCCTCCTGGGGCGGCATAAAAAACGGCTCAGGCCAGTAAGGGCGGGAGCGGAGACGCGGCAGCTCCGCTCCAATAAAAATCAACCGGATTCTCCCACAAAAGTACCAGATTCATGCTACTCAAACATTGTATCTTGTCAGAACATGCTACACTCTGTAAAGACAGTAAGTAACGGAGGAGTTTGTATCTGAACTGGAAAGGCGCCGTAGCGTGAAGAAAATCTGGTGGAGTCTATTATGCCTCGCGTTGATGGTATTGCTGGCGGCATGCGGATCTCAGGTCGTCTATCAATCCTCGTCGTCGAGCAATTTCACCAGTTATTCGATCAGCCAGACCGGTGTGCAGTCTTTGCCTACACCAACACCGCCCCAGTTCTCCATCCCCAGTCAGAAGACGGCTCCCACGCCGCATGTACAGCCCACTATAAATACTCCTCACCCTACTGTTACACCGGGCGGGCCTACTCCACCACCGCCATCGAACTGCATCACCTACAGCAACGATACCACGCACGTGCCGCCGGCGAATGGCTCACTGGACGCTCCCTACGGTCCCGCGCCTACCTCCAGTGAAGCGCAGCAACTCACCTGGCAGCTCTTCCAATTGATCAATAGTGATCGTGCCGCCTGTGGCCTGCCCCCGTTCGCCTGGAATAACACCCTGGCATCCGGCGCGTTGCTGCACAGCTGGAACATGTATCACTGCGGCTTCAGCCACACCTGTCCCGATGGTATGACGCAGTACCAGCGCATCGCCAATGAGGGCTTCGCCGGCCTGAATGACTGCGGCGAGAACATCGGCGAGGCCGGGCCATACCCGACTCCCTGGGCGGGAGTCTACTCCGTACAGGAAAGCATGGCCCACGAACCCCCGGATGGCTGGCACCGCATCCACCTCTTCAGCACGACGCTGCACCGCATCGGCATCGGTGTCTACGTGGACCCGAACGGTTGGATCTGGTTCACCGAAGACATGGTGAGCTAGTCAATGCTCTCTAGTCTACGCCCTTGATCAGCACTTTTTCCATTACCGCCGTCAACACGCCGTTCTTCGCGCTAAAGGTCGAGAGGACAAGCACTCCCTCTTGAACACCGGCAGGGAAGGTGGACTGGTAGGAGAGGTTGCTCGAAAAGGTCGTCGCCCCATTCCCTATCGCTCCCGTCGCTGTAGCCTGTCCGAGGGAATTGTAGAGGTGATCCAGTACCTTTATCTGGCCGATCTGTCCCTCGAAGGCATTGCCCGTACCTTTCACGACCGTTGGATTGCTAAGAACAGACAGCGGAGCCGGGCCGGTGATAGACAAACCATCGACTGCCGCCGAGGTTGCTTCCCAGATGCCCCCGTTTGTGTTCTCCTCCAGGCGCGAAAGCGTCACGGTGATGCTTTCGCCGCCAATGCTGTTCGTGACACGCACAACGGCGTCAACATCACGAGCGCCGCCTCCGCTGAGCAGAGTGGTTGAGGAGCTTGTGGGCCAGTTGAGCAGAGTGGTAGCCAGGGCGCTGGCAACCATCGTGGGACTGAGTTTCCAGGGTTGCTGGCCCTGATTGACCTGCTCCTGATCGTTCTCTGCCTGGTAGCGTGTCAGGTCGGGGAAGATGCCGGGGAAGGCAATCTGCACCAGCGTGCCCGCCGTGTCGGACCATTTGAATTCCCGGAAGAGGTCCGCCGTCATCTGGGAAACCGGTTTGCCTGTGTTCAGCGCGGAAAGCTCGTCCGCGGACGCGGTCAGCACGGTGTTATAACCGCTGATCTTCGCCTTGCCCTGGACGAGTCCCAGCAACTGAAAGACGCGCGTGGGACTGGAACTGCTGATATTATTAAACACGTAGACATCCAGCATAGAGCCATCGTTGCTATGCCGTACCGTTACCAGGGCCTGAAGCGTAGGAGTTCCCATCAGGTTAGCACAATTGACGCTTTCTACTTTGTACGTGCCACTCTGTGCCAGGATAAAGGGATTCCAGTAAGCAGGATTTTTGGTGGCGCCAGGACATGCCTGCACACCCAGGAGAACAGCGGGTGTTGGAGTGGAAGTCGTACTCCCGGTGCCATTAGTGGTACCCTTTGAGGCTGGCGTACTGCCCTTGCCAGCATTGCCACTACAAGCCGCGAGCGCAGGAATAAGGAAGAGCAATACAAGAAGGCCGATACCCAGGAATGAGCGTCGAAAAGATGATGGAGTTGTTTTCATTAAGAGTATTTCCTCTGTTTGATGTGATCAGACATAGTAAAAGGACTTAAGCATAAAGATTTTTTCAATGGTAATACCTATAAGGATACATCCAGTACTACTGTAGCAGAGATTCTTTGCAATTTTTGTGATATGTCTCACATTTTTCTTGTGAGGCCGGTTACAGTTTGAGCCTGCGATGTCTGCGATTATGAGCTTTTTTACTTCGCCTGCCACGTCAGCAGCACATCCACCGCCTCGATATTCTCCCCGTAAAGCAGCAGTGGATTGATCTCCAACGCTTCCAATTTTCCCTCTAATCTCTGTGCAATCTGCGTAATGCGGAAAATGATATCGACCAGCTTCTCGATGTTGACGGGTGGTTGTCCTCGTGTGCCTTGCAGCAAGGGCGCACCGCGCAGCTCGAATAGCATGCGCCGGATTTCGCTTTTTGAGACGGGCAGAACGCGCACGCTCGTATCCTTGAAAATCTCGGCCCAGATACCACCCAGGCCGGTAGCCAGCACCTGCCCCCATAGCGGATCATGCAGGATGCCAACGAGCAACTCTATTCCTGCCGGGCGCATGGGGCTAACGAGTATACCTTCGATTGCTTTGCTGTAGCGAGCAGCAGAGTTCATAATTGCCGCAAAGCCCTCGCGCACCTGCGTTTCGTTCGCAAGATTGAGCAGGACACCACCTAGATCGGTTTTGTGCTGGATATCAGGAGCCTGGATTTTCAATGCTACCGGAAATCCATAGCTTTGTGCAACCCGCACTGCTTCCTCAGCGTCGTTTGCCAGCGTACCAGGCACAACGGGAATGCCTTGCGCTTGCAAGAATTGACGGGCGGCGAACTCGGACCAGTTACCCGAGGGCACCGCAGGCAAAGGAAGAGGAGATAAGACATCTTGCTGTTCTTGAGGTTGTATAGATGCCTGCTGGCGTGTTTCGTACCACCACAGGGCTTTACCCAGCGCGGTCATGCCGTGTTCCATACCGCCGGCAAAATGGATGTCCGCGGTATCAGCGATGAAACGGCTAAATGGCGGCAGGTCGATACTGGTATTGCTCATCACGATGATGGGGATGCGCGACCGGCGGGTCAGCTCGCCCAGCGCTTTGTATTGTTCCAGGTACGATTCAAGCTGGGATGGTGGAGGTTCCACGCGCGGTGGCTCGGACAGGTAGACGATGAAGTCAAGGTGAGGATCTTCGATCACTACTTTGAGAGCCTGTTGCTGCAAGGTACGGTCAACAACGATATAGCCGGTAACGTCCAGGGGATTGTGGATGGTCGAGAACTCCGGCAAAACCTGGCGCAGCCGCTGCACCGTTGTAGGGGCGAAGTCCGGTAGTTGGATGCCCTCTTCTCCGGCACGGTCGGCCAGGATATCGCAGGCCCCACCCGATGGCGTCACCAGTCCCATGCGCCGGCCAGAGATTGGGCGGCTATATCCCAAAAGTCCGGCAGTGATAAGCAAATCCTCTAAGGAAGCTACACGAATGACGCCCAGTTGGCGGAATATCGCGTCATGAATGGCATCATTGCCAACAAGCGCGCCGGTGTGAGCTTTGGCGGCGCGGGCGCTGATCTCGCTCCGTCCGACCTTCAACGCCACTACCGGCTTGCCGCGCTCCAACGCTTTCTGGGCGATGCGCTTGAAGATGGCAGGATGGCGGATGGTTTCCAGGAAAACGGCGATGACTCGCGTCTCTTCATCCTCGACCAGGTAGTTCATGATATCCATGGCCGAAATCATGGTTTCGTTACCCATCGAAACGAGCAGGCTCAGGCCTATATGCCGCGCCTGGGCGAGCGTTATCACAGAACTTGCCAGCGCGCCGCTCTGCAAAACGACGCCGACAGGGCCTTTTACGAGCGGTGGTTGAACGGGCAGGCCATACGGCAGAATCTGGGCGGCGACATTGACGAATCCGTTCCCATTTGGCCCCAGCACGATCATATGCTGCTGGCGGGCGAAGTCCAGGATGCGCTGTTCTAACACCTGTCCCTGCGACCCCATCTCGCTGAACCCGGATGTCAGGATCACAACATTGGAAATACCGGCAGCGGCGGCTTCTTCAAGTACAGGATAAACCTGCCGCGTCGGCACCATGATGAAAGCGAGATCTACCGCCTCGCGTATATCGCCGAGTCGTTTCACCGCGGGTTCCCCGTGTACCACCTCGTAATTCGGATTGACGCAGTAGATAGAGCCGGTATAGCCGAAGGCCTTGAGATTCTGATAGGTATTGATAGACCAGCGCGACCTGTCCGTGGCGCCCACTAGCGCGATGCTGTGAGGATGGAAGAATGCCCGCAGCCGTTCGGTGGTAATGGATACAGGCGGGTTCATCGCTAGCTCCTTTATAGGATGGCTAATCCTTGGGGATCAGCGGTAATGAACTATGACAAATAATTGGACTACGGGGCCGATGAATCGGCCCCTACGAGCGCGCCATAGGCCACGATTGGCGCTGCGTGATTGCCCTACTGCGCCGACCCAAATTGCTGCATATGCTTGCGCTCGCGCTCAAGGGCATCGGCGGGCAGGGACTTTTCACCGCCGAGCGCGCGTGCCTCGAGCGTCAGTTGCGCCGCTTCCTCCATAATGATGATCAGCTGGGCGGCGGTGAGCGGATCGCGGCTGAAAGCCAGCAGTCCGTGATTGCCAAGCAGGACGGCGGGTACGGTGGGATGCCGCTCAAGCTGCTGCACGATGTTGGCGACCGATTCCTCTGAGCCGCGCGGCGCCCACTGTGCTACGGGGATATCCTCGGTAATGCCGAAGCGCAGGAAGGCTTCATATACGCATGGCAGTGCTTTATTGGCGAGCGCGAAGCTCGTCACGTGTGGCGAGTGTGTATGAATAACGGCGTTAACATTGCTGCGCAGGCGGTAGACGCACGAGTGCATACCGACGATCTCCCGCGCTACCGGGTCGATATCGCCCTCGACCGGGTCGCCATCAAAGGTGATCACGGTCAGTTGCTCAGGCGTCAGGTGCTCGATGTGGCCGGTTGCCGTCAGCAGCATCTGTCCCTCTTCGGGCAGGCGCACGCTCAAATTGCCATGCCCGCTGTGCGACATCACGCCTGCATGGAAGAGCATATTCGCGGCCTGAATAATTTGCGCTCGCTGTTCGCTGTAGCTCGAGTGCATAGTGCGTTCCTTTCTTTGAGAAGAAAAAATATCCGAAACACTGGATGTTTCAAAAAAGAGCGTATTAAATTGGGCCTGGCACTATTGTACATTACTCAGGACTCTCTTATTCGGAATTTGGAAAACGGTCGTCACGGTATACAGTTTTTGTATCAATGGAAGATACAAGTAATGAGAAAGGAAAGTAAAGTTCCTATTGACACAGCAAAAATAAAATCATATGATAGTAGTACTGGGGAGCAAGCCTTAATCGATTTTTGCTATGGGGGGTGGACGAGACATCAGGAGGAATAAATGGCCGGTATTCCAGGTACACTTCTCTTCTCCTTAAAAAGGGTTCTTGAGGATTGTGATGATGTCTTTCTCTATCCCGATGAACTACGAACTATTTTTCTAGATGAACGATTGAGGTTATGGCGCGCTGGTCTCCCTGAAGCCTCTTCTCTGGACAGGCGCGTCAGTCTCGTCATAGGATATCTTGCTGAGAAGTATCGAGCGAATGGCGAAAATGCGCTGGTTATTCTGTTAACGATCCTCACCGAGCGTTATCCCCCTGATGATGATCGCCACGAACGGTTAAGAACCCTGGCCGGCCAATTCGCATGGTTAAATCGACTCCGCTCGATAACCGCAGAAGCCACAAACCTTGAAGCTAACCCTATATCCGCTCAGATGCTTCCGGTAGCCGACGCGGAAAAAATGTTGGCCTGCGCTCGCTCAGTTGCTCGCATCGATCTACGACGGTCTCGTAAGGGCGTGTTAGAGGGCCGAACTACCGGTACCGGCTGGCTCATTACCCCCACGCTGGCCATAACCTGCTGGCATGTGATCGAGGCTGCTAAAGCTTCGCCATTGGAGTTAGACCCACCGCTCGAACTTTCCGATCTACAGGCTCAACTTGCCACAACCCTCTTCACCTTTGATTACACTACTGTTGCCAGGGGTATCCAATATGGAGTGGATCGTTTGCTGTATCCCAGCATCGATACAAAGAAACTCGATTTTGCTCTCATACGTTTACGAGATCGCGAGGATCACCCGCTAGCTTCACGCGGCTATTTGCGCCTGGATATACATGTTCCTCTTACGGTTCAAACCGCCCTTTACATTATTCAACATCCATTAGGACAGGAACAGCAGATGTCGGTCGATACCTTCGAGCGATTATCTCCACTACCGGGGCGCATTCTTTACAGGACACCGACCGAGCCGGGCACATCGGGCGCGCCCGTATTTAACCGCTTCAACTGGCGCGTGGTCGCCCTGCACAATGGGGAAAATAAGGCTGCTCATTTACGCGAAGGAACCCTGCTCGAGCCTATTCTGTCCGAATTGAGAGAACGCAAACCGGACCTCTATGATGAAATTATGGCTGCACAGAACGCAAAGGAGTAACGTATGCCAACAGGAGTCGGCTCCCTTCAATACCCAGAACAACCTCCCCCTCCATTTGCTTTAGACCCGGACAACAGCTATTTCCTCGTCAAGCTGCATGATGCTCAGGCGTTTTTTGATGCCGGCTGGTTAATCAAGCCTGGTGTTATCACCATCAGTTCATCGGTAGAAAGTTCTTTTCAGTCTAAATCACCGGCTGTGCGCAGTGTGTATCAGGTCACTACCTTGCAAAAGAATGTCCCCTGTCGCCTGGGGTTAAGTTTTAATTTGACCGATTGGTTGCCTGCCCGTACGACTGACTGGTTGCATGTCACGCTGGATTATACAGTTGTGCAAGATACGCCGATCAAAGACCTGCTAGACAAGATGAGCGCAGCAGGTCTCACTTCCAAGTTGTCGCTTATTTCCGCGGATTGGGCGGTAGCTGTCAAAGTGAGTGAGATTGTTGGGCGGCTGCTCAGTAATTTGCTAGGGGAGGGCAGTCAACATAGCCTTTTCTCATTGAAAATGGACCTGAACCTGGCTAATCTCAAGGCCGGTTACTATACCGTTATAGGCTCACAAAGCAATGAGGATTGGCCCAGTTCGCTTCGTATAGATGCGAATGGGAATTTGACAGATAAAGGCGGTCATTCACTCAAACGACTTTCTTACGCTGTAATTGAAGTGCAGGTGTGCAGCCGCAGGGGCAGTGAGAATGCTCGCGGCCAGACATGGTGGGAAATACTGCAAGCGGGCAAAGAAATTGCCCTGTTAGCCGATGCGAGCGATGCACGCGAGCGCAATATCGCGCTCAATAATTAGCGTTACATCCTTGGCAGGGTCAATCAATATGCCAATGAAGAACATGGCTACCTGCTGAAGGAAATACAGGATATTGTGCGTACCGCTCATCTTGAGGTGTATGATCATCTATTACCCCAGACAACTCAAGAATCTTTCGGCGACGAGGAGCTACCGAATACATGGAAAGAGCTACTGGGAGTGAACACCCAACAAGAACTCCTGGACTCGGTGCGTGACTATAAAGACGCGGTACAGCTTTCACAACAAATACTCAGATATTATGAGGCACCGGGAGGTTGATCGTGATAAGCTTGTCTACAACTCTTTTCGTACGCTGTAAAGAAGAATTTCTTAACTGTGATGTCTTCGATTCGCACGATGAGCTGGTTGGCGTCTTTGAGATTGAAGAACTGAAGGCTTTTCAATATTCTCTGCCTGAAGCCCATAGTAAGGAAGATCGGGTAATAAAAACTATCAGATTTCTGTTAGAGAAGGGAAGACATGGGAAGCAGGCCGTATTGGTAACTTTTATACAAGTATTAATAGCTGGCTTCATAGATAAGGAAGATGAGCGCCATTCGCGCTTGGAAGAACTGTTGAAAGAGGTTGAGGAAGCTATTAATTCCCTTGCCGCACAAGTTTCTACTACCCATGAGAAAGAGAAGCTTGCCGGGCAGCACACTCCTATTTCTATAGCCAGGCCGGTGTTAGGGCAGGTTCCCTCTCCTGTCGTCATAGGTCCTGCGATCAGTGATAAACCCAATATCCCTGAGACCAGGCAACACGGGGATATACTACTGATCAATAAATATTGCGCAGATCTTATGGACGAATTGCGAAAAGTGAAAGATGCCCGTAATTTGTTTGGCGATATGCAAAAAGTCATCTATCCAGATAAGTGCAAGCGTCTCATCAAGTCACTAAGTAACACGGCTACGCTTGTTCAAAAGTTCTCTCATGTAATAGATAGAACAGAGCATCTTCCACTCGTCTCTCATCCATCTCGCCTTCAGCTTGCGGAAGTGTTACATCACCTTGATGCATTGTTAAAAAAGGTGATGCGCGCGACCAGTACCTTTTGTCCCGATAGCCATACAACAACGAACAAAACAATCACGAAACGGCAAGATGTTTATCAAACTCTCAACGAATTGGCGCAGAATTTTGATAAAATGAGAAAGTTGATGAGATCCTTCAACAGTGCTGACTTCCCAGCTGAAAGCGATGCCCAACTTGCCGGAGCCAATGAACAAACAACTCAGGGGCATTCTCAGACTTCAATCATTTGAACCGTTATAAAAAATATGTATAATTACTAACTGGCAATAAATACATTGTATACATGTGCTTGGCCTATGCGGAGCGGTAGTTGTGAAAAATCATTGCTACCATGCTATATTGAGGGTAGAGTGTTGTGCCACCATCACGCCCTGGACGCAAAAATGTACCGGACCCTAAAAGCTCAGCAGAAGGCCAAAAACTGCTGGATTATAAGAAGATGCTCAAAAAAGTGCAGAAAGAACTACCTGAAGCTGACGCACGAAACGCCGAAGAGAAGGAGAGAAATCTAGAGACACTGAAAAATGACCTTGACGTAGTACTGAAAGGGGTCAAGGACCCTAGAAATAAGTCAAAGAGGGATCAGTTTCTCGATTCGCAAGATGCTGTAGTAGAAAAGGTAGATGAGGCAATTGGTGAGGTGGAGGTTATGTTGAGCTTGTTCGATGATCTTCGACAAGAAAGGATAGAGGTGAAGGATAAACCAGTAGCCGTTCGTGAATTACGTAAGAGCCGGAACAAATGTAGTGATGCGCTCGAAGAGGCATTAGGACAGTTTCTTATTTAAGAAACTTGACAAATGATGTTTTCATCGGGTACACTGGAACACGTGATCTATTTTTCAACGAAGAGGCGGGGAAAATGGCTAAACAAATGGGCACATTAGTAAAAGGGCGATGGCCTGAAACGCGAATGCTCGCGCTCATTGAGGTCCATGAACTAATACAGATGCACTGGTCAAAGCTTGCCGGTATGCAGAGTGCAATGGCAAATGCACGTGAGCTATTTACGCATAGGAAGAATATCTGGCCTGATCAATGTGAACGTTTGCTTGAAAAGCTAGATATCATAAGCAAACTGACCCAGGATTTCTACGGATTTTTGAATATGAGCGACCAGCTTCCTCTCGTTGTCTGCCCGCTGCGCTATCCGTTGGTGAAATCACTGCACCGGATTGATATATTTTTGCATGAGCTACATCTCCTTATTTTAGTCTTCACGTCTAGCAGACAAAACACCCCCAGACAAGCGCAGCAAAAGCAGATGGAAATCCAGCAAAAGCTGGATTATCTCCTTCAGGAATGGAGAGAAGCGCAGCATCACGTTGAAATACTGCTCGGTCAAATAGAAGGATCATTGCAAGATAAAGTATCTGAATCGCATTCTCACAAAAAGCCCCTGAAGTTCAAAGCTAAAAAAGACCCCTTGCCGGAAAGCTGAGTTCAACTTTAATCCCTTAGCTTCTATAGCACATGCTGGAGAGTTAGCAGGCGCAATACATTGCCGCTCATAATTGCTGCCTGCTGATCTTCCGTGAGGCCCGTCGCGGTCAGCGTATGCTCGACCTGCCGTCGTGGTGCGATGGGCATGATCGGCCAGTCGCTGCCATTGATGACATGCTCCACTCCCAGCAACTCCACGGCGAAGCGGATCGACGCGGAGTCATAGCCCATCGTATCTACATACAGGCGCTTGCGCGATTCACCTGGTGGCCCACCTTGCCAACCATCACTTGCATAATCCTGGTTAGCAATGCCCGCGAAGAGCAACGCGGCAGCGCCAATCATAGGAATTACTATCCGCAACTGGGGAAGCTCATCGAGGATGCCGCTACGCAAGAGAGCAAGTATGCTCGCGGCGGTCTCGGTCCCACGCGCGAGCAGGACGCCGGTATGACCCATGCGTGCCAGCCGCTCAGTCAGACCAACAGGGCTGACGGGGTGGACGAAGACCGGAATGCCGAGCGCTGCGGCAGTTTCCAGAGATGGGCGTGCTTCAGGCGCGTCAAGGTAGCGGTCGCCGCGCGCGCAATCCACGCAAATTCCGGGAATGCCCAACGTTTGTACGACTCGTTCCACCTCGCTGGCGGCGGCGTCACCATGAAACGCATCGATGGTGGCAAGGGCCAGCAGATGCTCAGGATCCGCGGCAACCAGTCCGGCAAAATGATCGTTGATACGCTGCATCAGGGAGATGGGTAACGGCTCGCCAGGAGCCAGCAGTACGCTACCAGGAGCAGTCAGCACCTTCGCATCAATGCCCGCCTCGTCCATAGCCTGTAGTTGCGCGTGTATATCGGTCAGCAATGGCCATGCACGCAGCAAATTGGCCGGCCCGCGCGGTGAAGCAGACGGATACCATGCGGCATCGTAGTAATGGCTATGAAAGTCGATCAGGCGAGGAGACGCGCTGAATGCCATGATCCATTCCTTTCTGCCCTTCCTGGCAGGCAATCCACAATGGCGAATTTGCTGTTTTTACTCTACCCGATTAAGAAGACCTGTGTCAATGCGAGGAAGTCGCGTTGCTAGCTGGTCGGTGAAAGAGTTCCGCCGCCTGTTTTACTCCATTTTGTTGTCAGAATGACACGACCCGCCATCATAAAAATCCAATCTGATTATGCTACGCTCGGGGGTAGTAATACGTATACCTTCATGTAGAGTAGAGAAAATGGAATCATAGGGTATCGCATGAAAGGCAGGGCGGGAGGGCGCACCCTTGTGGTCGCCCTCCCGCCCAATTATAGATAGATGTTTCATTTTATTACAAATAACCTTGGGAATTTCCTTGCGAGCTACGGCTACTGGGCCGTGCTGGTCTTCGTAGCAATCGAAAGTACAGGCATCCCTTTCCCTGGTGAAACGATGTTGATCTTTGCATCCATCTACGCCGGCACAACACATCGCCTCTCTATCATCTTTGTGATTGCGGCAGCGGCTGCCGGAGCCATTCTGGGCGATAACGCGGGCTTCTGGGTCGGGCGAGAGGGCGGTTATCGCTTGCTGCGCCGCTACGGGCGTTATATTCGGCTTGATGAACGCAAGCTCAAAGTGGGGCAATATCTCTTTCACAAGCATGGCGCCAAAGTCGTCTTTTTCGGACGCTTCGTCTCGATTCTGCGCGCCTGGGCCGCGTTTCTGGCAGGAGTCAATCGCATGCGCTGGCCACAATTTCTCCTTTTTAATGCCCTGGGAGGAATTGTGTGGGCAACCATCTATGGCGTCGGGAGCTACTACCTGGGGGATAACATACGCCGCTTCACCGGCCCTGTTGGCTATGCATTACTGGCGCTGGGTGCCATCTTCATTATCGTCTCTTTTTTCGTCGTGCGCCGCAACGAGGAGCGGTTGGAGAAGAAAGCGGAGGAGGAAATGCCGGAGCCGTTAGATTCTTCGCTGCGCTCAGAATGACAGGGCATCAGTTCAGAATGACAGGGCACCAGTTCAGAATGGAGGGGTCGTTAGCCCTGAAGGCATACCGTATTACAATGTTCCTCAAGTGCGTACCAGATACGTAGTATTGTAGAGCGGGTTCGAGGGCGCGAGGTATGATTGAAGCCCTGGGCCTGGTGAATAGATAGACGCTGAGGATGGTTATGCATCAAAATACGTGGACGCCACAGCCACAACCGCAGCCGGTGTATCGGGGTTGGAGATGGCTGCGCACGTTGGTAATTGGGGTGTTTCTTTTTATCGTCGCATCCGTGATCCTGTTGTGGAGCGGCGACCCTAACCTGTTTCCGACGGTGATCTTGATTGGAAATTTCCTGGTGCCGGTGGTCTTTGTAGCGTTCCTGTACGATCACCAGCATATCAGTTCACTTTCGATAGATACAATAGCGGCAAGTTTTGGCATCGGGGGAGTGCTGGGTATACTGGGGGCCACGGTTATCGAATCGCTGGTGGTACCGGCGCCGGCGAACCCGACGCAGGGCCTTTCCTTCGAGGGAGCATTGCTGGTTGGATTGATCGAGGAGGGATGTAAGATTCTGGCGGTGATCTTCCTGGCGCGCAAGATACCTCACACTTCGCAGATGGACGGGCTGTTGCTGGGAGGAGCGGTTGGTATGGGATTTGCGGCCCTGGAAAGTACCGGCTATGCCTTTACCGCGCTGCTTATCAGCCAGGGGCATATCAGCGCCTCGATCAGCTCGACGGTGCTGCGAGGTCTACTGGCGCCTTTTGGTCATGGAGTCTGGACAGGTATTCTGGGTGCGACAGTGTTTCACGAGAGCGGACCGCGTCACTTTCACATTACGTGGCGAGTGATCCTGGCCTACCTGTTCGTCTCCATCCTGCACGCGCTGTGGGACGGACTACCGGTGACGATCTACTTCACGATTCCACCCGGCTTTCCTATCCCGCTTACATCATTGATCCTGGGTGTGATTGGCCTGGTCGTCCTGGGCGTGTTATACCGGGGAGCTATTATACGGCAAAAGCAACTGGTAGCCTGATACCGTAAGGACTGTGGCTTGTCCCTGTCCTTGCAGAAAAATTAGCGTTGTCGAATGACCGCGTTGATATCGCGCACCTGCTGCTCAATCCAGCTATTCAGGTCGTCGCGTTCCACCTGCTGGCGTGCCAGTGTCGATAGACGCCGTCTCTCTTCTGATGGAAGCGTCAGCGCCTTGTAAAGGGCTTCCACCGTTTCTGGCGTATCGGCGGGTGAAACGGGAATAGAGGCATCTCCTAATTGTTGGAATGCGCCGCTGGTACGTGAAAGCACCAGCACACCGTCGCGCGAATTGACAACCGGCCCCTCTTTCGCGACCAGATTCATGCCGTCAATGATCGGATTCACCAGCAGCACATCATAAAATTGCAGGGCAGCAAGGGCCTGCGTGCGATCGTTCTCTACAAAGGCATGGATGGGCGTCCAATCTTTCCGGCCAAATTGCCGGTTAATATCGTCGACGAGCTTGAGAATTTCTGCTTTATAATCCTGATACACGCGCAGTGATTCACGCGAAGGCACCAGAAAGGCCAGGAAGTTAACTTTTCCCTGTAATTCACGATGCTGCTTGAGTAAGTGCTCGTAGGCCTGAAAGCCGACTATAATATTCTTGGTTGGCTCGATACGGTCCACGCGCATAATAGTCTGCTCGCCAAGCAAGGGTTGGATATGATGGGCAGCTCGTTTACCTGCCTGACTCTGCACAAGGCGTCGTTCCTCAGAAACAGAGATGGAGATAGGGTAGTCACGTACCACGCTGGTATGCCCTTGCCGGCTAATGGTGCCCTTATCGATGCTTATGTTCGCATCCTCAAACAATGCAACAGCGCCTTCCAAAAAATTCAGCGCGTCGCGCCTTGTCTGGAAACCAATGATATCATTGCCGAGTAAGCCGTTGAAAATAGCCGATGTGATGTCAGTGGGCAGGTGCGATTGCCAGTAACGAAGCTCAGGCCACGGAATGTGGATGAACTGCTGCATCACGACTGGTTGGCAGCTTCTCACGCGAGTGCGTATCATGGCGGGAACCAGGTAGAGATGGTAATCATGCAGCAACAGCGCCGTCGATGATGATTGCTCGCGTTCGATCTCAGCGCATATGGCGTCCGCAATGGCCTGATTTGCCCTGACGTACCCATGATTCCAGGTGGAAAGCAATCTTTCGACTGGCGGCAAGCCAGAAGTGGCATCTAAAAGGTAATGCTGGAGGAACCAGAGCAGCTGGTTGCTGATGACATCATAATGGTTATGATAGACACTCTTTGGCACGTTGACGTAGTGTAGTTCCAGATTCTTGCCGGGCAGCGGAGATTGAAATCGTTTATCCCCTGCCTGCTTCGCGACTTCGCGATCTCCCTCAGTTTTTGCCAGCGCAACCCAGACCGCATCCGTGGAGTGCAGCGCCTCTATCAAGGCCGTCACTACGCCGCCCGCTCCTCTTCTATACTTCAACGTCCTGTCCTTGTTCAAATAATATTCTACGGGGCCGCGATTAGTAGCAATGATGACATTCTTTGCGTGTATCTGATGCCTCGATGTTTGAGGGGATGCTGGACTGCTTACCTGGGCTGGCATAGCGAAATTCGTCCTTTCGATGGAACAGACAATACCTATACTGCTAATACGGATTGAGTACGTAAAGTGTATCGGATACTCCAGGGAAGACCGGCAAGCCTTCTCATATAGCGCAGTCCACTTGTTACCAAGCGATTACGTGTAACCTTTAACGGGAAGTTACACAAATGGTTGGGACAAACTGGAACTTCATTGAAGTAGAGCAGGTACTTTTTTGCGTTGGGATAGAAGAGTTTTCCACACCTATCACTAGAAGGAGTCCAAAATGTCGCTATTACACCCCCATTCCGCTACCACAAAGGCGATTACGGTAAATCCGAATCGCAATTTGCTGGTCGCTATAGCCGCGGCCATTATCGGCATTATCTACGGCTATGACCTGGGCAATATCTCCGGGGCGCTGCTGTTTATTCCGACGGAGTTTCACCTGAACAGCACTTTTCTAGTAGAGTCGATTACGACGGTCGTTGTACTGGGATCAATTGCCGGAGCCTTGCTCGGTGGGCCGCTTGCTAACGCTATTGGGCGTAAAGCGACGATGGTCATAGTCGCGACTGCCTATGCTATCTTTGCGCTGCTAAGCGCATTTGCTACCGGCCTGATCTGGCTGGATATTACGCGCTTTCTCCTGGGCATAACGATCGGACTCTCCGTCATAGCCGCGCCGATCTTTGTCGCGGAATCGGTTGCCGCGTCGGTGCGTGGGCGCCTGGTCGTGATGTACCAGCTGGCCACCGTTTTCGGCATTCTCATTGCCTACTTTATCGACTTTGGCCTTGCTGCCGGCGGTCACTGGCGCATCATGCTGGGGCTGGCCGCGTTGCCTTCGCTGATCGTACTTTTCCTGCTACTGCCTTTGCCCGATACACCGCGCTGGTATGTCATGAAAGGGCGTCGCCAGAAGGCGCTGGATACGCTGTCGAGGATCGAGCCTGTAGAGACGGCGAAAAGGGAGGTAGATGAGCTGGAGGATGATCTGAAACGCGAGCAGGGCGGGCGGCTGGTTGACATGTTCAAGCCTCCGTTCTCCAAGGCCACCCTGTTTGTGCTTGTCCTGGGCTTCCTGATTCAGATTACCGGCATCAATGCCGTCGTCTTCTATAGCCCGCTCATCTTCCAGGCCATGGGCTTTAAGGGCAATTTCTCGTTGCTCATCCTGCCAGGATTTGTGCAGATCGCCTCGCTTATCGCAACGATCATCGCGCTCTCCATTGTTGACCGGCTGGGGAGACGACCGACGCTGCTTACCGGTATCCTGGTCATGATCCTGTCCGATATTCTGCTCGCCGTCATTTTCGGATTCGGCAGGTTCACGGGCGCGCTTTCCATCCTGGGCTTTGTAGGCATTCTTTTCTTCACGGCGGCCTTCAATTTTGGCTTCGGGTCGATGGTGTGGGTTTATTCGTCGGAAAGCTTCCCGGCTCAATTGCGGACGCTGGGTGCTTCTATGATGCTGACCGCCGACCTGGTGGCGAATGCGATCATCGCCTTCTTCTTCCTGAGCGCGCTGACATCGCTTGGAGGGGTGGTCACCTTCCTTATCCTGCTGGCATTCGCGGTGATCGCGTGGTTTTTCGTCTTCTGGCTGGCGCCGGAAACCAAAGGAAGGCCACTGGAGGCTATCCGGGGCTATTGGGAAAATGGAGGAAAATGGTCGGATTGATGAGCCAGCCATGACAACACGCACGAACTATCGTATCATGGAAGCACCCTGGATGATTTTTAACCGTCAAAATCAATAATCTGAGCGACCCAGGCCGTGTCATTCTTCGCTGCGCTCAGAATGACACGGATCATCGATACGTAAGGCCCGGATGACTTGAAACAGGTATGGAGGGAAAAACGATGGCGACCACCGGTACGGATGAGCTTGTGATTGGCATTGATGTAGGAGGAACAGAATTCAAGGGCGCGGTGATTGATCGCCAGGGCCATATCTACAAAAAAGAGCGCCGCTCCGCGCAAAGGCGGCGAGGTTCAGAGGCGGTCGTTGCGGCGATATTGGACTTTGCCGCTGATCTTTCCCAGGTAGCCGGTGAAATGGAGGGAGATCAGCGAGTGGTTGGCGCAGGTGTAGCGGTGCCCGGGCTGGTAGATGAGAAGAGCGGTGTCGCCTTGCTCTCTGTCAACCTGGGATGGAAGGATGTGCCCCTGCGTCGCTTATTAGAGGAGCGTTTGCGGGTGAAGGCGGTCGTGGGGCATGATGTGCGCACGGCCAGCGTTGCCGAGAGATTGATAGGAGCCGCGCGAGGCAGCGATGATTACATGCTGGTGACGCTTGGTACAGGGATTGGAGCCGCCGTGGTCTTGCGCGGAGAGCCGTATCTGGGAGTGCATGGTTCCGCGGGCGAGTTTGGGCATATCGTTATTCAACCGGATGGTCCCGAATGTTCCTGTGGCAGACATGGCTGCCTGGAAACCCTGGCCTCGGCCTCGGCGGTAGTAGAGCGTTACCGTGACCGCACAGGTTGCTCTAACGACGTTACTACTCGCGATGTGGCGGAGCGTGTAAAGCAGGGAGATGAGGTAGCCGGGAAAGTCTGGAGTGAGGCGGTCGAGGCCCTGGGCCTGGGACTTGCCAACTACGTCACGCTCCTGGACCCGGAGCGCATTGTGATTGGTGGAGGGATGGCTGATGCCGGGGAGATGCTATTTGAACCGTTGAAGGCTGTGCTTGCCAGGGAGATCTGTTTCGAGCCGGTACCGCCGGTGCTTCCGGCAGCGCTGGGCAATGACGCGGGTTACCTTGGAGCGGCTCTCAGCGCCTGGTTAGCACTCGGCATATCGCGCAACGAACTCAACTGGAATAAAGATAAAGAGATGAAAGAGGGAATGCTGTAGAGACAGCGCCTTGTGCCTGTCCCTGTACCCAGCTTCAAGGGAAGATCATCATGTCAGATACCATACATAAAGAAGCCGGCTTGAATGCACCATCGCAAATACTGGTGGCGGGAAAGCTCTATACGCCTGAAGAGATAGCAGGGCCGGTGGCAGTCGTGCTTGAAGGGGCGAGCATTCGCGCTATCTGGCGAGGGACGGACGTAGCCGCCGCGAGGAAAAGCATTAGAGAGCAATGGCCAGATGCAAAGGTAGAAGTCGTTGATCTGAGTTCATACAGGCTGGCGCCGGGTTATATCGACCTGCACACGCATGGCTTTTATGGGCATGACATTACCACTGGCACCCAGGGCGACATGGAGGGAATGGCGCATAAACTTCCGCAAACGGGTGTAACGACGTTCTTTCCCACCATCGCAACGATTGACCGCGCCGGGACAATGCGGCGAGTACGCGAGCTGGCCGAAAGAATCGAACGCCGGCCAATTTCTATAGCTGCTGAGATCGCAGGCCTGCGTCTGGAGGGCCCATTCATCAGTCGAAAAAAGAAGGGCGCCCAATACGAGGCCGCGATTCGCAAGCCTGACCCTGCCGAGATGGAGGAACTGGTAGAAGCCGGACGCGGCAGCATTCGCATCGTCGATTTCGCGCCGGAGGAAGACGAGTCCGATGCATTCCTGGCAGCGCTGGTGCGCATGGGCATTATCGCAAGTATCGGACACACGATGGCGACCTACGATCAAACCATCCGCGCGATTGATGAAGGCGCTCGCCATTCTACGCATCTATACGACGCGATGCCGCCCATTGAACACCGGGCACCGGGCGCACCGGGCGCGCTGTTAACAGATAACCGGGCAACGACAGAAATCATCGCCGACGCCATCCACGTGCATCCCGCCATGCTCAAACTGGCGGTTCTCGCGCGCGGCGCGCGGGATGTCGCGCTTGTCACCGATGCCACAGCCCCTACCGGTTTGCCGGAAGGGGAATACGAATTTGTGGGACGCAAAGTGACGGTACGCGACGGAGCCGCGCGCCTGGAAAACGGTTCGCTTGCCGGAAGCATTTTGATGCTTGATCGCGCTGTCAGAAACATGGTAAATCTTGTCGGATTGCCATGGGCCGAAGCCATACGTATGGCAACACAAACGCCCGCGCGGATTGCCAGCCTTACCCCTCGCAAGGGCAGTATTATGCCCGGTGCCGACGCGGACCTCGTAGCGCTCGATGAGCAGGGATATGTGCAGCACACCTGGACACGTGGTATGCTTGCTTACAGCCGCAATAGCGAGGGAGAAGACCTTCGCAGCACAAGGTCGGGAAGCAGGCAAAACCGCTTATTGAGCGAAGCGAGATGATATAGAGGAGTATATCAATGCAGGAGCAACCACGTCTCCAGGGACGCACGCATATGCTGAACGAGATTCGGGAACAGCCGGAAGCCGTCCGTCGCGCGCTGGCGAATACAGGCGATCCAGTAAGTCGGGTCGCTCAGGAGGCCAGGCAACGCGGCATAGATGTGATTCTACTCGCCGCCCGCGGAACTTCAGATCATGCTGCCCTGTATGGGCAATATCTTTTCCAGTATCTCAACGGCATTCCCGTGGCTCTCGCGACACCTTCATTATTCACGCTCTATGGGGCCTCGCTGCGGCTTGAGCATGCGCTGGTGATCGGCATTTCGCAGTCTGGCGAATCGACCGACATCGTACAGGTCGTTGAGCGTGCGCGCGAGGCGGGAGCGCTTACCGTGGGCATCACCAATATCGAGGGTTCGTCACTGGCAAAAACTGCCCAGCATACCTTGCTCTGCCATGCTGGACTCGAACGCAGCGTAGCCGCGACCAAGACCTACACCACCACTTGCGCCGTGCTTGCGATGCTGGCGGCGAGCCTGCCGGGCGGCGAAGTCCTGCGACATGGCATCCAACAAATTCCTGATCTTGTGACAGCCGCGCTCCAAAGCGAAGATCACATTGCGCGACTGGCCGAGCGTTACGTATTCGCGCGCGATTGCGTGGTATTGGGTCGCGTCTTCCAGTATAGTACCGCTCGCGAAACGGCGCTGAAATTGGAAGAAACCTGCTACATCGTATCCACGCCATTCTCCACCGCCGATTTCCGGCACGGTCCGGCGGCGTTGATCGAGCGCGGATTGCCCGTCATCCTTTTTGCCCCACCCGGCAGGACGGTCGATGAATCGCTCGAACTGTTGCAATTGCTGCATGAGCGCGGCGCGGACTGCATGGTGATTACCGAAGAGGAGCGTTTACTGGAGGCAGCCACGAACTCGATCCTGCTCAAACTGCCGGCTATAGAAGGCGGCGAGGCACAACAAACAGGCGCGGCAACCAGAAACGCGAACATAAATGTGGCCGAATTGCTGGCACCGATCGCTTATATGGTGCCGGGCCAGCTCTTTGCCCAATACGTTGCGCTCGCTAAAGGACTCAATCCCGACCAGCCGCGCGGGCTGACAAAGGTCACACGTACCCTTTAACATGATAAGCCACGTATTACTCTCGGACGGAGAGGGTAGGAGCGACCCTTGCGGCTGTCTTGACAGTAGCAGAGAGGAAGGAATATATGCCAGACATACAGACCGGAATACGCATGCCGCGCGGAAAATTCGATGGTATCAATGCGCTTGCCAATGAACGTGGAGTTATAGCGGCCCTGGCAATGGATCAACGCGGCTCATTGCGCAACTACATAACAAAGGCGCAGGGGCATCCGGCCAGCGAAGCCCAATTAAGCGAGTTTAAGGTGCTGGTCTCGGAGGTGCTTACGCCATATGCCAGCGCCATATTGCTGGACCCCGAATACGGGCTGGAGGCGGTGAAGCGCCGTGCCCAGGGCGTCGGGGTCCTGCTTGCCTACGAGGAAACCGGCTACGATCCCAATATACGAGGCCGCCTGCCAGCATTGCTTCCACTCTGGTCGGTCAGGCGATTGCTTGCTGCCGGGGCGAATGTGGGAATTGGGGAAGGGCGACCACCAGGGTACGCCCCTACTATCAAGGTCTTATTGTATTATGACCCTGACGATGATGAGCAGATAAACAGCATAAAACAGGCCCTGATTGAGCGGGTAGGAGCGGAATGTTCCGCATATGAAGCGCCGTTTTTCCTGGAAATACTGGCGTACAGCGACAAAATTGGTGACGAAAAGAGCCTGGAGTTTGCCCGCGTCAAACCCTCTAAGGTGATTAAATACATGCAGGAGTTCTCGAAACCACAGTATGGTATCGATGTACTGAAAGTCGAAGTGCCGGTGAATATGCGCTATGTCGAGGGAAGTAGAGCGAACACCGGCGGGCAGGTAGCCTATAGCCGCGAGGAGGCAAAGCAGTACTTCCAGCAGGCAGCTGCGGCCTCTCGATTGCCGTTCATCTACCTCAGCGCCGGCGTCAGCAATGAGGTTTTTCTGGAGACGCTCGAACTTGCTGCTGAGGCGAATACACCCTACTCCGGCGTACTCTGTGGTCGCGCAACATGGCTTGATGGCGTCGAAATCTACGCTAAGCAAGGCCCAGACGCCTTGCGCAAATGGCTGCAAAGTCAGGGCGTGCATAATATCCAGGGCGTAAACTCGGCCCTCGCCAAAGGTGCGAAACCCTGGTGGGATTTCTACGGTGGAAAAGAGCGTATCGAGGTCGTAGACACCCCCAATTTTTATTCGCTCAAGGGATAACAAATCCCTCGAATAAACTTGAACAACCAAAATCGGCAATCCACGCGCTCCTCGCTGTGTCATTCTGAGCGCAGCGAAGAATCTCTGCCGGGGTCTGTAGAGATTCTTCGCTGCGCTCAGAATGACATGAGTAGCCGATTCTTACTGATTTTGATTGTTTAAGCTCGCTATCGACCTTTATCACTGATAGCTGATAGCACAGGAAATATACAGGATAAAACAAATGGCAACTATAGAACAGGATATTCGCAGCATTCCCAGCATCTTGCGCCAGGCACATGCACGCGTAGAGGAACAGCGGGACGCGATAGCTCCACTGCTGGACGGCCCGGTGGTCTTCCTTGGCAGCGGCTCATCTTATTGTGTTTCCATGGCCATGGCCGCGTTCTACGAACAGGAACGCCACGCGGCAGGGCAGGCTATCATTCCATCCGACTACCTGCCGCGCCCAAACTGGACACATATCGCCATCAGCCGCACGGGCGAGACGACCGAACTGGTGCATGCCTTGCAACGGGCGCACGAAACAGGAGCACGCTGCATCTTGCTGACGGGGCAGAAAGACTCGCCGGCAGAAGCGCATGCCGATCTGACCCTGACATTGGAATTCGCCGCCGAAGAGGGCGTCATCCAAACACGCTTTATCGTTGCAGCCGTAGAAGCGCTGCGCGTATTGATTGCCGGTGCTGCTGGCCATGGCTTCCTGACCCTCGACGAGTTGCCTGAACGTATGGAGCAGGCGCTTACGAGCTTTGATCCATCCCCCTTGCTGCGATTTGACCATATCGTTTACCTTGGCAGGGCGTGGCGCTATGGACTTGCCTGTACCGCCGCGCTCAACGTTCAGGAGACGGCCTTACTCGTTCCCGAATCCCACCAGACCCTCGACTATCGCCATGGTCCCATCGCCTGCGCCGGTGAAAACACGCTCGTATGGTGCTTCGACCTGCTTGAAGATGCCGCCAGCGCCGCCGTAATTGCGGATGTGCGCAAAACGGGTGCAACTGTGCAATGGGCAGGGATTGACCCGCTCATCTCGGTCGCCCAGAGCCAGCTTTTCGCGCTTCGCAAGGCGCAGGCGCTTGGCGTCGACCCCGCGGCCCCACGGCATCTGACACGAGCCGTGATCCTGTAATAGTACCTGGAGTTATGTCATGTCCTATATCCTTACTGTCGCCTTGAATGCCGCCATCGATACCACACTCACCGTTTCTACTCCTTTAACATTGGGGGAGTCATACAAGGCCGATAGCGTTCTAAAGTTGCCCGGCGGCAAGGGCATCAATGTCGCCCGCGTCCTGCATACCCTTGGAGTGCCGGTTCATGTCACCGGCCTGGCCGGAGGACCGGCTGGCGAATTCATTAAAAATGGGCTGGCGAGGTCCGGTATCAATGCAACCTTTTCGCCTATTGGAGGCGAATCGCGCACCTGCAATGCCATTGTCGAAGAGCCGAATCATCGAGTGACAGAGATCAATGAGCCAGGACCAACCATTTCGCTTGCGGAAGCCGAGTCATTCCTGGACCTCTTCGAAACACTACTGGCGGATGCAAGCTGTGTCGTGCTTTCCGGCTCGCTGCCACCGGGCCTGCCTGACGATTACTATGTGCCACTGCTCCGGCTCGCGAATATGGCCGGTTTACCTGCTGTTCTAGATACCAGCGGCGAGGGACTACTACCGGCACTCGCCGCTCGTCCCCTGCTGGTCAAACCTAATGCAACCGAGCTGGCGCGGTTCGCCGGACACGAGGTGCGCGAGGTTGAAGATATCGTACGTGCCGCACAACGCATGCGGCAGATGGGAGCGCATATCGTTGCCGTCACGCGCGGCGAGCAGGGTGCTATACTAGTAAGCAGGGTTGGCACCTGGCAAGCGAGGGTACATGTACCAGAACCGCTTTCACCAATCGGCAGCGGAGACGCATTCATCGCCGGTTTCATCACCGAACTGTACCACGCTCTCGGCGAAAAAGGAATCGCATCGCTGACTAAAGCCTCGCTTGAAGTGGATGTACTCGAGCACGCTCTTGCGCAGGCTGTAGCCTGTGGCGCGGCCAACACACTACGGCTGGGAGCAGGCATCTTACAGCGCGAAGACGTGGAGCGGCTCAAACACAGGGTCAGGGTATCAGCCGTAGGGGCCAATTGATCGCGCCCACCGCCGATTCATCGGCCCACGTCCGCTGCCGGACTAATTTGCTCAAACTCATCTTCTGTCAAAGGTCACAAAGACCGGAAAGGAATGGAGCATGCGCACCATCACAATCGAAGAACATTTCATGGCTAATGGGTTTAGAGAAGCAACGCAGAGAAACGCTTCGACGGGCGCAAGCGCCTCAAACCCGGCATTCGCCAGTGATCTACCGGCAAAGCTTGCTGACCTTGGCGAAATTCGCCTGAAGGACATGGATGCGGGTGGCATTGATCTGCAGGTAATTTCTCAGGTGGCGCTAGAAATCGGATCATTATCAAAAGAAGAGGTTATAAAATTGGCGAGGCAGGCAAATGATCAACTCGCTACCGCCATCGCCGCCCATCCCACGCGCTTTGCCGGTTTTGCCACGCTGCCCATGACCATGCCGGAAGCTGCTGCTGACGAACTGGAAAGAGCGGTACGCCATCTCGGTTTAAAAGGAGCCATGATCAGTGGCACAATCAATAGTCAATTCCTGGACAATCCCGCTTTTTTGCCGGTACTTGAGCGCGCGGTCGCGCTTGATGTGCCCATTTATATTCATCCGGGCGTGCCACCCGCGCCTGTGCGAGAAATCTACTATTCCGGTTTCGATCCGGCAGTAAACTATGTGTTAGCAACCAGCGCCTGGGGCTGGCACTCCGAAACCGCTATCCATGCGCTGAGACTGGTACTCTCCGGCATATTCGACCGCTTGCCCAACTTGCAAATCATCATCGGGCACATGGGGGAGATGATCCCGTTTATGTTCGTTCGCATCAACGACCGGCTGGCAGCGGTGGCAAAGAATTTGCAGCATCCCGTGTCCGACTATTTTTTGCGAAACTTTTATATCACTACCAGTGGCTTCTTCACCGGGCCCCCGTTCCTGCTTGCCCTGCAGATCATGGGCGCTGACCGCATTATCTTCTCCGTCGATTATCCATACAGCCGGAACGAGCAAGGGCGAGCCTTTCTAGATAACCTGTCCATCAGCCCGGCTGATAAGGAAAAAATCAGTCACCTGAACGCTGAGCGAGTGCTGAAGCTGGAGAACGCTGGCTAACATTCCAGGACTTGCTGTGGTACACTAAAGACAACTCAGCTAAGACTGTACATTCTTTGAACAGGGGGAGCTATTCATGTCTACTTCTGCTCGTCGCGTAGCCACGTTTGGCACAACGGTCTTCACCGAAATAAATATGCTGGCACAACAATATAACGCGCTGAACCTGGGGCAGGGCAAACCCGACTTTGATACGCCGCCAGATATCGTCGAACACCTGATAGAGGCTGCCCAGGCAGGGCAATATAACCAGTACGCGCCAGGTTCCGGCACCGCTTCGCTGCGCCAGGCCATTGTTGATCATGCCGCGCGCTTCTACGACCTGGATATCGACCCTATGCATGGGATTGTGGTCACATCGGGGGCAACCGAGGGCATCTTCGCCGCCATTCTGGGATTGGTCGACCCTGGCGATGAGGTCATCGTCATCGAGCCATTTTACGATTCCTATGTACCAGACATTCTTATGGCAAACGCCGTGCCCATCTGCGTGCCCCTGCATCCCCCAACATGGATATTTGACTTTGATGAATTGCGGGCGGCTTTTAGCAATAAAACACGCGCGTTGATCTTGAATACACCACAAAATCCCAGCGGTCGTGTCTTTACACAGCAGGAATTACGTCAAATTGCTGAACTCTGTATTGAGCATGATGTTACAATCATCGCCGATGAAGTCTATGAACACCTGGTCTTCGCGCCCGCGCAGCATATCCCAATAGCCACGCTTCCAGGTATGTTTGAGCGTACCGTGACGGTGAGCAGCGCCGGGAAGTTGTTCAGCGCGACAGGTTGGAAGATTGGCTGGGTGTCAGGACCGCCCGATCTGATCGATGGTGTAGCGCGCGCCCATCAATTCATCACCTTCGCCGTACATCATCCCTCACAGGAAGCGATTGCCTACGCGCTTAATTTGCCTGATTCCTACTTCGAGGCATTTCGCGCCATGTATGAAACAAAGCGCCGGTTGATGCTCTCTGCCCTCGACAGCGCGGGGTTGAAGTATTGCGTTCCAGAGGGAACCTATTTCGTGATGGCCAACTACTCGGATATATTTGCCGGAACCCCGCTTGAATTCACACGCTATCTCACGCGAGAAATCGGCGTGGCCTGCATCCCACCCGAGTCATTTTACAGCCAGGAACACGCGCATATCTGCCAGGGCTATGTACGCTTCGCCTTCTGCAAAAGCGACGAAATGCTGGGCGCAGTGAAAGAACGACTGGCGTGGTTACGACCACGCTAAAAAGAATTTGACAAAACTCTTGAGACCGTGTAGAGTAGGAGGGGAAAGGTATGGAGGAGATAGCAATGAACAACAATGGGAACACGAATACCGGCCAGACTCGGCAACTCTATCCTCGCATTGTGAGTAAGCCAGGTATCCTCTATGGCAAGCCGGTGATAGAGGGCACCCGTCTGAGTGTTGAGGTTCTTCTCCAAAACCTTGCCAGTGGCTATACCCGTGACGATTTGCTCGATGCCTACCCTTTCCTGGCACCTGAAGATATTACTGCCGCAATTGAGTACGCTGCACGGCTCGCTGCCAATCCTCCTGACTTCTCAGATGATAAAGAGCGCGCCATCTCATGACGTTTCTAGCAGATGTGAACATTGATCGAGGCATCATTGATCGCCTACGTGCAGATGGGCATGATGTGCTATGGGTAGCCGAGAGAAACCGTGAGCTCGATGATATTGCTCTGCTTCGCCTGGCATGGCGGGAAGGAGCTATCATCCTCACCAATGATAAAGACTTTCAGAAGCACGTCCTTAAAGAGAATCATCAAACCCATGGACTCATCTGGCTTCGACTTGGGCTTGTGAGGATGCCCCGTTCTCAGCAAATTGAGCGTACACTTCAAGCTATTCATACCTATCAAGATCGACTCTCCGGCCTGATTACCACGATCTATCCTGACCGTGTTGAGCAAGAAAGCATACTAATGTATCATCGTAGAGCGTCAGAACATAACTAGCCAACCCTTGAACTCCTTTATCATTCTCAAATTTTTTGGTATAATGAATCGCGTCAACCTCTGCTTTTAACAGCTTTCATCTGTACGACACGCGTCGTACTTTGCTGCCTTAAGCGGGGCAGCAACATACCAACATCACGCATTAGACATATTTTTACATTGAAAATCAAAAATTGCATCATTTGGAATTGGGAGGTGTTATGATGACAACGGATACACACAAGGAAACACTTGGCTTTCAGGCCGAAGTCCAGCAATTGCTCAACCTGCTGGCCCACTCGCTCTATAGCAATAAGGAGATCTTCCTGCGCGAGTTGATCTCCAATGCCTCGGACGCCATTGATCGCCTGCGCTTCGACGCGCTCTCCAACCCGCAACTTTATGAAAATGACAATGATTTCAAAATTCGCGTCTCCTATGACAAAGATGCGCGTACTATCACAGTCTCTGACAATGGCATCGGCATGAGCCGCGACGAGGTGGTAGAGAACATCGGCACCATCGCACGTTCGGGCACGCGCCAGTTTTTCCAGTCGTTGACCGGCGACCAGCAGAAGGATGCCAACCTCATCGGGCAGTTCGGCGTCGGCTTCTACTCCGCTTTTGTCGTCGCCGACCATGTCACATTGATAACGCGCCGCGCCGGTTTGAGCGCGGATCAGGGCGTGCGTTGGGAATCTGATGGCCAGGGTGAGTATACGCTGGAAACCGTCGAAAAGCCCACGCGCGGCACGGATGTCATCCTGCACCTGCGCGAGGGCGAAGACGAACTTCTGAGCGCCTATCGCCTGCGCTCGATTATTCGCAAGTACTCCGACCATATCATGTTCCCCATCGTCATGAAGGCCGAGGGAGAAGGTAAGGATGAGGACGAGGTGGTCAACCGCGCTTCGGCTTTGTGGACGCGCCCGCGGGTTGAGATCAGCGTGCAGGAATATAACGAATTCTACAAGCACATCTCGCATGATTTCGAAGATCCCCTGGCCTATGTCCATAGCCGCATGGAGGGCACGCAAGAGTACATCCTGCTGCTCTACATCCCCGCTCACGCGCCATTTGATCTCTACACGCGCGAATTTCATCATGGTGTCAAGCTTTATGTGCGCCGCGTCTTCATCATGGACGACGCCGAGAAGCTGATGCCCAGGTACCTGCGCTTCGTGCGCGGCATCATCGACTCCAGCGACCTCCCTCTGAACGTCTCGCGCGAATTGTTGCAGCATAACCGGTTGATCGATACGATGCGCAACAATGCGACCAAGAAAGTCCTGGGCCTGCTCTCCGACCTGGCAACCGGCGAGAAGGAAAAATACGCGCAGTTCTGGAAAGAATTTGGCCGCGTGCTCAAAGAGGGCCTGATGGAAGATACGGCCAATCGCGAAACCATTGCCAAATTGCTGCGCTTCGCCTCGACCGCGTCAGCCGATGCCACGCAGGATGTCTCGCTCGAAACATATGTCTCTCGCATGAAAGAGGGCCAGGACAAGATTTACTACCTCATCGCCGACAGCTATGCCGCCGCGAAAGATAGCCCGCTGCTCGAAATCTTCAAAAAGAAGGGCGTCGAGGTGCTGTTGCTTTCCGATCCTATCGATCATTTCGTCATCCCCGAACTCACCGAGTTTAACGGCGTGCAGTTGCAATCCATCTCGCGCGGTGAGATCGACCTGTCGAAGCTGGAAAACGAGCAGGAAAAAGAGGAAGAAAAGAAGTCCGCGGATGAAGCCCGAGGCTTGCTTGAGCGTATCAAGACGGTGCTGGGCGAAAAGGTCAAGGACGTGCGTACCACCAATCGCCTCACCACCTCACCTGCCTGCCTGGTCATCGATGAATATAGCATCGATCCCAGTCTCGCCCGCATGCTGGAAGCTGCCGGACAACCGGTGCCCCATGACAAGCCCATCCTGGAGATCAATCCACACCATCCCATCATCACAAAATTGAAGGATGAAAGCGATGAGAAGCGTTTCAGCGATTGGGCCTACATCCTCTTCGACCAGTCGGTTCTCAGCATGGGCGAAAAGCTGGATGACCCCGTAAACTTCGTCAAGCGCCTCAACGACCTGCTGGCACAACTTTAAGGGAGTATGTACATGGCCAGGTTTGTATCACTCTTCCGCGGTATCAACGTCGGTGGCAACCATCCGGTACGCATGGATGAACTCAAAGCCCTGCACGAATCGCTGGGCCTGCGAGATGTGGCCACCTACATCCAGAGCGGAAACGTCGCATTCAGCGGAGAAGATATCGACCTGGCCCAACTTGCCGCCCAAATTGAGGAAAGCTTTGCCCAGCGATTCGGCTTTCGGGCCAGAGTCATGGTTCGATCTGCTACTGAGCTAAGTGAGATTATCATAAACAATCCCTTTCACGATCAGCCGGAGAAAGAATCGAAATGGACGGTCGTGCTGTTTCTGTCATCTCGCCCCGAAAGCTCTGCCCTGGAAGACCTGCGACAAGCGTATACAGGCCCCGAAGAGTACTACTTAATCGGACAGGAGCTATATATCTATTATCCCAACGGCCAGGGACGTTCAAAACTGACCAACACCTTGCTAGAGAAAAAGCTGAAGACCAGCGGCACAGCCCGAAACTGGAATACCGTACTCCAATTGCAGAAAATGATGTAACGCGGCGAATCCGCAAGGGGCGTTTATGAACTTTCACGATCAAAATCGGTAAGCATCAATAAGTCATGTCATTCTGAGCGGAGCGAAGAATCTGGCCCCGGAAGACCGAGATTCTTCCCCATTCGCTCCGCTCAGGGCTCCGGCTTCTTTCGCTCAGCATGACATGATAAGGCCGAGTCGGATGACCGATTGATAAAAATCCAACATCGGCCCCGCGGCGAAGCCACGTAGGGGCCGATTGATCGGCCTCGCGTCCATTGTTGGACTATTTTGTCAAAATCCATTATCGACCCCACATGCTTGTCCAATACGTTTGTTAATCCCGCAAATTACACTCCAGACAACGACAGCGCATCTTCTGGTGTCGTGTAGGTGGCCTCGTGGAGAAGGCCACCGCTCGGCGGCGTGGCAACTTCGATCACGGGAAGGGCATCATCATCGGGCAATATTGTTGTTCCGATGTAATCGCCAGCGAAATAGCCGCGCGTGGTCTTTGCCAGCCAGTCAAGCTTCATTGGACCTGCCAGCTGCTCTTTATTTTGCCACGTCTTGCCGCCATCGGTTGATGAGATAAAGCCAACATCAAGTTTGCAGGTGGAGACGGAGCAGTTGGTATCCGGGAAGTAATAATAGGTCAGCGCCAGGTGCGTGCTGCCGTTGAATGTTCTCGCTGCTATGGCCGGATTGAAGTGATCGACTCCGCTACCGATAGGGTCGATGGGGATGCGCGCGACGGGCGTCCACGTCAGACCATCGGTCGAGGTGGTCATGACCAGGTCATTGGCGGTACACCCTTTTTCGAAGCGGCAATCGTTCCAGATGAGGTAGACTTTGCCGGAACTATCGATAGCCGCGGTGGGGTCGCCATAGTTGGTGCGCATCCTTGGCTCTTCGGGCAGCACTTTCTGGAACGAAACTTTGATCAGCTTGCTCCAGCTCTTGCCTCCATTGGTGGAGATGAAGGAAGCCACATAGTAGATTTTTGGTGTTTCCCCTAAAATGGGGATGATGACTCTGCCATCCGGCTGAACCACGGGTTGGCCGCCCGTGCCGTTGGCCTTATCGGCGGTAGTTGCCGGCTTGCTCCAGGTTAATCCTCCATCCGTAGAGGTACTCACCTGGATAAGGTTGTATTGCTTGTTATTGATGAAGGTGTCCCATTGATCGTAACAATGCCCGTAGTAGGGACTGCTCGGTGTGTTATCGCAGGTGATCCAATCTTTATCGAAAAATATGCCCGTCGAATTTTGCACGATGATGACAGGCTTGCTCCAGGTCAATCCATCATCTTTGGAGAGGCTGACGGCGACCGCGTTGGGGTTGGCAATTTCGTCGAAGATATAGCTGGAGATGATCCAGGTCTTGTGTCTGGCGTCGTAGACGACCACAGGATCGCTGGCGCGGTGATACGCCTTGCCACCCGAGTAGATAGTGAGATCGGGGAGCGAGCCATGCACCCAGGTCTTGCCCCCATCATGTGAGGTGGCCCAGCCATTATCCGAGGCGCCGCCGGTACTAAAACGCCCCTGCTGGAAAGTCGCGACCACCGTCTGCCCGTAGGAATAGACATCGGGTTCGACCTCAGTCGCGTGCTGGCTGTTGCTGTTCGTGAACGGGTCGCTGCTCATCTGTACCAGGCTCTCATGTTGTGGGCTTGATGAAGCATTCGCTGAGGCAGCGAACGCGAGCGATGGAATGAGGGCCATCAAAGTAAGGATTGTTGCCAGGCGAATAGACCATCGAAAGCGAGATAAGACTGCCATATGTTACCTTGCCCTTTCTTTTACATGACAAGCATATTTCCCCCAGCAATCCAGAGAAGAGGAGACGCGCGGATTGCTACTATATAATATTACCACGCTTGCTCAGTAGCAAGGGAATACAGGCTATATTTTAACCGGTTTTTCCTGCATAATTTAGGAAAAGACCGACCAGAATGTAGTGTATTGGATAAAAGGAGATGAAAATGAGTACTTCGATGGAGTCGCCGCGCTCCGGCGCGGACTTTATTCGCCAGTTTTTCCCCACTTCGCCATACGTGAAGCACCTGGGAATGCAACTTACCTCAATCGAGCCTGGCCGGGCTACCGTATTCCTGCCGTTCGCGGATTCGCTTGTGACTATCGGAACAGTCGTACATGGCGGAGTGATTGCCTCGCTCATCGATACCGCGGCCATGGTGGCAGCGTGGTCGGATGCCGAGATTCCGGCGAAGCTTCGCGGCACTACTGTTAATCTAACGGTAGCCTATCTCGCGGCGGCTGAGCGAGAAGACCTGCAGGCAACTGCCTCAGTATTGCGACGCGGGCGCAACCTGGTCTACCTGGATGTCGAGGTCAAGAGTGCATCGGGGAATCCGGTCGCCAAAGGGCTGGTAACCTATAAGATTGGCTGACCGGATATAACGATATTTCACACGTTCCCGGCCTCAAACGCCGGGAAATCATGCCGCGTTACAAAGAGTGCCGGGTCGGGGATAGTTGGCACCAGCCTCTCCAGCACTTTATCATCGATGGCGACCTGTGCCGCCTCTAATGCCGTGAACAGGACGCCGATAATCGGCTCAAAGCGACTGCGCACAGGCTTTACATCAGGTGAAGTCGTGCGCACGCGCTCAATAATGGCGTCGGCCAGAATCGTTGAGGGATGGCGCAGTACGCCTCCGGCCAGGACGAGCGTGAATGGCGTCCCTTCTATGCCTACTTTACGCGCCCCGGCCTGCGCGAAATCGCCAAGCGCGAGGCCATGTTCGCGCACCACCTGCGTGGCGATGATATCACCGGCCTGCGCCTCATCAAGCAGAATTGGCGTTAGCCGATCAACACGATCTGGCGCCCGTTTTTCGCGACTCGTAAACAGGTGCAGCATTTCCTCGACCGTGTTGAGACCGAAAAATTCGAGGAAGCGCGGTTTCAGTGTTGTTGGTGGCTCGATACCAAGTTCTGAACGATAGAGGGCATCGAGCGCCTTGTGAGCCAGCATGGAACTGCCCTGAACCTGGTTTTGCCACATACTGGAATGCCATACGCGCCCATCAGCCGAACGCGCTCCCGTTCCGGCTCCCGTTCCGCACACAACCGACACGCCGGTGGCGTCGGGTGAGACCGCCTGCAAAGCGCCCAGCGCGTCGTTCTGCACCAGGATCGTGCGACCAAATCCACGCTCCTGCATGGCCGCGCGAATATAGACAAAATCTTCTGGCCAATCGGCACCGGCCATGCTATACACGGCCGTCAGCAGGTCAGATGCTTTCACCTGCGCCTCCTGCAGCGCGCTCGTCACTGCGTATTCAACATTCGCCATAGCAGCCGAGGCGCTATCGGACCAATCGCTTCCTACAGCGGCGTTGTAGATATCGGCACAGCCTCCCCGCCCCGCTCCCAGAATAGTTCCATCAAGAGCCGCGACCAATGCGATAGTTTTCGTATTCCCCCCGTCGACGGCTAAGACATAATCCATGCGTGATCTCCTAATGTAACAACCGCTCAGGCAAATATTGCCGGTGCGCGGCAGCCATTGCGTCGTAAATCGCTTCTGCTTTGTGCAGCGAGAAGATGAGCGGGTTGCTTGCCAGGGCGCGGATGGCATCCCTGCGCGTGCCGCTCCATGCCGCCTCCGCCGCCAACGCCTGGTATTCGCCCAGCATCTTTACCAGCCCGACCACGTGGCGCGGCATGTGACCCTGCACCAGGGGCGTGACACCGTTGCGGTCCACGTATGCCACCATCTCGACCACCAGGTCATCGGGGAAGTCCGCCAGTGCGCCCCGGTTGGGTACGTTTACATACCAGACCTCCTTGCGGTCATTATAAATGGCATCCATCACATCAATCGCCAGTTCCAGTTCGTTGAGGCCTCCCCGCGAGCGAGCCGGGTTCAGTTCGGGCACATCCTGCGCGGCCTGCTCGCGATAGTGCGCCCAGTAGTCCGGCACGCCGGCCATAATATCCTGCGCCCGCGTGGTCGGCCTGGCCTGCAATTCCGCCAGAATCTCGTCTTTGAAGTAGTAGTACTGGAAATAATGGCTCGGCAATGAATCCATCATACAGGCAAGCACTGCCAGGCGCAGTTCTTCGCGCGGTATTTCTGGATTGCGCAACATCTCCTCAAGGGCATCGCGCAATATGGGCATGAAATCCTGCCCGTCGTACAAATGGCGTATCGTCCAGGAACCATGATTCAATCCGATTGATACGGCGTCTAGCTTATCAGGGTCAAGACCGGCCATTTCCACAAAATCGCGGTTGCCGTTAATCGGTCCCTCGCACAATGAAATGGTTGAAATAGTGGTATGATGCGTCACAGCCTCCGAAACGATATTGATGGGATTGGTGTAGTTGAATAATCGCGCGTTGGGACACACCTCCTCCATGTCTTTGATGATGCTCTTCATGACGTGAATCGCTCGCAGCGCCATGAAGAAGCCGCCAGGCCCCTGCGTTTCCTGCCCGATCACACCATATTTCAGTGGAATGCTTTCGTCAAGGTAGCGTGCCTCGAATCCACCCGGGCGGAAACTGGTCAACACTGCGTCGCATCCCTGCAATCCTGCGCGCCTGTTCGTTGTTGTGGTAAAGGTCAGGTCCAGGCCCCTGGCGCGTGCCATCTTTTGCGCGATGGTCCGTACAATCTCCAGGCGCTCCTCATCCAGGTCGATCAGCACGACTTCGGAGCCATTGAAATTCTCTCCCTGCTGCACAAATGAAGCCATGGTACCGGCGGCGCGCGTGCTGCCGCCGCCAATGTAGGCAAGTTTTATGCGTGCCATAGATTGTTTTTAGCCTTTCTTTTTCAATTGTGGCCGATGAATCGGCGGTGCCCGCAATCAATTGGGGCCTACGGGCGTTTTTTCAACTTTTTTGCTTTGGGTTCTTTACGCAGACGCGGATTGGCGATTTCGTCGATACCGAAATTAATAAAGGCCAGCCCGGCTCCCAGTACTGCAATGCACAGACCCGGCGGAATGATCCACCACCACGCGCCCAGCAGAATAGCGTCGTTATTGCCCGCCCAGTAGAACATCGTCCCCCAGCTAACGGTAGTGACATCTCCCAGGCCCAGGTATTCCAGCCCGGTTTCCGCGAGGATGGCATAGATGATGGTGCCCAGAAGTTCAGCCGCTACAATCGCGATTTCGTTGGGCAGAATTTCAAAAAAGATGATGCGCATCGATGACTCGCCGCCGGCCTTCGCAGCCTCCACAAAATCGCGGCTGCGCATCGAAAGCGTCTGCGAGCGCAGCACCCGCGCGCCCCACGACCAGCCCGTGATGACCGTGACGAATCCTATCGTAAGCGGGCCTTTTTGGGGTGAAAATGCGGCCAGCACAATTGCCAGCGGCAGCCCGGGCAGCACCAGGAAAATATTTGTAAACAGCGAGAGGACATCGTCAATCCAGCCGCCGAAATAACCACCCGCAAGACCTACAACTACGGAAATGATGGTGGCAATGATGCCGGTGGCAAATCCGAGGATCAGCGAGACTCGCGTTCCCACTACGACTTGCAAGAACACATCCTGGCCCGTTTGCGTCGTGCCCAGCCAGTGCTTTGCCGAGGGCGGAGAGAGGATATCGGCGCTGAAAGCGTTGGGGTCCTGCCGAAAAATAATCGGCCCGAAAATAGCGACCAGCACAAAGAATATGATGATCCCCAGCCCGAAAGCCACCTTGCGGTTCATCGTAATTAAGCGCCACAAATCGCGCAGGGCATGTACCTGTGAGGAAAAAACATTCACTTCCGGAGAAGGCGGTATGCTCACCTCTTGCGTCTGAATGCTCACTGTATTTATCTCTCCTTCTATGAACTTCCCAGGCGTACCCGCGGATCAAGCACGACATAGAGCAGATCGGCCAGGAAATTCGCGCCCAGCACCGCGATAGAAATGATCAGAAAGAGGCCCTGCAACAAGGCGTAATCAAGATTCTCGGCGGCCTGGTAGAGCGCGTAACCAACCCCAGGATACGAGAAAACGATTTCGGTCAAAAGCGCGCCACTCACTACAAAGCCAAGTGAGAGCGCGAAGCTCGTAATATTGGGCAGGATAGCATTGCGCGCCGCGTACATCATCATAATTCGCCGCTGCGAAAGTCCCTTCGCTTCAGCCATCATCACATAATCTTCGGCAAGCGTGGTGATCATCGTATTGCGCATACCGAGCAGCCACCCGGCAATCGAACTGATGACGATGGTGAATGCGGGCAGGAATCCATGTTGAATGGCGCTGGAGATAAAATCGGGACTCCACGCCGGAACGGTCGAGCCTGTGTCGTATCCACCATTGATGGGAAACCAGTTCAGCACATAGCCAAGCAGGTACAGCAAAATCAGGGCCAGCCAGAAATAGGGTATGGCCGAGAGAAAGGTAAACAGCGGGGAAAGTACGCTATCCAGGCCCGAATTGCGCCGCCAGGCTACGAGAACGCCAATCAGCGATCCGATTACAAAGCTGATGACCAGCGAAATGCCCACCAGCATCAGCGTCCAGGGTATTTCCTGGCTGATTACCACCGCTACGGGCGTGGGAAAATAGGTGATCGACACTCCCAGGTTCCCATGCAAGAGGTTATTGAGGTATTGGAAATATTGCGACCACAATGGGTCATGATTAATACCGAAGGCAATTTCCAACGCGTGTTGCGCCTGGGGAGAAACTCTTCCTCGCAGCCGCGCCATCAAGGTCTCGGCAGGATTGCCGGGCGCCAGGCGCGGAATAATAAAGTTCAGCGTGGCCGAAGCCCACAACGCTACCAGATAAAAGCCGATACGCCGCAGCAGGTGTCGCATGTGACTACCTTTCTAAAATGTCCCTGATAATTGTTGTCAACCGAATTGAGGAAGACCCGCCCATCTTGATGAATTTTACCGGGCAAAATCGGGAGACATCGATGATGCATGTCATTCTGAGATTCCCAACTTCATGCACTAGCGTAAAGGCTTCTCGAAAATCGGGAGACATCGATGATGCATGTCATTCTGAGGGCAGCGAAGAATCTGCACCTCGCCGTACCCAGATTCTTCGCTGCCCTCAGAATGACACGGCCTGGGCGGCTCAAATGACCGATTTTGAAAGGTAAAATTCATCAGCACGTCCTCACCAGGATGGTCAGAGAAACAACAATCAATCAACCGGACGCAGATTCAAAAGCACGATCTCTCCATCCGGGAATTGATATGGTGAGGGTTCCGCGTACTGGTGTTTCTGGTCTGGCCAGCCTGTAAAGTGCGCCGTGCTATATTCGTACCAGTATGGCTCATTCACCAGCGGAATGCTTGGCAGCTCGGTCACCATGATTTGCTGTAGCGTATCGTAGGCTTGCTGCTGCATGGCCGAATCGAGCGATGTAGCAAGGATATTCAGCATATTGTCGGTAGTGGCATCCTTCCAGCGCTCCCAGTTGGAATTGGCGGCCTGCCCTAAAGGAGCCGTATTCTGGCTGCTCAACAATCCATAGTACAAAAAGTATGGCGATGGACCAGGATTCGTCCAGGAAATCCCCATATCGAAGTTGCCCACCTGCAAGGCATTATAGTAGGCATCATACGAGATGGTATTCACATTGGCCTTGATGCCAACGGCTTTCAGATCGCTCGCAATGATCTGGCACGTCGTAATCCAGTCCGTATAGCCGGTCACAACATCGATATTAAAAGACAGCTTCTTGCCGCTCTTATCGGCAAAGATGCCATCGGAACCCATCGTAAACCCCGCGCCTTCCAGCAGCGAAATCGACTTGTTGGTATCGACTGTGAACGTCATATTGGCATAGGAGGGCGAGAGAAACTTCTTGCTCTGCGGCAGCAGCAATCCGGTGGGACTGGCCGGTGGCTCATAGCCATTTTCTCCAACCTTGTATATCTGCTCGCGGTCAATCGCCGAACTGATGGCCTGGCGCACCGGCAGCAGGTTGAACGGATATTTCGCCGTGTTCAAATACAGCACCACGATATCACTGGGCGGGAACCAGTAATGATTGTGCGCCGGGTCGCGATTGATGTACGTCTGCTGGATGTTGGGAATGTAGAGGCCGGCCCAATCAACGGTGCCGCGATCCAGCGCCAGTTCGGCGCTGTCGTTGGAATCGAAAGCCGGGAATTCCAGTTCGTTCACCTGCGGCTTGCCCGGCTGCCAGAAATTCGGATTCTTGACCAGGGTCACCAACTGCGGCGTAAATGTATGGAACAGGTATGGCCCCGTGCCCACCGGATTCGGGTCCGCGAACTGGCTGGGATCACCCTTGACGGTAGACCACGTGTGTTTGGGCAAAATCCAGGTCTGCCCACCCAGGTACCACAGGATGGGAACATTGGGCGAGGTAAACGTTACAACAACGGTACTCGCGTCTGGCGCGGTCACGCTCTTGATCGATGAATCGATGCCATTGTAATCCATGGCCGGATATTTCTTGAGCAGGTTCAGCGTAAATACAACATCATCGCTCGTGAACGGCTGCCCATCCGACCATTTCACTCCCTGCCGCAAGGTGAACGTCACGCTGGTGGCATCGCTTGAATACTTGTAGGCGCTTGCCAGCCATGGTTTGACGCTATTATCCGCGCTGTTGAAAAAAAGCAGCGTCTCGTAGATCAGTCCCCGCGACCAGAAGGTAGAGAGGCTGTTATTATAGGGGTTGGAGTTGCGGGTGAAATCGCCGCCCGTGTTCGCTACAATCGATAGAGGACTCTGCACATGTGATCCATGCGATTGCGAGCCACCGCAGGCCGTAACGACGATGGTAAGGATCAGCAAGAACGATAGGGGCACCATGCTCCTTCTTGTCTTTAGTATTGTCACGAGGGATGGATTGAGAGTCATCGAAAACCTCCTGGATGAACAGGTCACGCATATACCTTCCTCTTGCATAGACCGTAAAAAGCCGACCGCGGATTGGCGGCAACAGCAGCAATGACAGATGAACAGGCTAGCGGACCCAAACGCACGATTTATTTGGACAGGAACGGTTTACCAGATGATGTCGAAAATTCATTTTCGAGCGTTGCCCCACACGATTCACGCACTACAAGGCGGGTAGGAAGTGAAATACGAACAGTAGAGGCCTGAGCTTGCTCCGCCCTCGTCCCCGTTTGCGCCTCAATCATGGATAACAATAATTCAATCCCGCGCTGGCCCATTTCAAAATAGGGCTGCCGGATGGTCGTCAGCGGTGGCCGCGTATGCGCCGAAGGTCGATCATCGTCAAAGCCGACAACAGCGATATCTCCCGGCACCGACAGTCCATACACTTCAGCCGCGGCCAGCACACCATAGGCCATCTGGTCGCTGCTGGCAAAAATGGCGGTAGGACGTTTTTCCGGTGGCAGCGCGAAGAGTTTTTCGGCACAAGCTCGCCCTGATTGGGGCAGAAAATCCCCCGCTAACACCAGTTCGGGATCAGGCTCGATACCTTCTTCAAGCAAGGCCTGGCGGTAGCCATTATAACGATCATGCGACACAAGATAATCTGCTGGCCCCAGGATGTGGGCGATACGCCGGTGCCCAAGCCCGATGAGGTGACGAACCATAGTATAGGCGCCCCCGCTATTGTCGACTCCAACCCATGGAGTGACCTGTTCCTGCTGGTCATCAATAATCACAACGGGAAATCCCTGCTTATAGAGGCGCGTCAAATGCTGGGAAGCTCGCGCGGGATAGATCGCCAGCAGTCCGGCCGTCAACTGGGTTGCCAGCAGGCGATTAATCACCTCGCTGCGATCTCTCTCGATATCCTCGTCATTAATGCTGTAGAGCACCAGTTCGTATGGTGTTTGCTTGATATACTCGATGATGCCGGGAGCAAGATCTGAGATCATCCACCATGCCCAGGCCGGTATGAGCATGCCGATCAATCGACTGCGCCCGCCTGCCAGCCCGGAAGCAGCTGTGCTGGGAACGAAGTTCTGTTCCGCTATAATGCGCAAAATACGCTCCCGCGTCGCCGGGTCTACATCCGGCTTATGATTCAAGACACGCGAGATCGTCGTCCGTGATACACCGGCCAGGCGCGCGATATCGTCAATTGTTGGCTTCTTACGCATAGACAAATATCCTGAACGAGTAGTGACAACGTTTTCGGAAGCGCTTCCGAAAGCGACCCTTGATAAGCGATTACGGAAGCGCTTCCGTAATCGCTTACGAACAAGTATACTGACAGGTTGAATGAAAGTCAAGGTTTTAGGGCAAACGATAATGCTCACGTTCAAGAAGGTTCATTATGTCCTTTTTCTTTCGCAATAAAGGATATCTTTTTGGTGCATTCAAGATGTTTAAGAGCAGCATGAACTAGAGTAATATACGAGCGTGATTGGCATAGTGCTGGGAAAAGAAAATATATAACTGTCCGTTCAGGGCTTGAGGTACATGCCTCGCATTACCCTGCCCATCAGCTTAATCGCCATCTTGTGGGGAAGGACGCGCTGCATAACGATATTCGCCATGCGATTACTCCAACCGGGAATAATGAGCGGCTGTTTTCCAAGCGCCGCCAGCGTTTCAGTCACCACTTCGGCAGGTGTCATCGTTGAGGCCGATATGCGACCTGAGCGGGGCGCGCTCGCGAGGTAATTGGGGGTGCTAACCGCGCTGGGGCAGCAGGCCATGACATCGACACCCTGCCCGCGTAGTTCTTCCCACAAACCCTCGGCCAGTAGTCGATTATAGGCCTTGGTTGCCGTATAGCTGCTAATCAATGCCGAGCCTTGCGAGGAACTGAGCGAAGACAACAGCACAATTCCACCGCGACCACGTTGCTGCATCTTCTGCCCAAAAAGATAAGCAAGCGTCATGGGGGCGCGGCAATTGATGGCGATCTCGTCCAGGTGGTCTTGCAGTGAAGTATTTAAGAATGGGCCAATCTTAGAGAGGGCCGCGTTGTACACCAGCAGGCCCACGTCGATATCGCTCGTAGCCGCCTCAACTACCGAACCGGCATCCTCACGCGCCAGGTCCAATTCTAACGTTCTGACCTCTACCGCGTAATCCTGCTGCAATTTCGCAGCGAGTTCGTCTAATACATCTTTGCGCCGCGCAATCAGGAAGAGGTTGAGTTTTTTCACGGCCAGTTGTGTCGCAAATTCAGCGCCGAGGCCCTGTGAAGCCCCGGCAACCACCGCCCATGGACCATAGCGTGCATGAAAATCCCTCATAGTTGCGCTCCTAACTTGATGTTATGGCGCATTATATCACGATGCGGCAGGCGCCCTGGCCCATTGTCCCTAATGATTTTTAACAATTGTGTGATAGAATAAGAGCAATGTGACATGCTCTTATAACTCCTGTACCCTAAGTAGGAGAATTTCCCTGCTGGTGGGATAGATGGTAGGGAAAGCTTCCCATTTTCCGAAAGAGTTGGGGAATTGCCATTGCTGCCCCCGGTGTGGAGTTAACAATAAGCGCTACGACTTCCCTTGCCCGGATACGCGGCAAATTCGCTAGAAGGAGATTCAACCAGCATGGCAACCCCGCCCAGGGAGCAGAACAGGCAGCACGAGAAGGGCCGCAATAGACCGCACAAATCACATCGCTGGATGAATGGTCGCCTGCCCTACAGACCTGTTGGCGCACCCATACGGTATACGTCCCCGCTTCCGCCGCTAGAGCCTCCACCTACACCCAGAGTAAAGACTGTACAACGGCGCCTGGAGGGCCTCTTCCTGGCCGCATTTATTAACCGCAACTTTGCATTGATGTGGTGGGGGCAGGCTATCTCCAGCATTGGTGACTACGCCTGGGATACCGCGCTTGTGCTCTGGATAGCTTCTTATCTCGCGGCTGGTCAGTCCTGGGCGCCGCTTGCCGTCAGCGGTGTTGTCCTGGCAGCCGCCCTGCCACAGATCGTCGTCGGCCCCATAGCAGGCGTCTTTGTAGACCGCTGGGATAAACGGCGTACCATGATCATCATGGCCATGCTGCAAGCAATTGTCGCCACTATGCTCGTGCTGGCGGCCCTCAATATCCGTTTTCCTTTTGTGGGGAGCGAGCAGTTTCAGAATTTCTGGCGCATTGTTGCCGTCTACATTGATGTAGTCGCACTCACCATCTTCGCCCAATTCTTCATCCCCGCACAGTTCGCGCTGATTAAGGATATCGTCCCTGAGCAGAAGCAAGACCAGGCGCTGGAGACAAGCCAGGCTATCCAGGGACTCTCAATCATCATTGGCCCGCCTGTAGCGGCGGCGCTTGTCTTCGGCCTCGGCGTCGCCTGGGCTTTAGTACTCGATGCTTGCTCATTCATGATCGTCCTCTTCGCCATCTTTGCAATCCAGGCGCCGCCATCGGCCCACAGCCTTGCGCCGGGCGAGGCCGGACATTTTTCCCGCGAATTTCTCGATGGCCTGGGCTACGTCATCAACCATCGCGTCCTGCGCACCATCCTGGTCGCCGAGGTCCTCACCTGGCTCGGCTTTGGCGCCCTGCAATCTCTCGGCTACTTCTTTATCACCGAGAATTTGCATGCGCCTGCCAGCGACTATGGATTATTCGGCGCGGACTTTGGCGTCGGAGCCATAGTGGGCGCTTTGCTGGTCACCCTCATTGGACAGCGCATCGGTCTGAGCCGGCTTCTGTGGGTCTCTCTGATCACATCTGGCCTGTTCGTCATCCTCATGTCGCATGTGAGCAACTTCCCTATCGCGTTGGGAGCAGCTTTCCTTTTCGGTGTCTCCACTACCGCCATCATCGTCACCGCCGGGCCTCTGGCCTTGCATGGTACCTCTCGCGAGTACGTGGGCCGCGTCATGGCTGTCATCAACCCGATTGGTCGCCTTGCCGCCCTCGTCTCCGTTGTACTGGCCGGTTACTTCGTCAGCACCGTCTTGCAAGGCTTTCATGCCAGTCTGCTCGGCATCACATTTGGCCCCATCGACACCGTTTTCACCTTCATGGGCCTGCTCGCTATGGCCGGTGGCTTCTATGCCCGTGTCAGCCTGCGCGCGATCGCTGAGTCCGTTCCCGCACCCGCGGAGCCTGGCCAGAACAATGTGCAAGGCCACATGAATCAGTCGCAGCATGCATCATAAAACAAAACACGATCCCTATCGCGCCCTGCGCTTCGGCTCTTTCCGGCTCTTATTCATTGGCACGTTCATCGCCACCATCGGCGAGCAGATGATCAATGTCGCCATCGGTTGGGAATTGTACCAGCGTACTGGCTCCGCCCTGGCGCTCGGATGGGTCGGGCTGGTACAGATCATTCCCGTCATACTGCTTGCGCTTCCCGCGGGTCAGCTCGCCGACCGCTTCAACCGCAAGCGCATCGTCATTGTCACGCAGATTCTGCTGGCCCTGGCCTCCATCGGATTAACCATGCTCTCCTTTACGCATGGTCCGCTGCTCCTGATCTACGCCTGCCTGCTGTTGATTGGCTGCGGCGTCGCATTTGGCAATCCCGCCAGCTCGACGCTGATCCCGCAGATTGTGCCTGAGGACGTGTTCGCCAGTGCCGCCACGTGGTCGAGTAGTTCCTGGCAGCTCGCCGCCGTGCTTGGACCGGCCCTGGGCGGATTCGTCATCGCGGTAAGCGGCGGCGCGACGCTCGTCTATGCGCTGAACGCCACAGCCGCCCTGCTGTATGCCATCCTGCTTTTACCCATCACCGTGAAAAGGCAGGTGCCGCTACCGGCTGAAACAACGACCACCGGTTCGCTATTGGAAGGTGTCAGATTCCTCAAAAAAAGCCAGGTCATCCTCGCTGCCATCACGCTCGACCTCTTCGCCGTCCTGCTGGGCGGCGCGACCACTCTGCTGCCAATCTACGCCAGGGACATCCTGCGCGTCGGGCCAACCGGCCTGGGTTGGTTGCGAGCAGCGCCCTCGATAGGCGCGGTCTGCATCTCCCTTTCGCTTGCCCATATCCCGCCTTTCAAAAAGGCCGGCCTTACGCTTTTGCTGGCCGTGGCGGGTTTCGGTATCGCCACCTTCATCTTCGGCATCTCCACCTCGTTCTGGCTCTCCATGCTCATGCTGTTCCTGCTGGGCGGCCTTGACAATATCTCCGTCGTCATTCGCAGCACCCTGCTGCTGACGCGCACTCCGGACTCCATGCGCGGGCGCGTTGCCGCCGTCAATACGCTATTCGTGGGCGCCTCGAACGAACTGGGCGGCTTCGAGTCCGGCCTGGCCGCGCAGTTATTCGGCCCCGTCATCTCAGTCGCGGCGGGCGGCATCGGGACGGTACTGGTGGTGCTGGCGGTTGCCCTGATCTGGCCTGAGATGCGCAGGCTGGGACGGCTGTAAGTTAGATTTTGATGGCAATGCGAATTACATGCACTCCCGCGCAAACATTCGTATCGAATCCAACTGCACGGCATCAACGAAGCGCACAATGATCTCCTGTATCCCCGCATCTTCGTATTCCCGCAGGCGCTCGCGAATCTGCGCAGGAGTGCCAATCAGGGATTCCGGGAGCAACTCATCGAGGTTCTGGCGCTCGTCCGGCGTCAGTTTCGCGATAGCCTCCTCCTCTGTGCTGGCGATGGCGCAATAATCGATCAAAGTCGTGCGCCGGATTGAGTTGTAGTCCCGTCCCACCTCCTCGCAGTGCTGCTTGAGGACATCCAGTTTGTGCTTGATGGTCGGTATGTCTCCGCCGATGTTGCAGGCATCCGCGTATTGCGCGACCAGCCTGAGTGTCACCTTTTCACCACCTCCGCCGATCAATAAGGGAATATGTGGCTTTTGCGCTCCTTTGGGCTGATTGATGGCTCCTCGAATCGAATAGTATGTTCCCTCGAATGTCGGTTCCTCCTGCGTCCACATAGCCAGGATAATCTGAACGGCCTCGTTCAGACGCTGCAATCGCTCGTGGGTGCCTGGATAGGGGTAGCCATAGGCGAGATATTCGTGTTTATACCAGCCGGCGCCAATGCCCAGTATAAGCCGGCCATGGCTGAGTACATCCACGGTGCTGGCCATCTTTGCCAGTAGCGCCGGATTGCGATAACTGTTACACGTCACCATCTGGCCGATACGGATTTGCTGCGTATCGCGGGCCAGGGCCGCGCAACTCGTCCAGCACTCGAACGTTATTTCCTGCATTGGAGCGGGGATAGTATGAAAATGGTCGTAGAGCCAGGTCGAGACAAAGCCAAGCGATTCGGCCTCCCGCACCACGCGCGTCATCGCTTCATACGCTTCCACCGGGTCGGAAATGTTCACTAAATCCAGGCGCCATCCCTGTGGCGCGATAATACCAAAATCCATCGCCATGCGAATAAATCCTTTCGTTGACTATAAAATAGATCCGTGGCTATGTAAAAATTATACCGTTTTATTCCGGGGTAGGAGAGGATTGGATGGCTTACGATGCCGCAAGAACCATGTATAATAGCCATGTGCGCGGATATGAAAAAGAATAGATACAGAGCGACACTGCAAACAAATCTGTGGCCGATTATGAATTTAACCAACCAAAAACGGTAAATATCCTCTGGCCATGTCATTCTGAACACAGTGAAGAATCTGCGTCGATGCCTACCGGGATTCTTCCCTGCGCTCAGAATGACATGGCCAGAGGGGTGCTTACCGATTTTGATGGTGAGAGTTCATCATTGGCCTTTCCTGGAGAATAGCATGGACGAACACATTGACTACGAAAACATTTTTACGCCCCAGGGCATGCTGGGACACGTCTCGAAGAATCCCAACCTGGATTTCCTGATGAATATCTTCAACATTCCCAGGGTCTATAGCGTTTCCGGCTTTGGCACCTGGAATGTCGGGCAGCATACCGTCGCCGTCGCCTTCCTGGTGCTCTACTGGTCGGTGTTCCATTCCTACCCACAGGAAAAACGCGACCGCCTCGTCACGCTGGCATTAATGCACGATGTGCATGAGGCCGTCATCGGAGATATCCTGCCCTTTTTCAAAACTGCTGCCGTCAAAGAGGCCATCGACTCCATTCAGAACGATATCCTGCAAGCATTTGGCATTGAAGAAGACCAGGAACTGCACGATGAACTGAAATTACTGGACATGATCGGCTTTCTCTACGAAATCGGCCAGTCTTCACCAAGAGGCATCGACCCATCTAAGAGCGAGCTGATCAAGCAGATGTATGCACGGCAAAAAGAGGAAATCCTGAAATATGCCGAGAAAACAAACATCGAGCGGCAAACGGTCAGCGATTTCCTGGCAGCGATGAATCTGTAATGGCCGGTGCTTCCACAAAAGTGTGCCAGTGGGCTGAAATCGGGACGGCTGGACGATATTGGGCGAGAGATTCTTCGCTGCGCTCAGAATGATATGCTCCCGGAGACAGCCAGGTATCTCCGGGAGCATGTCATTCTGAGCGCAGCGAAGAATCTCTCGCCAACTTTTTGGGAATCGCTAGCGTAATTGACCTTGAAAACAACTAATCCGTACTTATCGCATCATCTTGCTGGGTCGGCGCGACATCTTCAGGTATAGGCCCACCAGCATCGAACAGCTTGCGCAGGTAATCGTTGAGAAACATGCCCTGTGGATCGAGCCTGGAGCGGATACGCCGGAAATCATGCCAGCGCGGGTAGAGCGCCGCCAGTTCCCCTGCTGTGCGCGTGTGCATTTTGCCCCAATGCGGCCTGCCGTCGTAGCGGCGGAAAATTTCCTCGATGTGCTCAAAATAAGATTTGTAAGGCATGCCACGGTACATATGCACCGCGATATAGGCCGAATCGCGCTCGTAGGCCGGGCTGAGCCAGATATCATCCGCGTGGACAAAGCGGCACTCCATTGGAAAGTGAACCTGAAATTGCTCGCGGTTGATGCACTCCTGAATTTCCGTGATAACTGCCCTCGTATGCTCTGCCGGGATATTGTACTCCATCTCTTGAAAACGCACCATGCGCGGCGTTGAGTAGAGCAAGTGGCTGTAGTTGATCTCGTCGATATGCGAAATGCTGGCCGCTGAAATATGGCACGCCGTCTTCGAGAGTCCAGGAGCCAGGCGGCAGCATTCCGAAAGTAGCCAGTAGACCCAGTTTTCCAGCACGATCTTATTGAAGGTGCTCCACAGGGTATTCTTGCTCGCCGGCTCATCCGTCTCATTCAGGAATTTGGCCTGCACCCATTCGGTATAGGGGAACCAGAAAAACTCGAAGTGCGAATTCCCCTGCTTATACTGCTCCAGGTGATCCAGGCAATCGGCCAGCTTCTTACGCTGGCCCACGTAATGCAGGCGCTTGGCAGGCACTACCCGCAGCGTCACCTTCGCAATCACCCCCAATGTGCCCAGCGATACCTGCGCCGCCTTGAATATATCAGCATTCTGTTCGGGCGAGCATTCCAGTAGCTCCCCGGAAGCTGTGACCAGCGTCAATCCTTCAACCTGCGTCGCCAGCGAGCCAAAGCGCACTCCGGTGCCATGCGTACCCGTGCTGATAGCACCGGCGATACTCTGCACATTGATATCGCCCAGATTCTCCTGCGCCAGCCCATGCGCGAACAACACATCGCCCAGGTACTTCAGCTTCGTTCCGCCCAGCACCGTTACCCTGCCATGCTCGGTATCGACCTGCTCAACCCCTTGCAGATTATCCAGCGACATCAACACATCGCCGGTCTGTGCCAGCGGCGTAAATGAATGGCCAGAACCAACCACCCGCACTTGCCGTCCCTCGCGCCCAAATTGCTCGATCATATGCACCAGCCCGTTGATGCTGCCCGGTTTCACGATCTGCCGTGGAGCAGCGCGAACGGACCCCGACCAGTTATGCCAGCGTGCCGGGCGTGAGGCCTCTCTATTGCTTAGAGCCATCCGTTTTTTCTCCTTTGCAGTGGGGTGAAAGGAACGACTACAGAAAACATTGCCCATCGCCGCGATAAGTCGTTACCTCGTCCACGACCGCTCCGTTCTGGACAAGCAGCAAATGCGTAAAGCGCTCGCAAAGCTCGCCGGCCTTGCTATGGCGCAGGAATATAGGATCGCCGATTGCAAGCGCTACCGGCCCATTGTAACGTATAGGCGTTTGCACCTCGCCTGCTCCTTCGAGCGCCTCAAGCGCGGCCCCTTGTGGCAAATAGGGTTGGGGTAGCTTCTCGGGGCCAGCAGAGCCGGAAGCAACATAACCACCACCCAGGCACGTGTAGATGGTTGGCTGCGGGTGCCGCACGATCTCAATGGCGAAGCCCGCGGCAGGTTGGTAGCGGAAATTGCGGTAGTTATCGAAGAGAGCCGGAGCGTAGAACGCGGATCCCACCGTGATCTCCGTCACCACATCTTCTGCTCGCGTGCTGTCGATGCTGCCCGTTCCACCACCGTTCACGAAACGCAGCGCTACCCCATATGAGCCAATCATCTCAACCAGCGCGGCCCGCCTTGTGGCAACCTCACGAATTGAGCGCCGCTTCAACTGTCTCACCAGCGTATTCTTGATTGTTTGCCCCACGAAATTATCGCCTACGCCCGCGATCTGCGCCTCATAGCCCATCAAGCCATCCAGCCACACGTGGTCGGACGCTACAATCCGCCTGACCACCGGTCGCGCCTGCTCAGCCGTGCGTAAAGAAGACCGCCAGACACCAAAATGAAGGCCAGGCACATCTAGCGACATATCGACTTCCAGGCACAACGGCAATCGCACGCCATATTGCCGGGCCACCTTCTCGACCTGCTCCACGTGTTCGAGACAATCAACCATCAACGTGATATGCGCCCCCTCTGCCGTCTCGCGCGCTATCGCCGCGATATCTTGCTCGTTATAAGCCGGGTAGCCGAGAAGCAGATCATCGAAGCCCTGCTTCGCCATGTACACAACTTCCCTGGCCGTAAAGCACATCAAGCCTTGAAAACATGGATCGGACGCCAGGATGCGCCGCGTAATGGCAACACAGCGCAGCGACTTGGATGCCAGCCGCACGCACTTTCCCGTTTTTCCCTCGTTTCCCCTGACCCGGGCGATCACCTGGCGTATGTTTTGCTCGAGCAGATCAAGATCAACATAGGCAAGCGGCATCGGGCGGTTACCAAATACCGATTTGTAGTAGGCATAGTCTTTCATCATATCTCAGGAATATTGTAGCATATGGAGGGAGAAGCTATGTCGCTGCATATTGCCCAACGCGTCGTATAAAAGGCAATGCCAGGAAAATCAGGCAGGCCAGCACCGGCGGGCCATATGTCACGACGCAGCTTAGCGGGTTCCATATATAGCCAGGAGGGGCGCCATTGTAGAAGTAGAGCAAGAAGGCCGATGCCGAGAATACCAGCGCGAACGCCAGCAATGCGCGTCCTTTAGGATCATACGACACCGGCAAGCATACAATCGCCAGGGCTACCAGCCATGCAACATACCATGTCAGGAACCACGGCGCAACCAGCAGAAATGCCTCCAATACCAGCAGCGACGCCATTACAAATGTGCGTACCTGCGGCGCCTTCCACATCCACACCATTCCTACCAGCATCCCCAGCGCCAATACCACAACATTAATAAGAGTCCATACCTTGTGGCTGCTCAATTCATGGCTCAGTTGGTACTGTAGCGTGTTATGCGGTAAGGGATGGCCAGCGAGCCACCTCTGCGCGGCATCCAGCATCGACTTATGCGCCCCTGTTGAGGAGGGCGGCGAGGTAAAACTCTGGATAATGCTATGAACATTATGGCCGATGAAAAAAGGCCCATAAAAAAGCAGCACCACGACCGCACTGATAATGCTCGCGTAAATTGCCGCGCCCAACACCTGCCTGGTCGCTTCCTTTGTTGCCGCATCTGTCCTGATCGCTAAAAGGGCATCGCCCACCGCCTGTATGGGCCGATTATGCACTTTAACGGAATACTTCGGTAATGGACGCGAGGCCGATAAATCGGCCCCCTGTGATGACCGACTCATCGTGCCCGGCAATTGACCATCCTGGTGAGAGAACGGCCATGAAATCTGGCGCAGGCGGTAGAAGACCAGCAGAACAATAAATAGCACCACAAGCGGGGCGAGAGTAAACTTCACCAGCGCCGCCAATGTAAAGGCCACGACCGGCAAAACGTAATCCCCGAGCCGCATCTGACCCCTCTGCTCGGCGCGAACGGCGAAGAGAATGCCTGACAAGATGAAGATAATCATGAAAATATCATTGTGACCACCATTGCTGGCCTCAAAAAGCACAAGCGGATTCCAGGCATAGAGCAGCGTGCCGAGCAGAATAGTACGCCGCGAACGGCCCATTGCTCGCAATATGTTTGTGACCAGCAGCGTATTCACTAAGTGCGCTGCCAGGCCGAGCGAGCAGAAGAAGAGGACATAGCGTATAGGATCGGTTCCGCCGAACAATTCGCTTACCGCGCAGACGAGCAGCCAGAGCGGACCATAGGCGGCAGTAGAATTTGTCCAGCCATTCAGATAGTACAGTGGGTCGTGCGGAAATTGATCTGGTGGCACAAAATAGGGATTAACGTGATAGACAAGCATCAAACGGCCATAGCCGGTATATATGAAAACATCGTGTGAAAGTGATGCACCCTCGAGCATCAGGAGAAATCCTGCTAGCAGCGTCGTCAACCATACCAGGAGCAGCCAGCGATTATTTTTGTGTTCAGGCGCTCGTAAAGAGATAAGCAAGGCACACAGGCCATAGATGACAAAAGTAACCGAGAGCAGGATCAGGAAGGATACCGTATCTACTCCCAGTTGCCCCTTTTGCAGGTTCAGAAAGAGGTGGAGTTGACCGAACACCCACAATGCCGCCCCTGATAGCAGCCTGCTCAATGGCCATTGAGAAAGAGGAGATGACAACTCTGAGAGAGGAGCAAGCAGGAACAGGATAGAGATTACAAAGGCGACCGCGCAAACAAACATCAGCGTGCCAAATAGCAGCTCGCCCGTAGCCCGGCCAGGTCTCTCCGCCAGGGATGTGCCGGGTGACACCGCCTGCTCAACCTTATTTTTAATCAACATCAGCTATACCTCTCTATCACCTGAATGGATACCGGGAATGCATCCATGTGGGGGCAAGCATGTGCTGGATACTTCCGCGCACTATCATCTTCTTCCGCTCGCCACTTCTGTTATAGCAAGCAATACTCCATATTTCATAAACGAACATCCAGAAAAAAAGTGACCGCACTGCTGGAAAGTACCGCCTGTGAGTAGGGGAAGCCTGTCACATTTGTTTTCATCTATGCCGCCTGCTTGCTCTATTGATAGTACTCCCATGTGCCGATAGCACGATGTAAGGGCGCGAGTGTGAACTTTGCGCGATCTTATGATAATGGCTTGAAGCATATATGGAGCAATAGCTATGGCTGCGAACTCGACATCTCAGGCATCCATGCCTGCCACAGGGTTTTCGGGAGATGCAAGCACGCCGGATAATCGAGATGAGCAAGGCGAGATTACGTTTACTGCGGAATCGGGCGACCAACGATTGCCTGCTGTGCTGGGACTGCGCGATCTGTCGGTCTTCATGATCCTGACCGTCCTGTTTGTCAATAACAATAATGGTGTTCAGTTCGCGGGCCCGGCAGCTTTTTTCTACTGGACGCTTGGCCTGCTGACATTCCTCGTGCCGTGCGCGTTCTTCACACGGTGGCTCGCGCTGCGCTTCCCCGGTGAGGGCGGCCCTTACCTGTGGGCAAAGCGCGTTCTTGGGGCCAGGTGGTGTTTTTTCTTTGCCTTTTGCGCCTGGTTGCCCGGCGTGCTGGCAGTTGTTTCGGTAGTAGAGGCCTGTATTGTCTTCGTGCAGTATCTTGCCCCCACATGGTTTACTGCTCCCGCGCAGCAGTGCCTGGCAACGATGCTGGTGCTGATTGTCGCCACTGCGATAAACTGCTTCCCCTTAACATGGGTCAAACGGCTGTTGCTGGCTCTTACCGCCCTTTACCTGGCGGTTTTCGCGCTGATCGGAGCGACCGGAATCTGGTGGCTGGAGAGCGGCCACCAGGCAACTCTAGCGCTCAATATACCTGCTGCCTGGGGCCCGGCGATGTCGAATTCTGGCCTCTATGGACTGATTGTACTGGCTTTGCTTGGCGCTAATATCCCCATCATCATGGGGAATGAGATACATGGTGGCAAAGCAGGCTTCAAACGGGCCAGCCGCTACGTCTGGTGGGGAACCGGCATCTCTTTTACTGCCTATATACTCGGCACATTTGGCATTATGGCCATCGTACCGCCGGGTCAATCGGGAGCAATGATATCAAATGTGCAGGCCATCAATATCACCCTTGGTTCAACTGCCGCCAGCATCGTCTCGGTAGTGCTGGCACTGAGCCAGATTGCCCTGGTGGCCGTCTATATCCTGCTATTCTCGCGTCTGCTGGTAGTCCTTGCCGCGGATCGTCGCTTACCGGGCCGGCTAGCAAAACTGAACCGCCGTGGTGTTCCCATCAATAGCATCATCGCCCAGGCGACCGTTGTAGCGATAGTGACAATTCTTTCTTTCGTGGCTATTCCAGGCATCTTCGAGTACATCATCCCACCTGCCGAACTGGCCTTTGAAATCTACAATTTGTTGCAGGCGGCTACAACGGTGGTCTGGGTCTTCTCGGTCATCCAGATGTTCCTGCTTGTCCCCTGGCTTGTTCTGCGTCACAGACGACGCATGCGTACTTCAATCAGGCAGGGATTGCTGCTCTTGAGTATGGTAGCGATTGGTACTATTGCCTCCTGTACCGGCATCTGGGCCACCATATCCCAATCATGGCTCCCCACGCTCATCCCTGATCAACGCTGGGCCATCCTGGTAATAATCATCACTGCCGTTGCGCTCGCGCTTGGATGGATTGTAGGCGAACTACCGCGCGTCAACGCCATGCTGAATGAGCAGCGCCGCCTCAATGACCGCGAAATTGCCCTGCGCGCCAGGCTGCAAGAGGCCTACAATGAGCAGCAAATATTGGTGCAGCAGCAGCAGCTATTGGTTTCCGAGCTAGACAGGCTCTATCGCGAGCAGGCCAGCGCCGCCATCACTGACCCGATCACAGGACTGCCCAACCATCGCGCCGTGATGAGCAGGATCAACGAGGAAGTATCGCGCTGCCAGCGCTCGCAGGATTCATTCGCCATCCTGTTTGTGGACCTCGATCATTTCAAGCGTGTGAACGATACCTGGGGACACCGCGCAGGCGATGCCATCCTGCGCGAAGTTGGCACCCGTTTGCGCAACACCTTGCGCCTCGAAGACCTCGCCGGACGTTACGGCGGAGAGGAGTTTGCTATCATCCTCACCGGAGCGGATTTGCTCGCGGCAAATCAGGTTGCCGAACGCCTGCTGGCCTCGATCAGCGCAAAACCTTGCCTCTGGGAATCTGAAGATACCCCGGTTCCCGTGCCAATAGCCATTACCGCCAGTATAGGGATAGCGGTATACGGATTGCATGGCACCACACGCGAAGCCTTGATCGAGAGCGCCGATCAGGGTATGTACCGCGCCAAACATACGGGAAGGAATCGCGTTTGTGTGGCGGATGTCGAGACTGACCGCCCGGCCATTGCGCGAACCGAACTTGTCCCTTACGACAGGCATACGACGGAAATAGTGGGCGTAAAAGCCCTTACCGCCGCGGCCGCGGCACATGATCGTAGAACAAACGCGCACGCGCATCGCATCGTGCAGCTCGCCGAGGCCACAGCGCGCAAATTGCAGCGCCCCGATGAAGAGCTGCACCTGATTCGCCTGGGCGCGCTGCTGCACGATATCGGCAAAATTGGCATTCCCGACGCCATCCTGCACAAACCAGGCCCATTGACCGAGGAAGAATGGAGCGTGATGCGCAGCCACCCGGAAATTGGCCGCCAGATATTGGAACAGGTGGGCGGCATCTTCGACTACCTCGCCACCATCGTCGCGGCCCATCATGAGCGCTGGGACGGGAAAGGCTATCCACTCGGCCTTGCCGGTGAGCAAATTCCCCTGAGCGCGCGCATCCTCGCGGTCGTGGACGCCTACGATGCGATGGTTTCAACGCGGCCATATCGCAAGGCTATGCCGGTCAGCGAGGCCAGGAAAGAACTGCTTGCCTGTGCGGGCAAGCAGTTCGACGCGGCCGTCGTAGAGGCATTCCTCAGTGTCCTGAGCGAGCAAGATGAGAACTGTGTGCTAGGCGAAATCGCGCAGCAGCCGGACCTGGATGGGTTGCCGCAGCGTGCGTAGCGCCTTTACCTCAATCTGGCGGATGCGTTCGCGCGTCAGTTTGAAGAAGGCGCTCAGTTCCTCCAGCGTATGGCAATAGCCATCCTGCAGGCCGTAGCGCAGTTCGATCACCTGCCGCTCGCGCGCATTGAGGGTTTCGAGAGCGCAGGATATCTGCGCGCGCAGGGCCTGGTGAGTAGCTGCGTCGGCGGGTGCCGTCGTACTCGTATCTTCCAGTGTATCGGCCAGGTGGTATTGCTCATCGTCGATAAGGGGGGCATCCAGAGAGATAGGTGTCTCTGCCATATTTTGCAGCTCTACTACCCGCTCCTTAGTCAGCCGGGCCGCGGCTGCGATCTCCTCGGGCAGCGGGTCACGCCCCAACTCCTGATAGAGCTGGCGCGTGATGCGCTTCATTTTGTAGATCATTTCAACGACATGTACCGGTACATGGATCGTGCGCGTATGCTCGGCCACCGCCCGGCTGATAGCCTGCCGAATCCACCATGTCGCATACGTGCTGAAACGGAATCCTCGATCTGCATCAAATTTTTGCACGGCGCGGATCAGGCCCAGATTTCCTTCCTGCACCAGGTCCAGCAGGCCAATACCGTGATTATTGTAGCGTTTAGCAATACTTACCACCAGGCGCAGATTTGCCTCTACCAATCGCTGTTGCGCCTCCATATCGCCCTCCGCTACACGTCGCGCCAGGCTCATCTCCTGCTCCGCCGTCAAGAGAGGATAACGCCCGATCTCCGCCAGGTACTGGCGAATGGCATTATCCACCATATTGTCACCAGCAGTCTCAACCTCATCATCCTCGTCTTCTTCATTGAAAAGTGCTGCATCATCTTCCTCTTCCAACCACTTGAAATCTGAATCAGAATCTGCCCTTTTTGCAATGGCTACCATAGAATTCATCTCCTTCTACCTACTTTTCCTCTTTGTGTACATACCGGCCAGCGGATTCGTACACATCCACATACTTCCGTGAATTGGTAACCGTGGGGATTGATTCAGGCAACCCGAATACCCGGATTTTTTTCCGGTTTATCCCCCCTACGCATATTTAGTGCAAGAACTATGCCATAATGATAGGACCACGCGGCAATCAAAGATTTTTACATGAAATTCCATCAATAGCCTTTCTATTGGTGATCGCCAATTGGTTTTTAATCAATACCGCTCAATCTACCTGTAAATTTTTTCCTGACCGTGCGGATATTTCCACAGTTTCGAGTATGGTACTTCCTGGCACACGTCCGAAAACCGGACAGGACTCCGTTTATTTGCAGTAGATGTGAACCACAAGATGGAGTATCAGAGTAGGTAGGTAAAGTGACAGATATTTCTCCCTTTAATAATCTTCCCACCGGCACATCCGTCTGGATCGATCCTGCCGTGTATGCGCCCCCTAGCGAGCCGCCACGTTCAAATACGAAAGGGGCAATGAAGGGACAACAACGGCAGTCGAAATTGTCTTCACCCGCGCCAGCGCCATTGAAAAAACACCCGAATCCGATCACACCCATCCCCTCGCAGGACTCTATTGCTCGCGCTGCGAACAGCTCTGTAGGGACAGCGGCTGGTCCCTGTCCGGCTCCTGCCTCAACCACCTGGGAATACGAATCGGAAAACTATGCAGTTGGCACCAGCCTGCCATCGCTCTCATTGCTGGTACCCGAAATACCTACGCTCCCGCAGGTGACCTCGTCGTCAAACGTTCGCCAGACGCGCCGGCTGCCTCGCATCGATGAAATCGATACGACCCCTCCACCTGCACGACCAGGCGCGCAAGTACCGGCTACGCACCACCAACCAGTCTCTTTACGACTCGACAAATCCGAGATTGCAGAACTTTCGCCGGTACAATTCCAGGAACGGTCCCAGCTCTCGATAGAGGAGATCGACACCCTTCCCGACGTTTATATAGGAGTTGGCGGATATTCACGTGCCCTGGTTCCACAAGGGCGACCTCAAGCGTCCCAGACCCTTGCCCCAATAGAGTTTCCAGTAGGGCGATCTCAAGCATCCCAGACCCTCGTCCACTCCGCCCCCACAGAAGGCGGGATAATAGAGGGTGATACGGCATCATGGACGGCGGGCAAGGCCATAAATTCATCCTATGCCCGGCTGATAGCTGATCCTACCTTGCGCAAAAAAAAGCGGCACAAGACCATCACGCTCAATCCCCTTGACCGCGTGCGTTGGTGGTTGCTGCTTCCCGGACGTATTGAATTTATACTCTGGCTATTTGGTACGCTGCTCTTAATCATCGTGACCTGTTCACTCCTGCTGCTGACAGCCCTCAGCTTGAACTGGTTTTCGCCATCTCTACCCGGTGGCACCGCTTTGAGGGTAGTAAGCAGGCAGCCTGGGACAACTACCCAGGCGACGGCAGCATCGACTATTACAACCACACCTGGCCTATCTTTAAATCTGCTCGACAAGGGTCCGTTCCTGCCGGGCCAACCTGTCCATTTGCGTGGTCAGGGCTTCAGCCACTATGGGACAGTCTCCTTTACGTACAATGGAACGCAAGTACTTCTGGACCAACAGGGGAACGTTCTCACCGCACAGGCAGATGCTCACGGGGCCTTCACTGTAACGATCTGGACAGGAGACGGAGATATCTGGCATATCGGACATAATATCATAGTCGCTCGCGATAGCAAAACCAATCACGTCGCGACCGTCGATATTGTACTCGACGCTGCCTCTCTCGGTAAGGCCGGACCAACAGCCCCCGCTACAATCTCAACGCCAGGCACAACTCCGACCGGTTCGAGCGGGGGAACAGGCGGTGGAACGCAGCCGACACCGGTTGGACAGACCCCTGTGCCCATTACGCCGACCGTAACCAGCACGCCATCACCTGCACCTTCGCCCTCACCAACACAGGTACCGCCCTCACCATCACCTTCACCCTCCCCGACATCAACCGTGGGAAGCACACCGACGCCAACCGGCACACCCGGCGGCAATTCTACACCCTCCAATGGGTCCAATAGTTCAGGAGCCTCTAGCTTTGGAAATGCTTTGAACAGCGGTGGTTCCGCTTCATCGTTCTCCTTACCGCTGGCAGGGTTCAATCCTTTAGTACTACTCATGATCGCGTGTTATGCTCTCTCCCTGGGATTACTTGGCATTGCAGGCGTGCTCCATAGACGCAAGAAATGATCCAGGCCTCTTCGCCCAGAGGGGACAGCGGCTTGTCCCTGTCCCCTTCAGGGTCCCAGGACAGGCACCGGGCTCTTTCCTTTCAGGGGATTTCTACAATCACCTCTTGCTTCCCGAGTTATAATAATAGGGTAATGCAAAAGTGTATGTGGGATGCCGATGAATAGGAGAACTCTATGCCAGATCCACAACAGGTGAACGCCCAGGCGCCAGGCGTTCTTGCTTTCTCCATCTCCAGGCAAGAACAACACTATGCTGAATTGCCGCAAGCGCCCAACACTCCATATGTGCTGATCGTCGATGATGACGAAGCCATCGTTTCTGTTTTATTGTTCCTGCTCGAATCAGAGCAACACGCGGGCGTAGGCTTATCGGATAGTAAAAAAGTGTTGCCATTTCTAGAACAAGCAGGCCCTCAACAGCTGCCTTCTGTCATCCTGCTCGATTTAATGATGCCACAACTTTCAGGGTATGAAATCGCTGCTACACTCTCCAAGAATGAGCAATATGCGCAACTGCCCATTATTATCATGACCGCCGACAGCCGTGTTCGTTCTGCCAGCGCGGTTGCCGGTGCTCGTGACTGGGTAGCCAAGCCTTTCCAAATAGACGCCCTGCTCACCAAATTGGAGCAATACCTCATACATTAACGCCTTTGATTCGGTTGCTCCCTAAATATAGAACCAATAGATCAAAATATTGATACCTTCGTGTCTTGCCTCAAGCCCATCAATGAAGCATAATCTTTTGAGATATTATGAATCCTTTTCAACACGTCCGGCCCGTAAGGACAGTAGGGACAGCGGCTTGTCCCTGTCCCTCTCGGCTCACCGGATAGATAGCCCTGTAGGGATTGCGGCTTGTCCCTATCCCCATCAGGGTACCAGAATAGGTGCCAGGCAAAAAACCACACATCTTAAATGTCAGGAGTTAATGAAAATCGCATGCTTGGAAACAGTCATAACCGCCGGGCAAAGGCGACCGGCCTCTCCTTCTTTTTGGGCAATACATTCAATGGGAAAACGCGTCTTTTTCTCGCTCTCTTTTTTGTTCTCGCCAGCATTGGCGTATTTTCGCTGGTGCTGGTCGCGACGCATAAAGCTGCGCACGCCGACCCAACCATTAACGAGGTTTACTTGCCACAGTCTGATATGAACCCCTGGGGAGTCAGCTTTGACCCCGGTGGCAATGTATGGATTGCCGATCCCCAGTGTGATGCCTATGTATGGGGATGGCCGATTTGCAATCCTCCTCCTTCCACCACAGGAAGACTGACTGAATACGCCGCAAATGGCTTTAATTCTGGGAGCCAGCCGCTGAAGGATATCGCATTGCCGGCGGGATATTCCAGCCCGTTCTTTCTCGCCATTGATGGCAGCGGCAATATCTGGTTCTCTGAACCAATCACCAACGCCATCGGCGAATATAATCCCGGCAATGGAACCTGGAATCAATGGACGGTACCGACACCTCAAGCCAGCCCGTTCGACCTCGTCTTTGACCACTATGGGCACCTCTGGTTCACAGAAGAATGGGCCAATCAGATTGGTGAATTCGACCCTGCATCACAGCAGTTTCACGAAACTCCTACTCCAACCGGCGGTAGTCGTCCCTATGGCATTACCGGCCCCGACCCAGGCACAGGCGCGATATGGTTTACGGAAAATAGCAGCAGCGTAAGCAAAATTGCCAGCTTCATTCCTACCTCCAGTGGCACCATGCAGAATAATACCATTAACGAGTATGGTACCAATCCTCCTCCTGGCGGCGCCGATACTCCGCATATGATTACTTATGATACATCCGGCAATATCTGGTGGACGGAAGGACCGGACGGCGAAATTGGGAAACTGGTCATTAGCCAGGCTTCCCCAGGTACAAGCAATGGGGTGACCAAATATATTGTGCCCCCGGCTTCCTGTGTACCCAGTTGCAATACCCATATTTCCGGCATCGCAGTAGACAAACAGGGGACTGTCTGGTTCGATGATGCCGAAAATGCCCGTGTTGGTGCCTATGTTCCCGGTGGCGGCTACTTCGTCATGTATACGGTTGATAATGGCGATCAATACCAGTTGAATGCGCATCCCCATGATGGACTGGCCGTAGATAAGAACGGCAACCTCTGGTTCACTGAGGAATTCGCCAGGAAATTGGGCGAAGGCGTAAACAATGGCATCCCGCAGCCACAACCCAGCCCGACAAATACACCGTCGTCGACACCTTCACCCTCCCCAACACCACCACCGAGTAAAGTTCCGGTCAGCCAGACCTGGTATTTCGCCGAGGGGAAAGTTGGTCAGGGTTTCCAGGAATGGCTCACGGTGGAAAATCCCAATCCCAACTATGCCTGTAATATCAACTTTGATTACCTCTTGACCGGCAAAAGTCCCGTCAATATTTCACGCGTGGTTCCGAAAAATACACGCTATACCGAGTCGGTCAATGCTGATCTGGGCATTGCTCAGAATTCGAGCAGCGTGGACTATGTCTCGACCATCGTCAAGGTCAGCAATACCTCGTCATGCAGCGGTGTGGTCGTCGAACGGCCCCTGTACTACGTCAACTTCTTCGGGTCCAGTAGCGGCACGGATGTGATTGGCGCTACCCATTTGAATACCAGTTTCTACTTCGCCGATATGCCGACCATCAAGGGTAGCGACTCGTTCATCACGATTCTGAACCCGCCCGGTGGCAGCACGGCCCATGTCACGGCCACGTACTATGCCGGTGGGCAGGTGTACGGCACTCCTCAGACAACGAGCGTTCCAGCAGGTTCTAGAGGCACAATTGCCCCACCACCAGCATCGCAGCTCGTAGCCGCCGTCGTCACCTCAGACCAGCCAGTAGTCGTCGAACGGCCCACCTACTTCAACAGTTTCCCGGCAGGCCAGGCGGGCAATATATCGGGAGCCGCTTCAGTGGTTGGCGCGTCTGCGCCCAACAATGACTGGCTCTTCGCCGAGGGGCACGTCGATCCGGGCTTTCAGGAAAACCTGATCATCGCCAACCTGGACTCCAGCAATACCGCCAATGTCAGCATCAATCTGGAATATCCGAACGGCTCGGTCAACACTGTAACACTTTCGGTTGGCCCACAGAGCCAGACCAACTGGGATGTCAGCGCCCATAGCCAACCCGGCGATGTCTCAATCGATATCAGCTCAACGGGAGCAAAAATCGTCGTTGAGCGCGAGGAATTCTTCAAATTAAGCATTGGCGGCAAATCGGGGACGGGCGTCACCGATGTCACCGGTATGCCGGGACCCGCTCAGGCCAGTATTCTCGCGTTCGCCGAAGGATACACAGCGCCCGGTTTTATCGAGTGGCTCACTTTGCAAAACCCAACAAATAACAATGAGACCGCGACCATCACGCTTATCAACGGCTATGGCCGCTCCTACACCTTCACGCAAGCAGTGGTGGCCCATTCGCGTCTCACCGTCAACATCAACTCTTATGTACTGAAATATCTCTATCACAGTGGAGATCATTCCCAGGGCTATGAGGATTCGATGTTCGTGCAATCCACCGGCCCCATTGTAGCCGAGCGGCCCCTGTACTTCAGCGCCGCCGGCTCCATTGGAGGCAGCGACGTAATCGGTTATACCGGTAGTTAACGTAGGGGCGACCATGTGCCGGATAATGAGTTTCGACAAAATAGTCCTGCAACCGGGCGATCAATCGATACTACGGCTCCGCCGTAGGGGCCGATTGATCGCGCCCACCGCCGATTGATCGGCCCCGCGTCCGTTGCCGGAGTATATTGTGAAAAACCATAATTCGCACTCTATAGTGGTCGCCCATCGCACCTCTAGAAGGTGCCAGGTTCTCTAGAAAGGTCAACCCGCGTACAATGCGCAGCAAACAGTTATTCCTTAGTTTCTTATCAATGACCGTACTCCTGGCTGGAGTCACGTTCTTTAGCAGCGGAAGCCAGGTTTTTGCCCTGCGTCCTTCCCAGGTTCTATCGCAGGATTGGTACACCCCCAGTGGCATAGACCCCTGGGGGACAGCTTTCGACAGCAATGGCCACGTCTGGTTGGCAGTCCCTGGCTGCGACCCCCAGCCAGATTGCCCCACGGGTACGCCTCCTGGCAAAATCGAGGAATTTGATCCCGTCACCTCGAGTTGGATCGCAACATACCAGCTACCGGCCCATTACGGGCAGCCGCTCTTCCTGGCCTTTGATAAAAACGGGAATCTCTGGTTTCCTATGTTCCACACCAATACGCTTGGTCGCCTGGACCCCAGCACCGGCACATTCAAAAAGTGGACGCTGCCCACCGCCAATTCTGGCCCCTGGGACCTGGCTATCGACCACAAGGGATATATCTGGGTAACGGAACACTACACCAACAAAATCGCGCGTTTCGACCCCAAAAAGCACAAATTTACCGAATATACCACCCCTACTGCCAACAGCCTGCCCTATGGCATCGTCGTCGACGCCTCCAACAACATCTGGTTCACCGAAAACAACGGCGCGGTGGCACAGATCGGCGAATATGTCAGTTCAAGCGGGCAGATAGAAGAATACAAGATTCGCACCAATCCACCCCCCGCCTTGACTCCTCACATGATCACCATCGATCCTAACGGCAATATCTGGTGGACAGAGGGTTTCGTCGGTATGATCGGCGAACTGCAGGTCAGCCTTGCCCAGCCCGGCACAAACAATGGCGTCACAGAATACGCCTATCCTATTGCCTGCCAGACGTGCGCCGAACATGCCTCCGGTATCAGCGTCGACAGCAACGGCCTCGTCTGGTTCGACGACTCCGAGCAGAACATCTTCGGCTCCTTCCCCGATAGCGGCACCGGCTCGTTCTCCGAATACAACACGCCAACGCCGAACGGGCATCCGCACGACGGCCTGAACGTCGATAGCCAGAACCGCATCTGGTTCGACGAAGAGTTCGTCAACAAGCTGGCCGAGGCGATACAACAATAAGAGGTGCTGCCAGGGGAAACTGGTGATTATCCATAAGTTGCGGCTCCGACTTCCGTCATCCAGCCTACTTTTGGGCAATCACCAGTTCCCTTTCATCTTGATTTTCTCGCCATCGCATGCTATACTTAGTAAGCAAGCAGGCGGCTATATCCCCCGCCGCCTGTAGATATCCTCTACATCCTTTCCTTCCATAGAACTGGATCGCTAGACCGAACCTTAACAACCTCAAATGCTAGACAGGTTTCTCATGAAGCATTCCTCGTCGTCAATTGCCCGCTTTGCCCGGCATATTCTGGGTAAACCGCTGTATCCCTACCAGCTTGAGATCGCTGAGGCCATCCTCGCCTCCATTTTGGACGGCAAGGGAAGAATATTCACAGTGATGATGGCTCGTCAGTCGGGCAAGAACCAGCTATCGGCGGTACTCGAAGCCTATCTACTCGCGTGCATGCCGCGGGGCACGATTGTGAAAGCCGCGCCAACTTTTACGCCACAAATCATTACCAGCCGCCTGCGCCTGCTCTCCGTGCTCGATACACCATTCACGCGCGATCGCATCTGGACGAGCAATGGCTATATTCTCGGACTTGCTCCCACAGCCGATCCTGCCCTGCTGCGCAACCATGCCGGGCCGCGGATCATGTTTTTTTCAGCCGGGCCGGAAAGCAACGTCGTAGGTGCCACGGCAGACCTGCTGCTAGAAATAGACGAGGCGCAAGACGTGCTACCGGAGAAATTTGATCGTGACTTCAGACCAATGGCTGCGGTCGCCAACGCCACGACAATCTTGTATGGTACTGCCTGGTCCGATCATACCCTGCTGGCGCAGCAACGCGCGGCGAATCTTGAGTTGGAGCAGCGAACAGGCGCGCGCCAGCATTTCGAACACGATTGGCGCACGCTGGCGGCAATCAATCCTGCCTATCGCACATTCGTTGAACAAGAAATCGCGCGTTTGGGAGAAGATCACCCGGCCATTCAGACTCAATACCTCCTCCGGCCGCTAAGCGGCGCGGGCTATTTCTTAAATGAGTTGCAGAGAACGCTCCTGCAAGGAACACATGCCTGGGAAGATGCGCCTGGTGGCGATGGTTGGTATATCGCGGGTATGGATATCGCGGGCGAAGAACGTCCTGCGCCGGGAATCAGCAGTGCCGGGGATATACTTATCCATACGTCGCCTGCCGGTTCGCGGCGAGACAGTACGGTCATTACTATCGGCCACGTCTACTACAATGAACTGAACCTGCCATGCATTGATGTTGTGCATCATCAATGGTGGACAGGGCGTCCTTATCTCGAACAATACGCGACCACTCTTGCGTTGGTCGAGCGTTGGGGCATCCGCGCGCTGGTAATAGATGCCACCGGGCTTGGCGCGGGATTGGCTTCACTGCTGTCGAACCGGCTTGGTCAGGAGCGCGTTATTCCTTTCACCTTTACGCGCCCTAGCAAATCGCGGCTGGCCTACACGCTGCTCTCATTGCTCAACAGTGGCCGTCTTAAACTGTATGCTCCTCAAGGCGCTCCGCCCGCGATCTACGATGAGGTCTGGAAACAGCTACGGCAGGCCCGTTATCGCCTACCAGCGCCAGAAGTATTAGATATTTATGTTGATCCCGCCGAGGGACACGACGACTTTCTCATCAGCCTGGCATTGCTGACGGAAGCCTTACAAACGCTCGTTTCCCCGGCAACATCGACGCTGATTCGCCCCAGAAGATTGTATGAGGAAGAAGGAAGATTTTGATAGACGTATTGGGGCCTCTCGTGGTACAATGCCATGCGTTGGGCATGCAATTTACATACACACTATGCTCGAACTCTCTCATCAGTGAGGAATGAAGCTATGGCACGAGGACGCCGGGGAGGTAAAGGACCTCCACAGGAGAGCATTGACAGCATCTTGCTGGCCATGAGTCGCCGCGATGATATTGACCCGGATACACTGGGCCATTATTTTGATCGCCTGGATGAAGATTGGACGGATGGGGCACGCGATAAGGTATTGCACTTACTACGCACCAATGACACAAAGGCACATTCAGCCGCCATCTTGATTCTTTCCGAACTTGCCACCGATTTTGACCTTGAAGAACTCGAAGATTTTGTGGCCGATCCAACCGTCAGCGATCTGTCAAAGTTGACGCTGGCTCCCATTCTCAAAGAACTGGGTTCAGAGATGGCCGATGAAGGCATCATGGACTATTTGAACGATCCCGAAACCGCCATGCTGCAAATGCAGATGCGCCTGCTCGAACTGGTAGGGCAGAGCGAGCTTGGCGTTGAGTCGGTGTTGGAAGATGTTGAAAAGATGCCGGTAGAGCGTCGCCTGGGCTTCATCCACTGGCTGGGAAACAGCCAGGACCCGCGCGCCGCCAATTTGCTCATCCCGATGCTAGAAAATACGTCTACGAAAATTGTCACCGCGGCCATCGACGCGCTTGAGCAGCTAGGGCCTGTTGCAGGCAACCGCAGCATTCCCGCGTTGAATTACCTGCTCAACAGCGCCTCAAATCGCCAGATCAAGCAGCAGGCCCGCACGGTCTTAGGACGCCTGACCATGCAATCTATTCCGGGCGCGGAAGATGCGGCTATGGCTGAAGCGCATCAATACCAACTCCCTTTATATGAGGCACGCGCCAGCTTTGTCGATGGCGCGGGAACTCAAATGATCATGCTCGCCTGGCAACGCTCCGATGGACTATTGAAAGGCGTTAACGTCCTTTACCAGGACGAATGGGGCATCAAAGATTGCTATGGCACAGATGAAATGGAGGTCGAGCGCTGGACAGAATTAATCGAGAGCATGGAGGGGCAGGGCTTCGGTAGTTTCCGCGTCTCGCTGGAGTACTGCTACGCCTTGATTAGCGAGGCACGTGCGGTCAATAAACGCACCCGCCATAAGGTGCCCGTTGCCTATACCGTCTGGCGCCCTCTGATCGAGGGTGGCTTCCAGCACAAGCAGGCCCCCGGCGTTTCCATCAAGCTTGAGCCGCTCCCTTTCACCATAGAGGTGGAAAAGATCGCGCAACATGGCGACGAATTGTATCAACTCAGCGAATTCGATTCCTGGTACTTCGACCCATTCGACAGCGTGAAACCCTACATCAATCCCTACCTGATGAGCAAGGGCGAGACGCATCCTTCTCGTAGCCGCAAGCGTAAGACGCCACGGCGAACGGACGAGGATTCGAAGGCGCAGCAAGAAGCTATCGTCACAGAAGCTCTTGAAAAAGTGATAGACGACAAATGGCGCCTGCGCTATGAAACTCGCCTGCGCCGCCAGGGTATGCTTTTCCAGCTTGCCGGGCGCGCAAAAGATGCGCACCTGGCAAGCGCGACGGCATCGGCGCTGCACCCTGATTCTGGTCTGCCTCCACAACAGCAGCCATTTCTGCGTGCCATGATGCATTATACGCTCGAAAACGGCTTTATTCGTCTCATGGCCGAGGCGATGGAATCAGGCCCATTCCCGGCACCGCTCAATCTTCTGTCCGAGGAGGATGATTTTTACTTTTAGTTTCGATCGCGTTTCAATCTCCGCCGGGAGGTCGGGAAAGGGCCTGGTTCCTGCCGCTTCTCCATGGGCATGTAGGGGCGAACCCCGGTGGCCACCCACCGGTTACATCCGAAAAAGTCAAATGGAAAAGCAATAGGGGGTGTATGCAGGACAATATATCCTTTCTTCCCACGAGACGCACTCCTGCCGAACCAGGGCTGGCAACGCCAAACAATCTACCGGTACAACTCACATCGTTCATCGGGCGTGAGTCGGAGATAGCAACTGTCAGCACACTGTTGCGGCGAGCAGAGGTGCGTCTGCTGACGCTGACCGGGACGGGCGGCGTCGGTAAGACGCGCCTGGCTCTGGAGGTCGCCGGCCAATTCTTGCCCGATTACCCTGATGGCGTCTTCTTCGTTTCCCTGGCTCCTATCAGCGACCCTGAACTGGTCATCCCCACCATCGCACATACCCTCGATTTGTGGGAAGTGGAGGCGGGCGACCATAAGGGTACGCTCCTGCTGAAATCGTACTTGCGCAACCGCCGGCTGCTTTTGCTGCTCGACAATTTTGAGCAGGTCGTGGAGGCGAGCCTTTCCGTAGTAGAACTGCTAGAGAGCTGTCCTGAGTTGAACATCCTGGTCACAAGCCGGGAGGCGCTTCATCTCAATGGGGAGCATGAATATGTTGTGCCAACGCTGGCAGTGCCAGATCTCCAGCACCTTCCGGCTATCGAAGAACTTTTGCAATATGAGGCGGTGGCGCTCTTCATGCAGCAAGCCCAGGCGATCAAGCCAGATTTTCGGATCACCTCAGCGAACGCTGCAACGATTGCCGAGATCTGCGTGCGCCTGGATGGACTGCCGCTGGCTCTCGTTCTCGCGGCATCTCGTATCAAGTTACTGCCACCAAAAACGCTGTTGCAGCGGCTAGAACATCGCCTCTCGATCTTAACGGATGGGCCGCGCAATCTGCCGCCGCGCCAGCGCACGTTGCGCAATACGATCGCATGGAGTTACGATTTGCTCAGTGTCGAGGAGCAGCGTCTCTTTCGCCGGCTTTCGGTTTTTGTGGGTGGTTGCACGCTCGAGGCAATAGAGGCCATCTCCACAGCCCCTGACGATAAAACCACCGAGATTTTGAATCGGGTGACTTCCCTTGTCGATAAGAGCCTGCTGCAACAGGTCGAGCGAGAGGGGAATGAGCCGCGCCTGCTGTTCCTGGAGACGATTCGCGAATACGCGCTGGAGCAATTGATCGCGAGCGGCGAGATGGAAGCCACGCGCCAGGCTCAGGCCGGGTACTACCTGCGGCTGGCAGAGGAGACGAAGTCGAAGTTCGGCGGGCCTGAGCAAACGGCATGGTTGGAGCGATTGGAAAGCGAACATGACAACATGCGCTCAGTCATGCAGTGGTTGTTAGAAAAGGGAGAAACAGAGGATTCGGCGCGTGCTATCGAGATGGCTTTGCAGTTGGGAGCAGCCCTGCGCGAGTTCTGGAGTAAGCAGAACTACTCGCTTGAGGCGCTAAATTTCCTGGAACGAGCGCTTGCCAGAAGTCAGGGCATCGCGCCACACGTAGTGGCAAACGCTCTCAGCGCAGCTACACACATGGCCTACATACAGGATAAAAACGACCTGGCGGAAGAGCTGGCCGAAGAGAGCCTCAGACTCTACAGGGAACTTGAGAATACAAAGGGCATCGCATTATCTCTTCACCATTTAGAAAGAGTCGCCAGGACAAAAGGGGACCTGAAGGCGGCCCGTTCTCGCATCGAGGAATCGCTGGAGCTTTGGACGAATCTGGGTAACAGGCAACGCATCGGATGGTCGCTTTTTCGTCTTGCGCGCCAGCTTACTCAGCAAGCCGAGTACGCCGAAGCGCGCCACCTTTTTGAAGAGAGCCTGGCAATCTTTCGCGAGCTTGAATACAAGGAAGGCATCGCCTATACACTGCTTCGCCTGGTAGAGATGCTCCTTATCTCACTGGATGATCTCGACCAGGTGCGTTCCCTGCTCAAAGAAGGCCTGGTCTGCATGCGGGAACTGGACGATAAAGACGGCGAATCTTTCTGTATCGCTCTTGCCGGGCGGTTAGCGCTCCTGCAAGGCGATGTCGCAAGGGCTCGTGTACTGATCGAAGACTCCCTGCTAACAGCGAGGCAGCTCGGTAATAAAGCCAGCATAGCCGAATATCTCCGCTTGCTGGCAGAGGCCGCCACTACTCAAGGCGATTACGTGAAAGCAGGCGCCCTTTACCAGGACAGCCTGGAGTTGTATCAAACATTGGGCGATAAAGAGGATATGATCTCGTCTCTAGAGGGATTGGCAAGCGTGCTTGTAGAAGAATCTATCGCGATTCGATGGGTCCCGGAAAATTCGGCGTCTGCCGGAAATGATGAGACCTCAGTTCCTCTGAATGTCCTGTGGGCATCTAGATTGTGTGGTATGGCGGAATCCTTACGGGAAAAGATGGGCACACCGCTGCCGCCCATAGAACGGGACGCTTGCGAGCGAACCATTGCCTCGGCCCGTTCGCGATTGGGTGAAGAGGCCTTTGCCCAGGCGCGCACCGAAGGGCGAGGCATGTCACTTGAAGAGGTCTTCTCCCCACCAAAACAACCAGATCCGCTCCTCACAGAGCTTGAGCAAGTTTTACAGCAAGGAGCCATTGAGCAGGCGCCGTCCAGTTATCCGGCAGGCCTGACTGAGCGCGAGGTAGAGGTGCTGCGCCTCGTAGCTCAGGGCCAGACCAACGCGCAGATCGCCGAACAACTCATTATCAGCCCGCATACCGTCAATGCCCACGTGCGCTCCATCTTCAACAAACTGGATGTGAACTCGCGTAACGCCGCGACTCGCTTTGCCATCGAACACCACCTCACCTGACCAGATTCCGGGTCTCGTTCTCAACTCATATCGTTAGTTCTAGCTATCCCGCGCCTGAGATACCAGAAAAAGTCTTCCTCATAAATAGCAAGTTTGAGCGATGCCTTGCTTATGCTTTGCCGTGTAGACTGGAAGCAGGAAAGCAGAATAATACGTTAGCCGGAGGAGACTTCGCATATGTTATTAGATACCTTACAAGCTATGAGCACATCGACCCTGGTAGAAGGCTGCATCAGGGAGCTACAAAAATATAGGCGCGGAGAGCCATCCAATGAGCATTACAGCCTGGAACTGCTCCACCGTGCCCTCATACAACAGGATGTCCTGGCCTGGGAGGGCGTGCAGCAATGCTTTACCCAGTTAATGTACCAGTGGTTGTATTGTCATTCCTTATACAAAATGGCGTGTCGTTTTGAAAGCGACGAGAACTATATCGCCCAGGGCTTTGCCCGCTTCTGGCAGGCGACGATTGGTAACCAGAACATTACTTTCCTTTCGCTGGGCTCCGCGTTGAAGTATCTGCACGTCAGCCTGCACGCCATCATCATCGACACGTTGCGCACCTATTCACGATCAACGATTGTCGCGCTGCCCGCCGACGATGAACCGGGAACGCTTGCTTGCGAAGACGAGTACGATACGAGCGACCTCTGGCAGATCATCGGTCATTTACTCGTGGATGAGCGCCAGTACCGCGTGGCCTACCTGCTCTATCACTGTGGTCTCAAACCACGCGAGATCGTGCAGTTCTGCGGCCAGGAGTTCGACGACGTGCAGGAGATTTATCGCCTGCGCCGCAATATCATTGATCGCCTGCGCCGCAATGCCGATCTGCTTGGCAAACGCTCTGGCTATGACCTTCCCGGTACGCGTCAAGAGGACCTGGCACTGGTGTGAAACTTCAACTCACTCTTCTCACCACAACGGGTTCATCACCAGTCCCGTGATCAGTTTGGGATAAAAGTAGGTTGATTTCTGGGGCATCTTATCGCCGGCGCCAGCGACCTCGCATACCTGCCTTACACGTGTCGGATTCAGCAGCAGCGCCAGTTGCGCATCGCCTTTTCGCACTGCCGCCAACGCTTGCTGCGCGTCACGCGTATAGCGAATATGCGTTCCTGCCGTCACATCCTCGGCGCGCAGTCCCAACAGGTGCTCCAATACCAGTGTATGCGCTACGGCAACATCCAGCTCATTCCAGGCGTCCGAATGCCCGCTGTGGGCCATTCGCGCCCGCCCCTGCTCATTCAAGCTCAATAGCCACGCCTGATTCGCCGTTTGCACGATCAGCGATGGCACGGACGTTCCAGCTGCCGCCAGTTCCTGCAAAAGCGCGTCCGCGTTCGCCTCGCCTGCCTGTCCGAGTGTACGCACCGTGAAATAGTCCGCCAGCCGCCCGGCTGCCAGCGCATCAAGGGCGTCTTGCCCCAGGCCGAATACCAGTCGATGCGTAGGCAAGACCACCAGGCCGGGATCGTCGATATCAATCAGCGCCATCAGGACGAAATTGACGGCGTCATCCGGGCGTAGTTGCCGCCGTTGTTCGAGTACTTCCTCGCGATAATTCAGCGCCGTCTCATAGCGATGATGCCCATCGGCTATAAAGAGTTGACGCCCGGCAAAGAAATCCTGGATAAGCGCGATGTGCTGGCGGTCCGTAATGGCACGCAGCACATGCTCCTCGCCCACTTCATCGGTAATCTTTACTTCCGGGTTGGTGGCAGAGGAATTGAGCAATTTGCGTATGCGCCCCTGCGGATCATTGTACAGGCTCATCAAGGGACTCAGGTTCATTGCCGTGGCGCGCATCAACTGCAAGCGATCCAATTTAGGCTTCGATAGCGTCTGCTCGTGAGGTAGCACGACGCGCGCGCTCCACGGTTCCAATCGCACGCGCGCCAGCAAGCTCGTCCGCGTATAGTTCTGCCCGTTGTGTGTAAATCTCTGTTGATACAGGTAACAGGCGGGCAAGGCATCCTGGCGCAAAACTTCTTGCAAGCGCCATTCCGCCAATGTCTCCGCCGCTCGCGTATAGCGGTTGTTGAGCGAGTCATCTCCAGGCTCATCGCGGGATAGCTCCAGGCGAATAACATTGTACGGGCTGCGCTCGTAATAGCTCGCCTGCGCCTGCTCGGAAATCACATCATACGGGGGCGTTACGATCCGGGCCAGGTCGCCAGCGATTTCACCGGCATAGCGTATGCCGCGCAAGGGTTGCACATCTGCCATGATAGATACTCCACTTTCTTCGGAAATTAGTGTGTGGTACTCATTCTATCATAGTCTTCGCAATCGAACTCGCTCAATGTTCGCCGCGGCATGTTAAACCGCTTTCCGCGAACCGTTCTATTGTACGAGTACACTATGAGCATACGCTGATTACCTATGCCGCGGGAAACGATTGCACTATGATACGCTTTTCTCACATACATGCATGGCTGGCAGAACTCGAACGCCTGGCAGTGGCGTATGAAGCTGCCGCAGACGAGGTCGAAACGCTGATGGATCAACTGGAGCGAGATACCGGAGGCGAGGAGCGCTGGTTTGAAGGCGCCCGGCAGGATGGCGAAACGGCGCGCCGGTTGCACCAGGCGCTAGAAACTGCCGCACGGCTGGCGCAACGAGCGCAGGCCACCAATGCCCTGCTCAGCGACGCGCTGGAAGCAACAAGCACCGGCCTGCAATTACTGGCTGCCCATACTACTGCCGTAGGGGCGGAGGATGCGAGGGCGCGGGGAGAGAACCCTTGCGCTCGCCCGCCACTCATTCAACCAGCAATACCGGGAGAAAACGCTGCTGGTCGCCCGGCATCGGCTATGGAGGCTTCGCCGGCTGCTCTCTCTACGGAGAACGCGAGCCACTCACCCTTACCGGGTGGCACGCTCATTCTGCAGGGGAAATACCGCGTGGTGCAATTGCTGCACGCGCGCCCGCGTTTGCACCTGTACCTGGCGCAACGCCTGCCCAACGCGGGGGCGCTACCCATTGAAGCAGGGAATGGTTCTGGAGAAGGAGCTGCTGAACGAGAACGGCAGTCGCTCGTGGCTGTGCGAGAGCTGGTGCTCGCGGGCTTACCATGGCAGGTGCGCCGGCAAATTGAGCGCGCCGCTTTCGAAGAATTTGTCTCTCCTGTGTTGCCCGGGTCGCCACGCCTGCCGGGAGGCGGCGAGCGCGTTGGTGTCGAAAACGAGCGTCACTATCTCGTTATGCAACTGCGCCCGGCGCGCGGACAGGAGCCTGCCGTGGCGATGACGCTTGCCGAACTGCTGCTGCGGCGGCAATGGCCGGCGTGGCTGGATATGGAGAGGGCGCTGGAATGGGGGGCGCAGCTCGGTCGTATCGTTGCGCGCCTGCATCGCCTGGGCGCGGTGCTGGGAGATGTGAATCCTGCTATGGTGCTGGTGGATGCCAGGGGGGCGGCGGAATGGGCGCCCGTGCTGCTTGCCTGCTGGCCGCCCGCTGCGCAATTCTGGCCGGCTAAAGATGGCGCGTCCGCGCGGGAACTCTACACGCGCGTTTTTCCGCTGGCGCCGGCGGCCGGCGGCAACACCGACGCGAGCAGCGCCTTCGCGGCGCCTGAGACGCTGGCAGGAAGATACGATGAACGCTCGGATGTCTATTCGCTGGGGGCGATGCTCTACCTCTTGCTGACGCACTATGCCCCCGTGCGGGCCGCGTTGCGCCAGCGCGCCGAACAGGGGGACGCGCCAGGCGGCAGGCGGGGGAAAGAGGCCGGCACGCGCCATGGCCGCGCCGCTTCGCGCGACTGCGCTGGCGGTGGCATGGCGTTGATCGCGCCGCATCTGCTCAATGATGGCATTGCCGCGGCAGTGGAGGAGCTGCTGCTACGCGCGCTGGCTCTCGACCCGGCGGAGCGCTACGCGTCGGCCTTCGAGCTGGTTGAGGCGCTGGAAGCGCTGGCCGCTGAGGGCGAGCTGGCTGGCCCATAGAGGCTGCGCGCGCTGCCCATAGGACGAAAAGCCCCCGGATGACGAGGGGTAGCGAGCGGCTGGAGCAGGAGGCCAGCGCGCGAACTATGGCTCCCGCGCTACCCAGGCCGGGCAGGCTGCCCCGCCGCTACTTGAGGGGCAATACCATCAGTTCCTGGTCAAAGTAGCGGTCGTGCAGTTTGAGGGCATGTCGCTCGACGCCGTATGACTGGAAGCCATGCGCCACAAAGAGCAGGCGCGCCTCTTTACTGGTCAACACGACGGCGAGGTTGATCCTCTCCAGGCCGGGCAGCGATTTCGCATACTCGACAGCGGCCTCCAGCAGGGCTTTGCCGATGCCATGCCCGCGCAATTCCTGTGGCACATACATACCCCAGATCAAGCCTTTGTGGCGTTTTTTCGTCTCCTCCTCGCGCCGGAAGCCGGCGATGCCCAGCAGCTGGGCGTGCTCGTCGAAGGCGCCGAAGGTGACATGTTCTGGCGCGCCCTCGCGCCTGGCGAGGCCTTGAGCGGTACCGGCGATGCCTCGTGCAAGGATTTCCTCGTATGAGGCGCCGAAGGACTCTGGATTTTCGTGCAATGCGCGCAGGCGGAGGTTCCAGAATGCCTCGGCGTCGTTCGTGTCCAAGATGCGTACCTGCATGGACTATTGCCCACCTTTCTGTTGTGCAAAGCGTGAAACTGATAGGAAACTGGACGGCAGGAAGCCTGCTGATGGTTGCCTGTTATGAACAGGCACGTCATCATGGTACCGCAGAAGTGCGCGATAGGCAAGGAAAGAGGGGGAGATACGGAGGATAGAGGGAAAGAGAGGCTGCCTGGTTGAGCGAGCAGGGAGAGAAGGCGGGAGCGGGCGCTGATCAAACAATTATATGGCCGCCAGTTGAAAAAGGGATGGATGTATCGTATAGTAGCTCTAGATGTAGCATTTCCTGCTATGCATGCAAGACGCGTCTGTTTACGGAGGCATGTGTGACCGGTGACCGACCTTTTTCTAAGCAGTTGCGCTACGAACGGGAATTGCGCGGCTGGTCGCAGGCCGACCTTGCTGAAAAGATAGCATGCGATCAGAAAACTATTGGTCGCTGGGAAAGAGGTGAAGGCATCCCGCGCCCATACCATCGCCAGCACCTTGCTAAGCTGTTTGGGAAGGATGTCGAAGAGCTAGGGTTGGTCGGAGAAAACTCCACAAAGACCTTGCCGGCACCGCTGCCGGACCATCCTATCGCATCATCCTCGTTCTCGCGAGAAGATTGGGGCGAAGCACCCGATGTTGTTCCTCTTTATGGACGAGAGGAAGAGCAGGCTGTCCTGGCGCACTGGATAAAAGTTTTGCGCAGCCGGGTTGTGGCTATTGTGGGCGTGGGGGGCGTGGGTAAAACTGCCGTTGCAGCCACAGTTGCCAGGCAGGCAAAGCAGGATTTGGAGTATGTCTTCTGGCGCTCCCTGCAAAACGCTCCTCCGCCGGAAATCTTCTTGCGCCAGTGCATAGCGTTCATTTCGCACCAACATTATGCCAATCTGCCAGGAAATAGCGATGACGAGATATCTTTGCTGATTTCCCTCATGCGCGATCACCGCTGCCTGCTGGTGCTGGATAACTTCGACTCCGTCCTTGCGGCAGGGCAGAGCGCGGGCCGCTTTCGCGACGGATATAATGCTTATGGCAGATTGTTGCAGCGAGTGGGAGAGGCAAGGCACACAAGCTGCCTGCTCATTACAAGCCGGGAGAAGCCGAAAGAAGTGGCTCAATTGGAGGGAAGCAAATCGCCCGTCCGGTCTCTGCCGCTTTCCGGCCTGCCCCCGGAAGTGGGACAACAGGTACTGCAAGACAAAGACCTGTCCGGCTCAGATGCCCAGTGGCAAGCCCTCGTCGAGCGCTATTCGGGCAATCCGCTGGCGCTGCGTCTCGTCTCGGAGCCCATCCAGGAACTCTTCGCCGGCAATATCAGCAGCTTCTTAGAGGAGGAAACGCTGGCATTTGGTGGCATCAACGATATGCTGGCACAACAATTTGAGCGCCTGTCAGCACAAGAGCGCGACATTATGTACTGGCTGGCGATTGAGCGAGAGCCAGTATCGCTAGACGACCTGCACACGAACCTGGCGCGTCCGATATCGAGAGGTATAGTATTCGAGACGCTTAGTTCCTTGCGCCGCCGCTCCTTAATAGAGCCGCGCGGACCGACCCAATTCACTCTGCAGCCGGTGATACTAGAATATGTTACCATGCGCCTGGTCGAGCGCACCTGTGAGGATTTCGATGCGGAAGTGCCCGAAACATGGACCCAGTTTGCTTTATGCAAGGCGCAGGCAAAAGATTACGTGCGTGACAGCCAGGTACGTCTCCTGCTCGCGCCCATAGCGCAGCGCCTGCTTGCGAAATCCGGTAAAGAGGACATCGCGCAGAGAGCAAGAAATATGCTGGACGCCCAGCGCCGGCGCAACGCGCAGCAACCTGGCTACCTGGCAGGCAATCTCCTCAATCTCCTGAGCCATCTGCATAGTGATCTACGCGGCATGGACTTTTCTCACCCTGTGATACGCCAGGCCTATGTACAGGGCGTGATGCTCCCTGAAGTCAATTTTGCCCACGCGCATTTCATCTCGCCCATCTTCTCCAATACCTTCGGCAATATCCTCTCGGTCGCATGCAGCCCGATTGGTCATACTGCCGCCGGTACAAGCAGTGGGGATATTCTGGTCTACGACAGCCTTAGCGGGACATTGTGCCTTACCTGCCGCGGGCATAGTGATGGCGTCTGGTCCCTGGCATTCTCTCCTGATGGCAGTTTACTGGCAAGCAGTAGCGATGACGCGAACGTGCGATTATGGGATAGCGCTTCGGGCGAATGCCTTAGCCTTTTACAGGGTCATACCAACCGCGCCAGGAGCATCGCCTTCAGTCCCGACGGAAGCAAGCTGGCCAGTGGCAGCGATGATCAGGCGATTCGCATCTGGGATACGCGCTCCGGCCGTTGTTTTCAGACGCTTCAGGGCCATACACAGCGCATAAGGTGGGTAGCCTTCAGCCCCGATGGGCACATGCTCAGCAGCAGCAGCGACGATGGAACGATACGCAGTTGGGACACGCAAAGCTACCGCTGCCTCCATACCTTGATCGCGGAAAGACCCTACGAGCGCATGAACATCAGCCACGCCCAGGGATTAACGGAAACCCAAAAAGCCAACCTGCGCGTACTGGGAGCAATCGAAGAGGAATAATCGGCAGGCTCCTTCCTTGCATCTCCTGATTGGCCTACAATCTCAATCGAACCAAAACGAGCGAAGCGGCACTAGAAAGTGCCGCTTCGCTCTCTTTTTTACCAGCCATCCCCTGTTCAGCATCCAAATCAATTGTTACAACCTGGCCATCCTCCCCACAAAAAGTAATGTCCCCTAAATGACCCTCTAGTATCCCTTTATTGTCCTTCAAGTGTTACATAAATGGTGTTTACCTGCCTCTCTTTTCAACTTATACTTCTCATGTACATCGGAACGACACAGGGCCCGCTCGACCGAGAACCCATCCCGAGCAATGGCAAGGGAGGGACGAAATGGATTTCACATGCTTGAAAAGCAGAAGGAGTAACGATGAAGAAGGTACGTTCTATCTTTGTGGCAATTGCGTTGGGAGTAACGTTGCTAAGCGGGCTTTCGCTGGGAATGGGGTCAATCGCTCATATGGCTTCGAGCCACCAGGTGGGTTCCGCCAGGTACGCGCTGGCGATGGGGAAGCCAACGGGATCGGGCGCCAATCCTGACGGACAATGTCCAGGGTATGCGACGGATGATTGCTAGTGTAAAACGATAGGTTCTGGCTCCCTTGATGCACGGGCGGGGCTGGATAGTGACTTCTCATCCAGCTCCACCTTCTCTTTTGCTCACAATCCTGTGTAAATGCTTACGATAGGCAATCGAATCAGGATGTTCTGGCCAGAGCATCTTGTCGCAAATCATGATGGCCCTCTGGCAAAAGGATTGGGCTTCTGAGTTGCGGCCCTGTAGAGCATAGAGTTCTGCCAGGTTGTTGAGCTGCTCGGCGACGGTAGGATGCTCTGAGCCAAACGCTTTTTCAAGGATCACAATAGACTGCTTCCAGAAGTTTTCAGCCTGCGTGTTGTTTCCCTGTTGCTGAGAGAGGCTGGCGAAGAGACTAAAAATTTGGGCAATGAAAGGATGCTCAGGCGGTAGAGCCTGTTGTGCGGTTCGTTGCGCTTGCAGTAAAAGCTGTTCGGCCTGTTGATGCTTTCGCTGGTCTACATACAGCTTTGCCAGGTTGACGAAGGTAATCCAGGTTTTAGCGTTCTGCTGGCCGAGCATCTTTTCACGGATTCTGAGCGCCTGTCGCAGACAAGACTCGGCTTGCTCATACTTTCCCTGATTACGGTAAAGCACGCCGAGATTATTCAGACTTTCGGCTGTCGCGGGGTGCTCTGGCCCAAGCATCTTTTCGCGAATGAGCAGGGCCTGCCGGTGGTATTTTTCTGCTTGCTGGTAGTTGTCTTGAAGACGTGCAAGCATGGCGAGGGCGTTGAGGCTTTCAGCAACGGCTATATGATTGGTTCCGAAGAGTCGTTCGCGAATGGCGAGGCTTTGCTGATGCAAGGCCTGAGATTGAGCATGGAATCCATGAACATACAGAAAAGCTCCGGCCTGGTACAGTAGTTGTGCTGACTGCGGGAAGTGGAGTTCGTATTGTGCGATGAGAGCGGCACATTGCTCGATATGGGGCAGGTAATACTGTACATCATACTGATAGTTTTTGTCGGTGCTATAGTCGATCTCAGGAAAAGCTCTATTCATCGCTCGCACGGCGCGCTCGGCCCAGGTGCGTTGCGTCTGCTGATCCATGCTGTCGCGGTGGACGATTTGCACGAGGCGATGAATAGAGAGCGTGTGGGTGCTTGCGTTGCGGCGCAGCAGGGAGTAGCGGCGCAGCACGCGCAGGGCTTCGTTCAACTTCGAGGGGCTGATGGCGGTAGCTTCGAGGATGGGACCCAGTTCAGATGCGCCTCGCGCCAGCATCTCTTCGGGGATGACATCCGGGGCCAGGAACGTGCATACGCACAATACATCGGCAGCGGCAGCGCTCTCCTTTTTGACCTGCTCAAAGGAGAGCGTCCAGGTGGTGGCAACCGTACCGGGATAGCCGAGCAAGAGCTCGCTGCGATGCTCCAGTAATGCTTTGCGGTTGACTGCATAGATGCTCAGGTAATCCTGCAGGCTGCACCCGGTTTCTTCGATATAGGCGCCGGCCTGCACGATGGCCAGCGGCAATCCCTCGACCTCTTTGACGATGCGCTCGGCGGCGGCACGATCCTGCGGCTGCGCTTGATCGAGGGTGTCCTCTATCTCCAGCAGTTTAGCGCAATGCAGCAGCAGCAGGGAGCCATCCTGCTGGTTCAATTGCTGCACTTCGATGCTGGCGGCAATGCCGCCCGAAGCCTGGGCACGGGTGGTGTAGAGCACAAAGCCTTTGTGGTTGGCAGGCAGAAACTGTCGTGCCTGCGGCAGGTCATCAGCGTTGTCCAGGATCATCAGCCAGCCTTCGTGGGTCGCCAGCCAGCGCTTGACGGCGTTTACGATCTGGTGTTGATGCTGCGAGTCTTTTTCCGGCAGCTTGAGCGAGTTGGCCAGTTTCACAAAGTCGGCGATGAGGGTGTCGCTGCTGGCGGCCAGCACCCAGAAGACATGAGTATACTCGTGGCTATAGCGAAAGGCGTATTCAGCCGCTGTCTGAGTTTTGCCGATGCCGCCGAGCCCATAGAGCGCCTGTGCCTGAGTCAACGCGGCCACACGCGTGGTCGAGAGCCGTTTGTTCAGCGTTTCTAGCAGCTTTTCGCGGCCCGTGAAATAGGGACTCTGGGCAATGGGGATATCCACTATCCTGTCATCGGATGATGGTGGAGATACTAAACCAAGCTCGGCAGGTGTTTTGCCGAAGAGTTCGCTGAGTTTCCGCTGATAATAAGCGCTGGGAGAGGTTTTGTTTTTTTCCCAGCGGCTGACATTGACGTCTGTCGTACCCAACTCCCTGGCCAGATCCTTCTGCGTCCAGCCTTGCTCTGCGCGAGCCTTACGCAGGCGAGTATTCACGGAGGATATCCTGTCATCTGTCATCGCTCCCTGCCTCCTTACAAATTGCGCCCGTTTTGCGAGTGGGAAGCAACACCTGGAACCTGTATCCGCTGCTATCGAGATCTATCTGATAAATTTTTGATAAAAATACGACTGGTTGCTAGCAATCAGATAGCGCATACTTCGTATAGAGTTGGCATGGCGAGTTCCCAGATGGCTACTACGTTTCTTGCTTCCCATTGTACCGGTACTCGCGCGCCAACGCAATAGCTCTCTCTTATCAGAGAGACGTTGTTTTGTACGCGGTCTCAATTCATCGTAGAGGTGAAAGATCGCAACAGAGAGGGGAAGGAAAGGCTATGCGAACGGTCCAGGTGCGCGTCCACTGCGCCGATAGGAACTCAGAGCTGCTTGCAGGTGATGAGCAGCGCAATGAGCTCATGATCGAGGATATCGTGGGTAGGGCATTATTGCAGGTTTTCGAGATGGTGCCTGTCGATATTGTGACCATCAATTGCTCTCCCGAAGACGACGATGGCGATGAAGAGTCCTGAAAGCTATCAGCGAGAGGTGGCGCTGCGCTGATGCTGGCTCAACACCTTCTCCAGGCGCCGTACCTCGGCGTCCGGCCTGGTTTCTTCATGCCATAGCTCCAGGGGAATGGCGGAGAGAGGATGCCCGCGCTCCTGCATCTGCTCCTCAAGTTTCAAGATGTCCTCTGCCACCTCCCAGAGGCGTTCCGGCGCGGCATATCCCAGGCAATCTTGATCCTGATCCCAGTAGCAGGTAATCCTGCCTTTCAGGCCGCCTTTGCGCAGGAGAAAGTACCAGTCCCCGAACTGCGCGACCAGTTCAAAGTTCCGGGCTGCTATGAGTTTGCTTTGGAGTTCCTGGAGCATGTGCATTTCCTTTCTGCCCGCGACAGCCTTTTTTGGGAAATTATTCATATTGCCTGATGGTGATACTGATCCTGACGGGGTCGAGGCCAAGCTCAGCAGGCCTGGTATCTGGAATGATTTTCTTGACGCTGTGATAGCAGTAGCGATGCTCTCCGCCAAAGATGAATACGTCACCGGAATGAAGCACGATTTCCTCATACGGCCCGAAACGCTCAAGGCCGCCAAATTCGAAGATGCCGTCTTCGCCAAAGCTAATAGAGATGACAGGCCGGTTGATTTTCTCTTCATAGTCCTGGTGGCGTCCAATGGATGCGCCAGGGGGGTAGTAAGACAGGTAGGCCGACTGTGCCTCATACTCAAATCCGTAGGCATCTGCAACTTCTTTGCAAACAGCGAGAATGCTTGCAGGGATGGGCGGAAATGGCTCTCCTGTTGTGGGATGCTTCTCAACGTACCTGGAACCGCAAGGGGGTGCATAATATCCCCAGCGCCCAAAGTTGGTGTTTTTGTAGGTGGCCTGTATGACGTTTCCCCCTGCGAAACAGCTTTCACAGTTGCCACTACAGTCACGCCTGCCTATGCCTCTGCGAGGCGCGTAGTTGCTGTAGAGAGGCGCGGCGCTGATGAGGCTGCTACAATCCTGCAGAAGCTGTTTTTGTTGGTCGATATCCAGTGTTTTGACTACCCCGTACATACATGTTCCCTTTCTGAGAGCAAGAGCGAAATGATTCGTTATCCCCACCTGCTCAGGCATCAGGCAGGCAGTATCACCTATTCATTTTAACGAAAAAAGAAGAGAATTCGTCGCATTCGCTGGCCAATAGCTGAGATTCGGATAGCATGTCTCCTATCATAAGGAGATTATACAAAGCGCGGGTGAGGAATGCAAGGGGAAACGTCTGTACAGTTCCATTGCAGAAAGGACATGAAAAACGGGCAATGGTGGAACTGGTCTCACCATTGCCCGCCTTGTGGAAGTTCAGCATTACCGGCTGAGAGGCGTCAGATCAACAGGTGTGATCGGCTTCAAATGGGCCTCGATAAGCTGGCGTTTCGGCTCCAGGAAAGGCGGCAGCGAGAGCCTTTCTCCGAGCGTATCGACATCTTCATCAATGGTAAAACCTGGCTCATCGGTGGCAATTTCGAAGAGTACCCCTCCCGGCTCGCGGAAGTAGATGGAGCGGAAGTAGAAACGATCGATGACAGGAGTCACGCCTGGATGAACTCTGGCGATGCGCTCCCTCCACTGGCGATGCTCTTCATAATTTGGGGTGCGGAATGCGACGTGGTGAACGCCTCCAATCCCGACGAAGCGATGGAAAGGAGCCTGGGGATCGACCTCCACATGCACCTCGGCGCCCGCTCCTCCGGGGCCGACCTCGAAGATAGTGACAGGCGTTTGCTGGGGGGTGGAATACGAGCCGGCGCGCCGGAAACCAAGCACTCCGGTCAGAAAACGCTCCGAGGATTCGAGCGAACGCAACGTGAGCCGCACGGCATAGAAGCCACGAATCGCCATCTCGGCAGGAACGGGACTCTTACGCCAGGGCGTGCTTACCAGCTTTCCGCCATCGTCGACCAGTTCGAGACGCTGCCCTTCGGGGTCGCGAAATGGCAGCACCAGCTGATCACCGTCCCCGCGCGTCTGAATACCATCATGAGAAACCTGGAAATTCTCAAAACGTCTGACCCACCATTCGAGCGCGTCGCGACCGGTAACGCCAAGAGATAGAGTTGAGATTGTTCCCGCGCCGGGGCGTTGAAATCCGATATCGGGCCATTCAAAGAAAGTAAGGTCGGTGCCAGGACGACCAAGTTCGTCGCCGTAGAAGAGGTGATAGGCAGAGACATCGTCCTGATTGACGGTCTTCTTGGTCAGGCGCATGCCAAGCACCTGTGTATAGAACGCGACGTTGCGGGAAGCGTTGCCGGTTACCGCCGTCACGTGGTGAATGCCACCTAATTGCATTGTTGTTGCTCCTTGTAGGACAAAGCTTAAACGAATAAACCCGGCTGCCGGGGCCGCATTCATTTATACAAGCTCATTTGCAGACAAATCATTCTATCATGAAGAACACATACACCGGCCAGTCTATTTCAATGCCGAAGAGCCTGCTTAGAAAGATTCTTCCCCATTCGCTCCGCTCACGGCTTCGGCATCTTGCGCTCAGCATGACACGAATTGGCGGCCCCTACGCTCCAGTGGCGCCATTCTCTTGCAGGTGGTAGGCGACTTTTGATAAGAAGTCTTCCATTTCGAATGGTTTGTCCAGGAAGTCTTCGACGCCGAGGGCCTCTGCTTCCGCTTTGGCCATGGGATGGGCGGAGACCATAAGGATAGGGATATGCATTGTCTGCGGCTGGCTTTTGAGATAGCGGGCAAGCTCACGCCCATCTTTGCCATAGATGAGGACATCCAGGATAATCAGGTCCGGCAGGAGATGGGCGTCGAGTTGTTGCAGTTCGTTGCCCTGATTGCTTGTTTCAATGAGGTAGCCAGCATCTTCTAGCATGACCTGCATGATTTCGACGATATCTGGCTCATCTTCGACGATGAGGATTTTCTTCATAGATGTTCCTTTTCTCTTGCAAGGGGTAGAATGACAAAAAAGGTGGCCCCTTGATCTGGCCGGCTCTGTACGGCCATATGCCCATTATGACGTTTGACGATTTCATTGGCAAGATAGAGGCCAATGCCGAGGCCGGAGAATGGTTTCTGTGTGGTGTCGCTGACCTGGTAAAAGCGCTCGAAGATTCTTTCCTGGTGCGCTTCGGCGATGCCGATGCCAAAATCCTGGACACTGACGATGGCGGAATCCCCGTCCTGCAGGATATGAACGAGAATGCGGTCGGCACCAGGCGAAAATTTGGCGGCGTTGGTGAGCAGGTTGACGAAGACCTGTTCAAGGCGGCCGCGGTCACCATAGATGGGTAAGTGCCGGGGGGCATCAAGCAGGATGGTATGCTGCGTTAAACTACCTTGAATAGCCTGGATGGTTTCATGAAGCAGTTCATACAGATCAAATGTCTGTTCTTCTAGTGGAAACGTGCCTGTTTGTATACGAGAAAGATCCAGCATGTCTTTGATCAAGCGCATGAGCCTGGTGAGCTGGCTATCAATTTTGATGAGAAAGTGCAGCGACGACTGGTCGCCCTGTTTTTGCAGGCGATGCTGCAAAATCTGGGTGAAGCCTTTAATGCTGGTGACGGGTGTGCGGAGTTCGTGGCTGGCCATGACGATGAAGTCATCTTTGCGGCGCTCGTTTTCGCGCTGCTCGGTGATATCTTCAATGGCGAGCAGGATTCGCTTCAGCCTGGTGCCGCGCAAGTGAATCTCGCGGGCATTGAGCAGCATGATTCTCCTGCCGATATGCGGGAAATCATGCTCGACCTCGAAATTATCAAATGGGTTATTAGCGGGCAAGATGCGTTCGAGCAGTTCTTTCAAGCGAGGTATATTCCATTGACCATTGCCAAGTTCGTAGATGAATAAGCCTTCGGTTTCGCGCGGAAAGACTTTGAAGGTTTCATAGAAGTAGTTATTCGCCTTGATAATGCGCATCTCGCCATCCAGCACGACCAACGAGTGCCGGACGGTTTCAACAATTCCCTCGGTCAATTCCTGCATATCACGCAGTATGACATCTATTGGTGCAGGTGTTTCTTCTCTCCTCTCAACAGAGATACCAACAATCGGCTGGTCTGAAGTTGACATTCACTTCTATCCCTTTCTTAAGGATCGCGACCCCACCGGACGACAGCAAGATGCCGCCCCTACCCTGCCCGAAGCGCCCGCGGAAAGCCCATCCAGGGTAGGGACGACATCTTATGAACTCTTGCGGTCGCCCGGGTTTCTCCCCGATACACCCTGCTTTATTGAAATGTATTTTCAAAGCTCGCGGATCGAAATGCGCTTCGCTGATGAAGGCCGCGAACACAATGTACCAACGATCACGGGCTGGCAGCTTCCTATGAAGGAGTATAGCCCCTACAATTGAAGGCACGTACCGCGGCAACAAATGGTTTCATCGCGAACCTCTACTATCATAGTGTACTCTACATTATAATGTTCATGTAATTCTAAGGAAATATTGTGACTTCTCCTGGCTTATGGCCGTATGTACATGACGATGCCGGAACAAGGGGGGACGAGATGGATGGGGGACACCTCTTATGGAAATTGAAAACCGGATAGGGGAAGCCTGTAGGGACGGATTGTAAGGAAAGGAAGTTTTTGTGGCGCTCAAGGTAGGGACTGGCACGGGTGCGAAGAATGATCGGGAAGATAGCCTTTACTCCAGGGGAATATCAGCGCGAAAACCATTGATGATGGTATCTCTCATACTGCTAGTTGTACTGGCAGGGGGTGTTCTTTTGTCTTTCACGAGCAGGGTTTTCTGGTTACCTGCTGTATTGCTAGAGCAGGTACTTTTCGCGGGGACATCCGCGGCTGGAGCAATGCCGGAGTCACTTTCTCTGCTTACAAACGCAACAGGAACGGGTATATTGATAGGGATGCTGGTAGGAGTTTTCGCGCTTTACTTGCTCGCCGTGCGTTCCCTGCCCCGTCTTGTATCACATCGTTTTGTGCTGGTCTCTACGCTGCTATCAGGAATAGCTTATGTATGTATTCCAATCGTCACGTCACAAGATATATTTTCTTATATCGCCTATGCGCGCATGGGTATTATCTACCACCTGAATCCCCTAACGACGTTGCCTACCAAAATTGCGTCTGACCCGGTCTATACACTCCTCTATTGGACGAAGCAGCCGTCGGCCTATGGCCCGGCATGGACTATGATAAGCTGCTCGCTGCAATGGATTGCTTTGCTGTTGGGATTGCGGCACCTGTTGTCAATGGAACTACTCTTACGCCTGCTTGGGCTGTCGATGCTGCTTGGGTCAACACAGTTGATCTGGTCAATCAGCGGGCAATTACAGGGGAAATTGGGCGGAACATTCTCTGGAGAGCGTCAGAGACGTAGGGCAATGCTTGCGTTCGCCTGGAATCCATTCCTGCTGTTCGAGGCATGTGTCAATGCCCATACCGACTTCACTATTCTCTTTTTTGTACTGCTGGCTCTCTGGATGCTGCTGGATAGGGCGCCGGCAAGGGCAGCCAGGGAAACCATAGTGTACGCGGACAGGGACAAGCCGCTGTCCCAACAGGACCTGTTCCCATTGCCCCAATCGGTCGTCAAAATTCAACAGGATTCTCGGCGGTCCAGGTGGAGACGAGGCAATATTCAGATAGCAGCGCTTATGCTGGCGATTGCGGCATGTATTAAGATCACCTTGCTGTTATTGCTACCAGGATTTTTGCTGTACCTATGGACACGACGAATTGCTGGCGCATCCGGCAAGCATCGTTTTCGAGATGTTTTGACTGCAACGGGGGTATATATAGGAGTGATCGTATTGCTCTATACACCATTCTGGCAGCATGGCGCGCTCTTACAAATAGTGCGCGTGAGTCCTGTGATAACTCACGACGTTAATAGCCCCTACCAGTTTGTTGTCTGCGTTATCGCCAGCTTAAAGGGCATACCTGTTCCCGCAGTGCTGGAGCCAGGCTCGCAGTTGGAAGCAATTTCGCACCTGGTGAGTATGACACTTTTTGGGCTCGCTTATGGGGGACTCTGCATATGGTCGTTGCTGAGGCCGCGTTATGTGAATACAGTGCCGGCGCTGATCCGTTGGTTGGCTCTGGCCGAATTACTGTACTGTGTGGTTGGTTCGCCCTGGTTCTGGCCCTGGTACGCTATTCCACTGATTGGGCTGCTGACGGTGATTGAGGCCGATGGCAGCATACATATCCGCCTTGTGCCCTTCTTGCGCGCCTTCCCTCTCGGGACGTTCGCACGCGTGTTGACGATCAGCATGTCCACTCTCTGCATCATCGGCGCGTGGAAGCCCGGCCAGAGCTCTCTACCCTTGCTATCCAATTTGAAATGGCTGTATTGGAATGGGTATTTTCCGCTACTGTATCATTTCCGCTGGGATTACTTTGCCGGAATGTCGATCTGGGCGCTGCCACTTGCGGCGATTGGGATAGAGGTATTGCTGAGGCAGAGAAAGCTCGCCAGGGCAACAGTTCGCTTACCCTGATCAGCTACCACCTCTACTCCATCAACGGGAGAATATACTATATCGCATCTGCGCGTTCGGTAGCGATGCGTTCTGCCTGGGCTCTTATGCTGGCGCGCTGCTCCTCAGAAAGGCGTTGCTGGGCCAGCTCGCGGCTGATGACTTCTAAAAAGGCGGGAGTTTGTAGTCCTTGTTGGCGGGCAAGTTCCTGAAACGTGAGAAATGCTTCATGGGAGAGTCGCCAGGCGCGTTTGTCTTTGTGAACGTTTGTTTTTCTGGCCACAGTAATACTTCCTTTCTTTGAATAAAACCACAAGCGTGCCTTCAAGATGCCTTCAAGATACCATACATATATCTATACGCTAGCAGGTTACACCCGGTGCTGGTTTTTTTTGCAAGATTTCGATCACTTTTCACCGTTCAATCACTTTTTTTACGCTCCACCGCGTGGTTTAAATAGAACTTCCCCTGGCCTGATCAGATGAGTATGATGCCGGCTCACCTTTCGGTTCAGCATCGCGATTCAATTCGCATTGACATTTCCTGAAACTGCTGGTATCCTTAGTAAGGGTAAACAAATGAGTAAAAATTGACCCGCGTTGAACGAACATAGTATGAGATGCAGGCAGCCAACAGCGATCCGATGCATGGTGAAAGTTCGGAATGGATTTGCCCTCTCAGAACGCCTTCGGAAGCGGCTGGCCGAAGAAAGTCTGTCCCTGAAATGAAAGAAAGCGAGCAAAACGCATTTCGGGCGCAGGCAAGTAGGATCAGGTGGGTGGTTCCCATGTACACAATAACCGGCAATCAAGCGGTCACTCTCATTTCTCACAACGGTGTGCGGAAAATGCGATGGAGCGGGTAGTGACAATCAGGGTGGCACCACGGGAGTAGCATAATAGCTCTCGTCCCTTCAACGTTGTTCGTCAGGAAGGGACGAGGGCTTTTTTATTTGTCCTCGCCCTTCCTTCCGTTCCAATGCTCACCATGTGAGCATTGTTTCAGGAGGTGAAGAGTTGTGACCAAACTCTGGCAAAAAGGCTACACAGTCAACGAGCGGGTGGAACGCTTCGAGGCCGCGCAAAACAGCATCCTCGACACGCGCCTGATCCGCCACGACATATGGGGATCGCTCGCGCACGCCGCCATGCTCGCGAAAATCGGCCTGCTTACGCAGGAGGAGCACCGGAAAGTGAGCGATGCCCTGCGTGGCATCCTGGAACTCGAGGCGGCAGGCGAGTTCACTATCCCACTTGCCGACGAGGATGTACACACGCGCATCGAAAATTACCTGGTCGAGGTAGCCGGTGAGGTCGGGAAGAAGATTCACCTGGCCCGCTCGCGCAATGACCAGGTGCTGGTAGACTTGCGTCTCTATGGCAAGGAGCAGCTGCATACAGTCGCCGCCGACCTGTGCGATCTCTGTATGGCATTATTGGAGTTCGCGGGTACGCATGCCAACACACCCATGCCCGGTTATACACATATGCAGCGCGCCATGCTTTCATCGGTTGGTTTATGGGTCGCTAGCTTCGCAGAGGCACTGCTGGATGATGAGCGATTGCTCTCGGCGGCCTACATGCTCAACGACCAGTCGCCGCTCGGTTCCGCTGCCGGGTACGGCGTCCCCATTCCCATTGACCGGCAATACTGTGCCGACCTGCTCGGCTTCTCGCGTGTGCAGAACAATGTGATCTACGTACAGAACAGCCGTGGCAAAATAGAGGGCGCTATCGTGCAGGCGCTGGCGCAGATTCTACTCGATCTGAGCAAGCTCGCACAGGATATCCTGCTCTTCACAACGACCGAATACGGCTTCTTCCAGATACCGCAAGAACTGAGTTCGGGCAGCAGTATCATGCCGCAGAAGCGCAACGTAGGCGTGATGGAACTGGTGCGGGCGCGCGCGCAAACGATGCTGGCACTGCAACAACAAATCATGGCTATAGGGAATGGCCTGCCATCCGGCTACAACATGGACTACCAGGAGACGAAGCGCCCCTTTATGGAAGCGCTGGATATAGCCTCGGAGTGCCTTCAGATATGCGCGCTTGTGATCAGTTCGCTGCACGTGAACACTGATCGCCTGGCAGCGGCCTGTAGCTACGAACTCTTCGCCACCGACCGCGCCTACGAACTCGCGCTCGAAGGCAAGCTGCCTTTCCGCGACGCCTACCGCATCGTCGGCACAGAAATAACCGCGCTCCTCGATAGCGGCCAGCCCCTGCCGGTAGAGAGTCAGGAACAGCTTGTTCAGCGCCTGGCCGCCCGCATCCACCTGGGAGGCAGCGGAAACCTGGGACTGGCGCAGGTTCACAGCCAGCTCGAAAAGGTCAAAGAAACCTGGCAGCAACGAACAGAAACGTTTAATGTCGCCATACAAAGACTGATTGGAAATGCATAAGGAGGAATACTACCATGGCAACAGTGGTGCTTGCTTATTCGGGCGGTCTTGATACATCGGTCGCCATTCGCTGGATTAAAGAACAATATGGTCTGGATGTGATTACGCTGACGGCTGATGTCGGCAACGCGCGTGATCTGCCGGCCATCGCAGCTCGTGCAGAACAGATCGGCGCTGTAAAAACAGTTGTTATCGATGGGCGGGCCGATTTCGTGCGTTACTTCGTCTGGCCCGCGCTGCAGGCAGGCGCAATTTATGAAGGACAATACCCGCTGGCGACGGCCCTGGCGCGCCCGTTGATCGCGCGCCTGCTGGTCGAGGTGGCACGCGCGGAAGGAGCCATTGCCGTAGCGCATGGCTGCACGGGCAAGGGCAACGACCAGGTACGCTTCGATGTCTCGATCCATACGCTCGCGCCCGACCTGAAGATCATCGCGCCCGTTCGCGAGTGGAGCATGACGCGCGATAACGAGATAGCCTACGCCGCCGAACATGGCATTCCCATCCAGGTGACGAATGCCAGCCCCTATTCTGTCGATCAAAATCTGTGGGGTCGCAGCGTCGAGTGCGGCATCCTGGAAGACCCCTGGGCCGAGCCGCCGGAAGAGGTCTACGAATGGACGAGAAGCAGCGGACCCTCTGAGCCAGCATACGTGGAGATCACCTTTCAAAACGGCATACCCACTGCATTGAATGGCGAAGAGATAGACGGTGTGACGCTGCTCGAGACACTGAATAAACTGGCCGGGGAGTATGGCATCGGGCGCATCGACCATATCGAGAACCGGCTGGTCGGCATCAAATCACGCGAGGTCTACGAGGCTCCCGCCGCCGTCGTATTGCACACGGCACACAGTGCGCTGGAAGGTCTGACCTTGAGCCGCGACCAGGCGCGTTTCAAAGAACTGGTGGCAGCCGAATATTCACGCCTCATTTATAACGGCCAGTGGTACAGCGCATTGCATCAAGATCTGGCCGCGTATGTGCAAAGCACGCAGCGTTTCGTCAGCGGTGCCGTGCGCGTGAAGTTAGCCAGCGGGCATTGCGCAGTGGTTGGGCGCAAATCCGACTATTCCCTGTACAACCACAGCCTGGCGACCTACGATACCGGCGATCAATTCGATCACAATGCCGCCCTTGGCTTCATCAAGCTCTGGAGCCTGCCGCTGACCACTCAGGCCCAGGCGCAGCTTTTACCATCCATGAGCAGCGAGGAAAATTTGCTGCAAGGAAGCGCGGGCATTCACAAGAGTACGCCCCTACCAGCAGGAAAGCAATAAACGAGAAAGGAGCCACACATGTTATTGCAAGAAATGACCGTCGACAATGCCACCGTGGTACTGAAAAATCGGTCTTTTTTGAAATTGGAAGACTTCACACCGCGGGAGATAGCTTATCTCCTGCACCTGTCAACTGAACTGAAAACGGCCAAATATACCGGAACTGAGAAACAGCACCTGAAAGGCAAACGCATCGCCCTGATCTTTGAAAAAGACTCGACCCGAACTCGCAGCAGCTTCGAGGTCGCGGCATTCGACCAGGGAGCCAATGTCAGCTATATAGGATCAACCGGCTCGCATATCGGCAGCAAGGAAACGATGAAGGATACGGCGCGCGTGCTTGGGCGCCTGTATGATGGCATCGCCTATCGTGGCTTCGAGCAGGCGAAGGTGGAAGAACTGGCGAACTACGCCGGTGTACCCGTCTGGAACGGCCTGACCAATGAGGCCCATCCGACGCAGGTGCTGGCCGACCTGCTGACCATGCAAGAACATTCCAACAAGTCACTTGAGAATATCTCATGCTGCTTCCTGGGAGATATCGGCTCCAATGTAGGCGATTCGCTGATGATCGGAGCGGCGAAGATGGGCATGGATATGCGGCTGGCCGGTCCCAAACAATGCTGGCCTCACTGGTCGCGCATCGAGCTGGCGCAGGCAATTGCACAGGAAACGGGAGCGCATATCACGCTGACTGAAGATGCCGGAGCAGCAGTACAGGGCTGCGATTTCCTCTATACCGATGTCTGGGTATCGATGGGCGAACCATACCAGCTCTGGGGCGAGCGCATCCGCCTGATGCTCCCTTATCAGGTGAACAGTGCGCTAATGGCCATGACCAATAATCCCAGGACAAAATTCATGCATTGCCTGCCCGCGCTACACAATACAGAGACAAAGCTGGGACGACAAATCCACGAGCAATATGGCCTGGAAGCATTGGAGGTCACAGACGAGATATTCGAGTCAGGCGCCTCCATTGTCTTCGACCAGGCCGAAAACCGCCTGCACACCATCAAGGCCGTGCTTGTCGCGACTCTTGGGGAGTAACGAATCTTAGATACCGCGGTTTAACAAACAGTTCGGCAAAACCACACAGGCCGATCAATCGGCGCTGGGCGCGATCAATCGGGGCCTACGAGCAATGCTCCCCCACGGCGGAGCCGTAGGGGCCGATTGATCGGCCACGCGTCCACTACCACATGATTTTGTAAACACCCGTCATGATATGTCTAAATCTTCCTTCCAACATCCTTCCAATATGGCTCGCGGATCTCCGTCTTGAGCAGCTTGCCCGCCGGATTGCGCGGCAATTCGTCGACAAAATCTATGGAGCGTGGCTTCTTGTAATCGGCCAGCAACTCGCCGCTAAAAGCGATCAGCTCCTCGGCACTGGCGCTGACCCCCGGCTTGAGCTGGACTACCGCTTTCACAGATTCGCCCCATTGAGCATCGGGAACGCCGATCACGGCTACATCGGCCACGGCAGGATGCGCGGACAAAGCCGCTTCGACTTCCGCCGGGTAGATATTGACACCACCGGAAATAATCATATCGATCTTGCGGTCACAGATATAATAATAGCCCTCTTCGTCGCGATAGGCGATGTCTCCGACCGAAAAGAAGCCATCCCGCATATTGCCAGCAGTCGAGTCAGGCTTGTTATAATATTCGGCCAGCCACGAATTGCGCGACCACATTTCGCCGGGTACGCCAGTAGGAACCTCATGACCTTCGGCATCGAGCAGGCGTATCTCCTGTCCTGGCCCGGCCTTGCCACATGATCCTGGCTTGCGCAGTTGATCTTCGGGCCTGAGCAGTGTCACAACTCCCGTCTCGGTGGCCCCGTAGAACTCCCAGAGAATTGGGCCAAAACGCTCCGTAGCCCGCACTTTCAATACATAGGGACACGGCGCTCCGGCCAGGATAATAGAGCGCAAAGAGCGAACATTATAGCGCGAAAAGATTTCTTCAGGCACATCGCAAAGACGCTGCAACAGTGTCGGAGCCATGAAAGTCGTCGTCACCTTATGCCGCTCGATCAATTGCAAAGCCTCAACAGGGTCATAGCGCGGCTGGATCACAATCGTCGATCCCAGAAGCACATGCAATGAGACAAAGAAGCTGGGAGCGCTATGATAATATGGTCCGGCCAGCAAATGCACATCCGACTCGACCAGCTCAAACGCCTGTATGATTCGTATGATGTCAGCGACCGGCACTCCATGCGGGCGATAGGCCCCCTTGGGTTTGCCCGTCGTACCGGATGTGTAGCTCATAGTGGAACCTATCCCGCCTTCACTGCCAGGCAAATCCTCGCCGGCACCGGCAAGCAGCTCTTCATAGCACCGCCAACCTGGCCTGAATTCTTTCCCGATTGTTATATAGACGACCTCACCCTCAACTTCAGCACGCGCTTTATCGACGACCTCGACCATCCCCGGCCCGGCTATCACCACCTTTGCCTGGCAGTCATTGACAATGTAGGCCACTTCATGTTCGCGCAGGCGATAATTGAGCAGCACGCCGGTAGCCGAAAGCTTCGACAGGCCACAGGTTATCTCAAGCAACTCGATGGAGTTGTGAGACATCACAGCCACACGGTCATTGGCCTTCACGCCCAGGCTGCTCAAGGCATTGGCAACGCGCCGGGCGCGAGCATTCAATTCGGCATAGGTCAGCGAACGCTCTCCACATATAAGTGCAGTCTTATTGGGGCGAACCTGTGCATGCGCGTCAAGATAATGAGGCGCCGGAGCAGCTGTTGAAGATGGTTGCGAAGTCGCTCCCGCTGGCCTATTTGATGTTGTCATAGCACCTTCTCCTGTCTCCCCCGCTTCAGGGGTCGCTAACGAGTTCGAACAACACAATGCGGTCAGAAAGGCCTGAACTATCCCTGCTGAACTATCATGGAATACTGTGGAACAACAGAATTATATCACGGGAAAGTGCCCCCGGGGCATGTCATTCTGAGCGAAAGGAGCCCCGGAGCATGTCATTCTGAGCGCAGCGAAGAATCTCTGCCCATCTTCTAGAGATTCACCGGTTAACTAACATTGACGTTCACGTAAACGATAGTATATACTTCTTAACGGACGGATTATAAGCGATGGTGAGCTAAAGGTATGCAATATGAATGATGAAGGAGTAATGATGAAAACCACTGAGCGCAATGAAGCGAAGCCTATCACACGCCGTACTTCACGCGCCAGGCTGCCCGTTGGCCCCCATTATAAATGGATCGCGCTGACCAATACTACGCTTGGCGTATTGATGGCGAGTATCGATGCCAGTATCGTCCTGATCTCCTTGCCTGCCATCTTCAATGGTATTCATGTAAATCCACTTGCGCCGGGCGAAACGGACTATTTCCTATGGATACTACTCGGCTATATGGTCGTCACGGCGACGCTGCTGGTCACATTTGGACGCATCTCTGACATGTTCGGGCGCGTGCGCTTTTACAACCTGGGGTTCGCGATCTTCACCGTTGGCAGCATCCTGCTCTGGCTAACGCCGGGAACGGGAAATACGGGCGCACTCGAACTGATCCTCTTCCGACTGATTCAGGGCGTGGGTGCTGGATTCCTTTTTTCGAACAGCGCCGCCATTCTCACCGATGCCTTTCCTGCCAACCAGCGCGGGCTGGCCCTTGGCATTAACCAGGTCGCGGCAATTCTCGGCTCCGTGATTGGCCTGATCCTGGGCGGCATACTCTCGTACTTCAGCTGGCGGCTGGTCTTCCTGGTCAGTGTCCCGGTAGGCATTGTGGGGACGGTCTGGGCCTACCTGATGCTGCGCGAGATCGCCTCAATTCGCGGCCATCAGAAGATCGACTGGGCCGGTAACATCACCTTTGCTTTTGGCGCGACCATCCTGCTGCTCGGCATCACCTACGGCATCCAGCCCTATGGCGGCGCCCCGACCGGCTGGGGCAATCCTTTTGTGTTGGGTGCAATTTCGCTTGGCATCCTTTTGCTCGCGCTCTTCATCTGGATCGAATTGCACGTTGAGGACTCCATGTTTCACCTGCGACTCTTCAAGATTCGCATGTTTGCCGCCGGAAACGCCAGCGGTTTCCTGGCGAGTATCGCGCGCGGCGGGCTGCAATTCATGCTCGTTATCTGGTTGCAAGGTATCTGGCTGCCGCTGCACGGTTACAACTACGATGTGACACCGCTATGGGCCGGCATCTACCTGCTGCCGCTCTTGATCGGCTTCGTGTTGATGGGGCCTATGAGCGGCTGGCTCTCGGACCGCTTCGGCGCGCGCATCTTCTCGACCACCGGCATGCTGATCCAGACGGCAGGCTTTCTCCTGCTGACCATCCTGCCGACCAACTTCAACTACATCTGGTTCGCGCTCCTACTCTTTATGCTGGGCATTGGCCAGGGCATGTTTTCATCGCCCAACACATCCTCAATTATGGGGAGTGTACCCGCGGAACAGCGCGGCGCGGCCTCCGGTATGCGCGCCACCTTCCAGAACTCTGGTTCGCTGGTGAGCATCGGCATTTTCTTCAGCATCGTCACCATCGGCCTGGCCTCGTCCCTACCAACGACACTGTTCAGCGGGCTGACGCAGGCGGGCGTGCCGACCACAACGGCCAATACCATCGCGCACCTGCCACCGACCGCGGCGCTTTTCGCGGCCTTCCTTGGCTACAATCCCATGGCCACGCTGATACCGGCACCGGTTTTGCACGCCCTGCCGCTGGCAAAACAGGTCAACCTGCTTGGACATAGCTTCTTCCCGAACCTGATTTCACAGCCGTTCATGATCGGGTTGCACGGCGTCTTCTACCTTTCCGCGGGCATGTGCTTCATTGCTGCCGTAGCCTCGTTCCTGCGCGGGAAACGCTACACCTACGGGCAGGAGAGGGCTAAAACGGGGTTGAATGGAGCGGGAACGGAGATCGAGCCGGTGACGGCGACGACGGATTAGGAGATTTTTTACTACCGCGTGCCTGCGATAGTTAGTATTAGCTCGTTGTTCATGGGGCTTCCATTATGGATATGGAAGCTCCACAACATGCGAGTATAAACATGCAAGAGACCCTTTTTCCTGGCATCCATTAAGATGTTTTTGGCTTTCATGCTCTGTTAATCACTCATAGCATTGGCCGGCTGCAATACTTCGCTATCAACAGCAGCCATTGCCGAAGCTGGCAGATCAGATTCGATAATCTGACCGGAGTCCATCTTAACATGATACTGGAAAGCCTCGCGGTCAAAGGCATGTTGATGTGAAATTAAGATCACCTGGTTGAACTGCTGGGCAATCGTTCCGGTTGTGACGAGTTGCACGAGAGCCTGAGCTCGCGCAGCATCAAATGCGCTGAGCGGCTCATCCAGGAAGATAAATCCTGGGGCTACGCCCAACTCTTGTGGAAGAGTGGCGAGCGCAAAGGCCAGGCGCAGCGCCAGCGAACATTGATCACGCGTGCCACCCGAAAAGAGATTTTTAGCGATATAACGACCGGCGGCAGGGTCCCAGACTCGAATACGATAATCCATTGCCTCCTGCTGACCATCTTTGTCTTCCGGCGTCAATCGCACGTCACGATAGCGCCTTACTGTCAGTTGCTCCAAAAGTGGCGCCATGTTGCGCTCCGTAACCGGCAGTACGCGACGAGCAATGCGATCATGCGCCTCTTTGAGCAGCTGCGTTGCCAGCCTGCATATCTCACGTTCCTCCAGTAGCTCTGTAACTTTTTGCTGGCACTCTTCAATACTCAAGGGGGTATTGGGATGCTGCAATTCCTCCGCCAGCAGGCTTTCTTGTTGCTGCGCTGCATAAAGGCGTTGTCTGGCAACATTCAGAAGTTCGGTGGCCTGGCGCTGCTCATCAGGAGATACCATCGCTAACAGAGGCCAGCAGGCAACCATCCTGTCATATGTATAGGTTCCCGGAGCGGTAATGCCGCGCGATGCTATAATCACATCTATCATCTGCCGGCTCTCCCTCATCTGACCCTCCACACCATCCAGTTGCTGCTCGAGTTGTCCTTGTTCTTTATGAGCTGCTTTAAGTTTCTCACTCGTGCCCTGCTCATCCAACTCTTCCAGCGTAGCTTGCAGCGCCTTTCTGGTTGCGTGAATTGTGGTACCGAACCTCTCCTCGTAAGGAAAAGAACTATCGTCCTCTTCCGGCAATGATGGTAGAGATGGCAATCCTGAAACAGGTAAGCGGTTCAACGTTGCTAAGAGATTCTTGATCGAAGTTGAGGTAGCAGCCAGGTAATTGGTAAGACTGGCCCAATAAGTTTTATAGTCCTCCTGGTATTGCGGACGAGCCTTCAGCGCGTTTTCTAACGCCTGTATTTTTGCTTCTGTCCGTCCTCGTTCCGGCTCTACTTCCGATTCATCATGCAGATGAATCATGTTTAAAAGTGGGAGAAGCGCTTCCTCTTGTTGATGACAAATTGCCTTCACCCCTGCCAGCATTTCCCGCGCCCTGGATAATTGTGAAGCAGGATCAAGAGTCTTTTTCGCAGCGACTAATTCTCGCGCTTGCCGCAAGGCATCTTCTGCCTTCTGCTTATCAACTTCGGCCTCCTGGATCAGGCGAGCCGATGCCAGTTCTCGTTGCTTCTGCTCCTCTGCGGTAGTGCGCAGTTCGGCCTGGCACGCTGAAAGCCAGGCCTGAATGGTATTGCTATCGACCGGCCATTGCGCGACTCCTGCCAGCGACTTCCTGGCAATTTCCTCACATGATGCCTCAACTTTTTCTTGCGCTGCCGCCCGTGCCCTCAATTGAGTCAGTTGTTCCACCAGATTACCTGATTGCTGAAAGGGATACAGGCCTTTCCTTTTCTCATCGATACTAGAGCGAACCAGTTTAAGTTGTTCAGCAAGGCGTATATGCTTGTCTCGAGCCGCTTGAGCAGTTACTTGCAAAGTTCGCTGTTCCTGCATGTTGTCGAGCTGTTGGCGAAGCGTGTTTTGAAGGTCATGAGCGGCTTCAAGATTTGAAGGTATGGCCAGGCCGCTTGCGCGAATCTGCTGTTCATACTGGTGTAATGTAGCGGGATCCCCTCCTACCTGGATTGCCGCCTGGCGCCGCATATCCAACTGCTGCAATTCTTGCGTTAAATGTGACCAGGTCGCGGAATGTCGTTGCACATCCTTTCTGGTACGGGAGTATCGTAACCAGGCGAAGATAGCCCCAACGAAGGAAATGACGGCGAGAACGAACGCGGGATGCCATAGGAATCCCAAAACTATTGTTACTATTGTCAATGCAGTGAGAATGGCTCCGGCCATCAAAGGTATGCGCGTTTTAGCGCGAGCAGTTGCCAGAGATTTCTCGGCCTCCTGGCGCCTGGCACTCAGTTCTGCCTGCTGCGGTACATATCCTCCCAGGGCCAGTTCAACCTCCTTTAATCGCATCCAGGTAGTTAACGCCTCATTTGCTGCTGCCAGGCGCACAGCCTCATTTGCCTGCCGCATTTCCTTTTCAGCAACAGTTATGGCATGCTCTAAGTTTCGTACTATTTCCTCTTGCTGTCGTATTTCGCTCTCAAGTTCGAGGAATCTCTGCTGCCTTTCTTCAGCCGCGCTTATTTCCTGCTGAAGAGCCTGCAAAGTCTTACTTGCATCCTCCCATTGCTTGACTGAAGCAAGTGCATCTTCCAGATAGCCTTCTCTAGCTTTCAGCTGGCTTAACCTCTCCAGGAAGTCTCGCTGTTCCTTTTCAGTCTCTGCACGACGTTGAACGACACGATTCTGGGCGAAGGTGCAATCATTTTCTTTCTGCCGCAGGTCCGCTTCGGCCTGCTCAAGCACCTTTATGCTTCGCTCTGCCTCACGGCAGGCCTCTTCCGCTGCCTGTGCCCGCTTGCGAGCCTCCAGCACCTGGTCAGCAGCATCTGCCGCTGCGCGAACATCATTCAAATAGGCGCGTGCCTGGGGAAGTTCGATCCGCTCGATAGCATCCAGGCGTTTAAGTTCACCGGCAATGCGCTGTAGTTCAGCGCGTGTATGAGCAATAGCCGTAATCTGGTGATCGATCCTATCGCACTGGCTCACATGGTCTTTCAGCTGGGAACAGAGAGCCAGGCGATCGCTGGCCTCTTGCGCGCGGGCCTTGCATGCTGCTAATAGTTTGTGAAAATCCTGTTCTTGCTTTTCCAGCATAGCAAGGCGACTCAACTGGCCGGCAACTTTCACGGCGTCAAGTCGCTCGGCCAATTCAGCCTCCCGAGCAGAAGCCGTGCGCACTTCATCCTGCAATTTCGCCAGGCGCAAAAGACCCTGTGCCATGACCAGCTCGCGTTCCTGTTCGCGCCTGAATTTGAACTGCTCTATAAGCTGGGTTAGCTTTTCCAACCCCAGCAGCTTTTGAATGGCTTGCTTTCGCTGCTCGAGGGACAAATCCTCAATGCGACCCAGTTCTTTCTGCTCGACAAAACAGGAGTTGCGCAGGCTATCTCCATCGAGGTTTCCCAATTCTTTGAGAATACGCTCGTCCACTGCCCTGACACGGCTGATCTCCTCGGGTTGCGCGCCAGGTCGCACGATCACAAGTTTCGCCTGTTGCGACTTTCCTCGCTCAAAGTGCCGGCTGACCGTCATTTCCTGCTGGTTTACATTGAATGTCAATTCAACAAACGCATGTGATTGACCAAACTGGATCACTTCCTCCTGCCTGGCCTGTTTGTCTTCTCCCACCAGAGGCTTCCCGTAGAGCGCAACATATACTGCTTCAAAAAGGGTCGATTTCCCTGCCTCGTTATGCCCTTCAATCAGCATCGCTCCCTGTTCAGGGAAAACCAGAGTGACCGAACGCAGACTTTTGAAGTTACTTGCTTGCAGTCGTATCAAAGTAATCATTGATTGCTCTCCCTTCCAGAAAGCTCATCGTAGCGGTCAAGAACTCGTTGGCGGGTTTTAGTCAGAATGGCTCGACCGTCCGGCATTTCAGTCTTTGCCATCCATTCCTGGGCAATGGCCTCCAGCATCTCACGTGGGGCGATGCGTTCGCCGCGTTCCACGGTTGCCTGAGAAAGATCAGTGGTTAAGAACAAGCTGCCCTCATCTATCTCGAAAGCAAATGCGCGCTGTTGTCCATATAACCAGACGCTGCGCAAATCCAGCGCGTGATATTGCTCGCGTGTAACCGGCCCCTCCACATTCAGCCGTACCATAGCATCCTCGCTGCAATACGGGTCTATTTTTTGGATGATTCGTTCTGTTACGGGGAGTGCCGGCACCTCATCATCCCGCGCAGGTGAAGACACAGGGGGAGCCACAACATTGGGCTGCTGGTGAGGCCAGAGTTCGGTGGTACGAATCGTGATGACATGGCGCGGCTGCGGCTTGATCGGCACATGTTCAGCATGTCGCAGTCCATCGTGCGTGAGTTCAAGATACACGAAGCCCGTTCTATCCTCGCTCTGGCCAAAATCCATGCGTTCTGTAGCACCACAAACCACTACCGCCCTGTCCTCTATTGAGAAACGGTCATAGGCATGAACATGTCCGGAGAGTATGACACGAAAACCTTCAAATCTGGTCAGGCTGCTGCGCCGCACGAATATTTCCTTTTCGCCCGGAAACGCATGGCCCTCGATTGCCGCGTGCAAGATCAGTATTCCCAGGTCAGACTCCGCCAGAATATGTTCAGGATCGACAATTTGCACATGATCTAATGGGTCACCACCCGGAACGACACCTGGATGGTAACTCAATCCGGCAAGAGCCACTCGCAATCCGGCTACATTCACTGCCACCGGTAGTAACTCATCGGATGAGGCAAAAAAGTGCATGCCATTCAATCGATGGTAAATGTTTTGGGGGGCATAGCCGCCTTGCTCAGTCCTCTGGCGAGGAGTATCGTGATTGCCGCTTACACCAAAGGCATGAATGCCTGCCGACTGTAAACGCCTGAGTTGTTCCGCGACAAAATCGCGCTCCAGGTTGCGCGGGTCAACAGTATCAAAAAGGTCTCCAGCCTGGATAAACAGGTGCGCGCGGCGCTCAATTGCGGTATCCACCACTTGTCTGAATGCCAATCCCAATCGTCGCCTGCGTTGAGCCAGGCGAGCAGGGGAAAGCCTCGGGCTATACGCTGAGAGGTGATTATCCGCCGTCAGTATTACTCGTACAATACCCTCCTCGCGGGCGCTTGTACTGTCAGGGCCGCCATTAGAGGTAGAAAAAGTATGCTGCCGATCCAATGTTTTTCCCTCCTGGTTCTTCGGTATCGCGCTTTTTGAAGTCTTTCAGGAATTTACCACTCCTCTTGCTGTCGTGGTGCTGTGGCCTGGTAGTGCAACTTCTCCGCCATACGACTGGTCTGTACATCCCGCCTGGCACGTTTCAGCGCGTCAACTATATCGACATCGCTGCCACCCTCAGCCGATGCGCGCCCGGTGATGCGCACCATTACTGGAATGCGTGTCAATTGCCCCAACACAATCGCCTCACCTTTGTTCAGACCCGGCAAATCATTCAGCAGTTCCGCCGATATCGCCTCAGAAGCCCTTTGCACCGCGCGCTGATCATCGGGATTGGTCAATTGCATGATAATCTGGCTCCCACATTGTGAAAGCGTATCGGGATTGATCTTGCTGGGCCGCTGCGTAATCAGGGTGAGAAATACGCGAAATTTACGTCCTTCGGCGGCAATGGTATTGATGATGCGGCTGGCGCGTGTCTGGCTGTTTGCCGGAATCAAGTTATGGGCTTCCTCAAGTACAATAAAAACAGGTTGATGTAATTGCCCGGTTATCGCGCGCTTCCAGATATCCCGTAACATGCGCTCTGCGGCGTAGGCCGCGACCAGCTTATCGGCGCCGGCCAGATCAAGCACGGTGAGCCGTTGTGGTTGCAGTACATCTTGCATACGAATATCCTGATAATTCCAGATCGAGAAGCGGCGCAGGTCTTCAATATATTGTGCTGCCTTACGAGCCGCCCGCCGTTCATCACTCCCTAATATTTCTTCCGGCGCATCCTCCTGGTTTTGTCCACTACCAGCCTCCAATTTTTGGGCCTGCGCGGTTGTTTTATTGCCGTTATCGGCAGCCGCGAGGTCTTTCAGGGCGGTAATCAATTCACCGGGCCGGTAATCCACTCCCTCTCGCTGCAGCCGCTCGCAGGCCAGTTCGATAGCCCTGCGCTGATTCGTGGCCCTTTCGGAGATTCCGGCAAGCTCGGCGATCTCATCATGGCTCAGGTCTGCAAAGCGCACAGTAAAAGGCAGCACATTGCCGATGAGCTCGTCCGGGAAACGCCTGCCCTGAATTTCGGGTATACGATAGATTCTGACATCGTCGGCAAAGGCTGTTTTCTCCGCGTTGTGATAGGGGCGTTCTTGCTGACCCGCTTTCTTGCGAATCTGCACGTAATCAGAATTTGGATCAAAAACCAGGATCGTTGCGCCAAGTTGTAAGAGGCTCTCGAAAAATTTGCCGGCCAGATAAGATTTGCCCGCGCCGGTTTGCGCAATGATTGCCAGGTGGCGACGCAGTCCATTGGGGTCTAACAGAACAGGCACATGCTGGCGATTGATCAGCGTCCCAACCTCCACTCCTTCCTCTACATCCGCGCTGAAAAATTGCTGTAAAAGCGCATCAGAGGCAATATAGACGGTACTTCCGGGAATAGCGGCGCAGCGCGGAGTACGTACCACTCCATGAAGCAGGTAGCCGATCACACGCGCCTTTCCGTACATCTTTGGCTGGGGAGCATACGAGCCTCGCAGTATCGCCATCGTCTCATCGTAAGTCAGGGCATCCGAAAGAATAGCCGAACCAACGCCAATTTCGACAACCTGAGCGAGAACATCTACATGGGTGCTGGGAGCTTCACTTGAAGGAACTGTTCCGCCCTTTTCTTCGACTCCTGGAACTACCAGGTATTCCAATCGTGGGGGAAGCAATTCCTGGCTGCTGACGAAAGTAAATTCCAGCGGGCTCGTTTCACCCACGATGAAGCCTGCCTCACGTCCGCAAATAGATGAAAGCGAGTTTTGCATGATTCTGTCCCTCTGTCCTCACATTAGACTATTCCTTTTGACCTTTTCGGATTGAAGAGGTATCCTTTCCGCACAGGCGACGCGAACGCTCAGGCTGGCTCGCCCGGTTGGGATTGAGATGAAATGGGATTGAACCATTACCGGATAAAGCGGCGGGTCGACCGGTCATACTCTACCGTCTGCCCAAGCTGGCGCCGCAGCACGGGAAGATATACATGATCTACCGTTGCGGCATGCAGGCGAACCTCTTTATCCACGACGTAAAGCGCCGCGTTATAAACCGAAAGGCCTCCATATTCGCCCAAAAGATACTGGACGTGTGGCAAAGCTGTAGTAAAAGGAACCAGCATCCGCGTAAACCCAAGCAGGTGAAGATCATCTCTACCAAACGTGCTTGCCAACGCATCCACCCGCAGAACTTCATCGCCTGGAGCAAGACGTACATAAAACGTGCCAATCGCGGGAGCATAAGAAAGCCGTCTCAGTAGCGCCTGCAGATCAGGAGATACCTGTGGTTCACGCAAAGCTTCCTCTATTTGTAGCGTTAATTTCTCATCCGCTATTACCCCGGCACGCCCAAAAGAAGATGATCCCAGCAACACAGGATCGGTGAGGCCCGCACCTTTCGTCCAACGGTGCATGATTTCTCCATCGGTTGGAATCCCATTCATGCCCGATCTTACACCTCGTCGCCTGCCTTTCCCATTCACCGCATCGCCAGGAGCCACTTCCTCATTTTCCTGGACATCCGCATCTAACGGCTCTGGGGTCCCGGATGCTGGTTGTTGCGCGATCAGGGACTGAGAAGTGGAATGTTCATCAAGCAGGGCGTGACCTAAAACTGCCGAGCGGGCGCTTTTTGAAATGCCTAAGAGCAGGACTCCACGTTTCTGGCAAAGATCGAAAAGCTCAAGATATTGCTCCAGTACTTGCAAGGGTACATCTTCGTAACCACGTATCGCGAGCCTGTAGAGCAGGTAAGGAAGATTAGCATAGAGCGAACCATCAAGGATCAGGATATGACCTTCTCCGCTCTCGACAAATTTCAGGGCCAGGTCCAATTCGAGCGACCGCATCATGAGCGCAGCGTAGCGCGCCACAGCCGGGCGTTCGGTCTCACCACGTAACAAATGGGTCTCGACATCAGACCTGCGAAGGCCGTTCGGGCCAATCAGCAAGGCCTGTGCAATCACCCAATCCGCTCCACTATTTAGAGCCCGTATCGCGCTCGAGCCATCTATCGCCGCTGCCAGTGATCTACTTTGATCCGCACCCCTGATCTTTTCAAGCTCGAAAGGGTGCCAGTGCGATTGAATTGCCTGAGCAAGAAGCTGCTCAATCTCATCACCTGGCTTGCTCGATAACCCGGCCAGGAATTCTTCTTTCCGTAAGCGAATTCGCTCGGCAACCAGATCCGTAAATGATGCCATCCCCCATTCCTCTTCTAAAGAAATACGATTGCATGACCAACTGCGAATAAGATGATGTGTCCGCGAACTAAAAGAAACGCTCTCGTGAACGGCTACACTACCAGGGTTGGCTCTGAAGAAAAAGATACAAACTACATGCTACTGATCCTATGCCTGTATCTCTCATTACAAGCATAAATAAAAAATCGCACTGGAAGGATTTATCCTTGAAATTATAAACTGCATGTATTGGATGATAGCATAACACAGCAATCGAAGAAGAGCAAGTAATTTCACTACATTATGATACCGTCCTGTCTGCTGGTGGTAAACACAAAGTTCCAATAAGCGATACAAGGCAGTAGCCCTTTTTCCATATATAACTATCGACTTATATATAACCTCAAATCCTTCGAAGCCTTTTCCTGGACGTTATGACAAGTAGCATGGTACGCTTTCTGTAGAAGATAGCAGGTAAAGTATAGACAACGGTGTCTCAATGATTAACCTGCGTTAGCCTCCAGAGGAAAGGACATCATCATGAGCGAACATAATGGGATGAATGGGAACGCGAATGGAAATGGCCGGCATACCATGAATGGTCATTCCAAACATGGAATGAAGAAATTTTCTGCATCAACGCTAGAGGCCGATTGGCAGGGCAACTTGCGTTGGCACGGAATCGTTCGTCCATATCGTGCGGAAGATGTACTCCGATTACGCGGGTCTGTTCAAATCGAATATACGCTGGCGCGCATGGGCGCCGAGCGGCTGTGGAACCTCTTGAACTCGGAACCCTACGTCGCGGCCCTGGGCGCAATGACCGGCAATCAGGCAGTGCAGCAGGTCAAGGCCGGATTGAAGGCGATCTATCTCAGCGGCTGGCAGGTTGCCGCAGATGCCAACCTCGCCGGGCAGATGTACCCCGACCAGAGCCTGTACCCCTCGAACAGCGTGCCAGAGGTTGTGCGCAGGATTAACCACGCGCTCCAGCGAGCCGACCAGATTCATTATACAGAGGGTAAGCAGGATATCTACTGGTTTGCGCCTATCGTGGCGGATGCCGAGGCAGGCTTCGGTGGCCCTCTGAACGTGTTCGAACTCATGAAAGCAATGATCGAAGCGGGTGCGGCAGGCGTGCATTTTGAAGATCAACTCTCGTCTGAGAAAAAATGCGGGCACATGGGTGGCAAAGTACTCGTGCCAACGCAAAGCGCGATTAAAAACCTGGTCGCCGCGCGCCTGGCAGCAGATGTGCTGGGCGTCCCAACCATACTCATCGCCCGTACCGATGCTAACGCAGCTAAACTGATTACCAGCGATATCGACCCCGCCGATCAGCAATTTCTCACCGGAGAGCGCACCCCCGAAGGGTTCTACAGGATGCGCAGCGGTCTGGAAACGGCCATCGCGCGAGGCCTCTCATATGCTCCATACGCGGACCTTCTGTGGTGCGAGACCTCAGAACCAAACCTGGATGAGGCACGCCGTTTCGCTGAAGCCATTCACGAACAATTTCCCGGCAAGATGCTGGCCTATAACTGCTCTCCCTCCTTCAACTGGCGCAAGAAGCTCGATCCCGAGACCATCGCCGTCTTCCAGAAGGAACTGGCAAAGATGGGATACAGGTTCCAGTTCATCACCCTGGCCGGTTTCCATGCCCTCAACTACAGCATGTTCAAGCTGGCGCACGAGTACCGTACACATGGCATGACCGGCTACTCGAAGCTGCAAGAGGCGGAGTTCGAGCTTGAGGACTTTGGATACACCGCGACCAAACACCAGCGCGAGGTAGGCACCGGGTACTTCGATGAGGTCGCACAGGTCATTTCCCATGGCATGTCCTCGACAACCGCCCTGGCAGAATCGACGGAAGTGGCACAATTCCGCTAATTGATATATCATCTTCTCAGGTGAATCTTGGTAAACAGGATGGATCACAAGGGCGAGGGTCATGTCCACCTTCGCCCCTATAGATGTTGTCGCCATTTCATCTAAGCCAGGAAAGGAAGCCCCCATGACTACCTACAAATCCCCGGTAGAAGGTATCGAAATTACGGAACCGGTTACCCCAGAATTTGCCGAAATATTGTCCCCCGATGCCTTGCGATTTGTCGCTACCCTGGTGCGCGCTTTCCGCGACAGACGCGAGGAATTGTTGCAGAGAAGAGCACGGCGGCAGGCCGAACTCGATGCCGGCAATTTGCCGGATTTCCTGCCCGAAACCGAGCATATTCGCAATAGCGAGTGGACGATTGCGCCTGTTCCGCCAGACCTGCAAGATCGGCGCGTAGAGATCACCGGACCGGTCGAGCGCAAAATGATCATCAATGCGTTGAATTCGGGCGCGAAGGTATTCATGGCCGACTTTGAAGATGCCTTCTCCCCAACATGGGAGGGAACCATTCAGGGACAGATCAACGTGCGCGATGCCGTCAATCGCACGATTACCTATACCAGCCCGGAGGGCAAACAATACGCACTCAATGACGAGATTGCGACGCTGCTGGTACGCCCGCGTGGCTGGCACCTGGTAGAAAAGCACGTGCTGATCGATGGCAGGCCTGTCTCCGGCGGCATCTTCGATTTTGGCCTGTACTTCTTCCATAACGTCAAAACGCTGCTCGCGAAAGGCACCGGCCCCTACTTTTACCTGCCCAAGCTCGAAAGCCATCTAGAGGCCCGCCTGTGGAATGATGTATTCGTGCTGGCGCAAAAAGATCTCGGCATTCCCCAGGGAACTATCAAAGCCACCGTGCTGATCGAAACCATCCTGGCGACGTTCGAGATGGACGAAATTCTTTACGAACTGCGCGAGCACTCGTCCGGCTTGAATTGCGGGCGCTGGGATTACATCTTCAGCGCGATTAAGAAGTTCCGCAACATTCCCGACTACATCTTCCCTGACCGCGCCCAGGTAACAATGACAACGCACTTCATGCGCTCCTACTCCTTGCTTACCATCAAGACCTGTCACCGCCGCAACGCGCACGCCATCGGCGGCATGGCGGCGCAGATTCCCATCAAAAACGATCCAAAGGCGAACGAAGAGGCGCTTGAACGCGTGCGGGCCGATAAGCGGCGCGAGGCTACCGACGGTCATGATGGCACCTGGGTAGCGCATCCAGGACTGGTGCCAATCGCGATGGAAGAATTTGACGCCGTGATGAAGACCCCGAACCAGATCTATAGGAAGCGCGAAGACGTGCATGTCACAGCTGCCGACCTGTTGAAAGTGCCCGAAGGCACGATTACCGAGGCCGGACTCCGCAACAACATCAGCGTCAGCCTCCAGTACCTCGAATCGTGGCTGCGCGGTTCCGGCTGCGTTCCCATCAACAATCTGATGGAGGATGCTGCCACGGTCGAAATCTCGCGCGCGCAGATCTGGCAATGGATTCATCATCCCAAGGGCATCTTATCAGATGGCAGAAAAGTGACGGTCGAACTCTTCCGCGAACTTGCGAAGGACGAGCTTGAGAAAATCCGGTCAAGGGTTGGTGAAGAGCGATTCGCCGGGGGAAAATACCAGGTGGTTGCGGAGATTCTGGACTCGATCATTACAGACGATCAGTTTGTGGAGTTTTTGACACTGCCCGCGTATAAGTACCTGGAATAGCCCGCGTGCGTTTCTTGATGGAACTTAGGGAGAGATAGGAAAGGGGGCTGGCAGGGTATGCGCCTCTTTTCCTATCCTCATGTACAGCTGATTTATAGCAGTTGATCGAAGTCCTGCCTTTGAGATCGTATTTTCTGCTCAAGTTACTCTGTTCACAATTGCCAACTTTTCGCCCGAATAATCCCCCGTAGCCGCTCGACAAAATTCTCTACCGGCATCATGCCCAGATTCTCGTTCGTTCTCAGCCGCACAGAGACCGCATTTTCCGCCTGCTCCTTATCCCCTACGACCAGCATGTAGGGAATCTTCTGAAGCTGTGCATCGCGTATCTTGGCGTTCATACGCTCGCTGCGCATATCGGCTTCGACTCGTATGCCCTCTACTTTCAGCGCTTCCATCACCTTGCCAGCATAGTCAGCATGGCGATCAGAAATGGGAATAAGGATGGCCTGCACAGGCGCGAGCCAGGCGGGAAACGCTCCTGCCGTCTGCTCGATCAAAATGCCGATGAAGCGTTCAAATGAGCCGAAGATGGCGCGATGGATGACGATTGGCGTCTTCTCCTGACCATCCCTATCGATGTACTTGCAGTTGAAGCGGCGCGGCAGCTGGAAATCAAGCTGTATCGTACCCGTCTGCCACGATCTTCCCAGCGCGTCTTCCATCACGATGTCGATTTTCGGCCCGTAGAATGCGCCGCCACCCTCTTCAACCGCGTAGTTTCCCGCTCCCAGGTACCTATCCAGGATGCCGCGTATCGTTGCCTCGGCCCGATTCCACGTCTCCAGGTCTCCGATGTATCCCTCCGGCCTCGTACCAAGCCGCAGCACGAAATTCAAATTGAAGAGTTTGTAGAATTCCTGAGCAAGTTCGAAAATGCTGTCGAATTCTTGCTCTATCTGCTCTTCCGCGACGAAGATGTGGGCGTCATCCTGCTGGAATTTTTGCGCGCGCATTAATCCGTGCAGCGTTCCCGCCCGCTCGTTACGGTGCAAGACGCTGACATCAGCAAGGCGCATCGGCAGATCGCGATAGCTGCGCGTCTTGAAATTGAACAAAATCATGGCGTTGGGACAGTTCATGGGTTTGATGCCGTACTCCGTGTGTTCGTCGCCCGGAACGAGAAACATATCCTCGCGATAATGCTCCCAGTGCCCGGAAATCTCCCAGATGCGCCTGTCGTTGATTAAAGGCGTTGCGATTTCCTGGTAGCCACGCTTCTCATGTTCCTCGCGCCAGAAGTCCATGAATTGCGAGAGCAGCTTAAGTCCTTTCGGCAGCCAGTACGGCATACCCGGCGCCGATGAATCGAACTGGAACAACTCCAATTCTTTGCCCAGCCTGCGGTGATCGCGTTTCTGCGCCTCTTCCAGCTGCCACAGGTACCGGTCAAGTTCCTCTTGCGTAAACCAGGCCGTGCCATAGACACGTTGCAACATGGGACGGTTTTCGTCGCCACGCCAGTATGCCCCCGCGACTCGCAATAGCTTGAACGGCCCGATTTGACCCGTATGCTCTATATGCGGCCCGCGACACAGGTCTAGAAAGTTGTGCTGGCGATAGATTGAGACCTCACGCGGCCAATTGCCCTCGTCCTGAGCGCGGCAGAGTTCGGGAAGTCCCTTGTGCTGCTCAGAAACATGCTGCTCTTCCGCGGGCAGATTTTCTATAATCTCCACCTTATAGTTCTGTCCCCGGTCTCGGAAGTAGTTCAACGCTTTCTCGTATGACCAGTAGTCATGCTCGAAAGGGTACTTCCCGGCGATGATGCGTGCCATGCGCCGCTCAATTTCAGGAAAATCATCCGGCGTGAGCGAACGCGGCAGATCGAAATCATAGTAAAAACCATCTTCAATGGCCGGCCCGATACCAAATTTAGCATCAGGAAACATCTCCAGGATCGCTTCCGCCATCACGTGCGCCGCGGAATGGCGCATACGCTGCAACGCTGAATATTGTCCCTCTGCTTGCAACTCTGCTCCGTTCAACATAGGATAATCCTCCTTCTCGAAACCAATGCTACGGCTCTGTCGTAGGGCTTGATGACCCGTTCTTGCCCGATCAGCAAGCCCAGCTATACTACGGCTCTGCCGTAGGGGCCGATTGATCGCGCCCAGCGCCGATTCATCGGCCCCCTGCGACGACGACAAACAAGAAAAAAGCCTTTTCATCCCAAACTGGGACGAAAAGGCTCTAACTTTCCGTGGTTCCACCCACATTCCGCGTTTCCTTTTGATACGCAAGCAAAAATTTGATACGCAAGCAAAAATTTGCTCTCATTCAAGTCAGAACGCGCTCTAACGACCGTAACGCGGTCAGGACGTGTACCTTTGTGTCAATATTTCGGCCCTTACAGGTACAGGCTGGCGAGGGGTATCCATCTCCTTGCTGGTAGGAACGCTTTCAGCCGCCGGCGTTTCCTCTCTGCATACCTCCGGGGAGGGACATGGCTCGCGTGTTTGCCATTTATATTTATTTGTTCGAGACGGGTTACAGTTCCCGGCTTTTCGTCTGAACAATATTCTTTATATGTTCGATGAACTCCTGCAGCGGTTTTGCCCCGAGGTTCTCGTTGGTGCGCAGGCGGACGGCGACGGCGTTTGCCTCGGCCTCCTTGTCGCCTACAACGAGCATGTACGGAATTTTCTGCAACTGCGCGTCACGCACCTTGGCGTTCATGCGCTCGCTGCGCGTGTCTACCTCCGCGCGAATGCCCGCCGCTTTCAACTCCGCCAGGACCTTGTTGGCATACTCTATATGCCGGTCGGCGATGGGGATAATCATCGCCTGCACGGGCGCCAGCCAGACCGGGAATGCGCCGGCATAATGCTCGATCAGCATCGCCATGAAGCGTTCCGTCGAGCCGGTAACCGCGCGGTGGATCATCACCGGGCGATGCGGCTGGCCATCCTCGCCGATATATTCAAGCTGGAAGTTCTCAGGTTGCACGAAGTCAAGCTGCACCGTCGAACATTGCCAATCGCGACCCAGGGCGTCACGTACCATAAAGTCCGTCTTGGGGCCATAGAAAGCGGCCTCACCGATCATCTCGCGATACTTGATACCTTTGTTCTCCACCGCCTCGCGTAATGCGCTTTCGGCTCGCTCCCAGACCTCGTCGCTGCCCGCGTAATCCTCTTTTTTGTTCGGGTCGCGCAGGGAAAGCGAAATCCAGTAGTCCGTCAGGCCATAAGTGTTGAACACCTCCAGCGTGAGGTCGATAGCGCGATTAAATTCCTCCTGAATCTGGTCGGGGCGCATGAAGACATGGGCGTCATCCTGTGTCAGGCTGCGCACACGCGCGAGACCGGTCAAAGTACCCGCTTTCTCATAGCGATAGAGCGTGGCAAACTCGGCATAGCGAATGGGCAGTTCGCGATAGCTATGCATCTGCGACTTGTAGAGCGTGATGTGGTGCGGGCAGTTCATCGGTTTCAGCACATAGGCATCGTCCTCCGATAGCTCCTGCTCGCCCTGCATAATCGGGAACATGTTCTCGCGATAGTTGTACCAGTGCTTTGAAGTCTTGTACAGCCTCACCTTGCCCAGGTGCGATGTCCAGACATGCTGGTAGCCATATTTTTCTTGCGTCTCGCGTACATAGCTCTCCATCAGGTGTCGTAGCATCTCGCCGTTCGGCAGGAACAAGGGCACACCCGCCGGTACCTCGTCGCTGATGACGAAGAGTTTCAATTCGCGGCCAAGTTTGCGGTGGTCGCGTTTAAGCGCCTCTTCCAGCCGCCACAGGTACTGGTCGAGTTCTTCCTGCGTGAACCAGGCCGTACCGTAAATGCGCTGGAGCATGGGGCGATTCTCGTCCCCGCGCCAGTAAGCTCCAGCAACACGCATCAGCTTGAACGGCCCGATCTGGCCGGTATTCTCGACATGCGGCCCGCGGCACAGGTCAAGGAACGTGTCTTGCTGGTAAATGCCCACTTCCTCATCAGGCAGGTTTTCGATAAGTTCAACCTTATACACCTGGCCGCGCTCGCGGAAGTATTCGAGAGCCTTTTCTCGCGGCCATCGGTCGCGAATAAACGGGTATTTTCCGGCGATAATACGCGCCATGCGCCGCTCGATATCCGGCAAATCTTCCGGTGTCAGCGTGCGCGGCAGATCGAAATCATAATAGAAGCCATCTTCAATCGCCGGTCCGATGGCCAGTTTGGCATCAGGGAAAATTTCCAGCACCGCCTCCGCCATGACATGCGCCGCGGAGTGCCGCATGCGCTGGATTGGCGTATAATTGATCGTTTCTTGCTCTTGCAATACTGCTTCATCAGGCATAAGACTACATTCCTCCTCATTCATTGAGAATAATAAAAAAACCTTTTCATCCCTCATTGGGACGAAAAGGTCAGATAAACTCTTCGTGGTTCCACCCGCATTCCGCATCTCCGATATGCAAAAACAGATGTGTCAATGCATGGAGAACGCGCTCTACTGACCGCTAACGTAGTCAAAACGTGTACCTTCTGGACGCCTCCAGGCGAGTCCCTACAAGTACAGGCTGGCGAGGGGTATCCATCTCCTTGCTGGCAGGTGCGCTTTCAGCCACCGGCGCATCCTCTCTGCATACCTCCGGGGAGGGACATGGCTCGCTTTTATGCCATAGTATTATGTGTAGCTTATATTACCACAGATGACCGCAGAAGTAAATAGGAAATCGAGCGAGTTCCTCTGCCTACAATTTCCATACAGTCGCGTTACTGAACGCAACCTCACTCGCCCTGGCAGGATCGAACGTTTTCGCGAGAGCACCTATCGAACCGTCGAAGTAGTTGCTATCCTGGCCGTTCCAGATGGACTGCTGATTTACATAAAGGGCGATAGTAGCTGTGAGCCTGTTACAGGTTCTCGATATGCACCGGCGCTATCGCATCGGCGGGCGTGAAATGAAAGACGCGCGAGTAAAAGTAAAACTCGCCGTCCAGAGCGCGCTTGATGTTCTTTGCCTGCCGGAAGCCATGTTGTTCGCCCTCGAATGCGATATAGGCAACGGGTAATTTTTTGGCGCGCAGGGCCGCTACCATTAACTCGGACTGTTGAGGAGGCACAACTTTGTCCTCAAGTCCCTGAAAGAAGATAATCGGACAGGAGAGGCGGTCCACATAATTGATCGGTGAGCGCTCGCGATAGAGGTCGCGTCGCTCAGGATAGGGACCAACCAGGCGATAGTTATACCGCGATTCGAATTTGTGATCTTCGCCCTCCAGCGCTTCCAGGTCACTGATACCAAAGTGACTGGCGCCAGCCTTGAAGACATCGCGGAAGGTGAGCGCGCAGAGCGTGGTATAACCGCCCGCGCTCCCTCCTGTAATGGCCAGTCGGTCTCCATCCACCAGGCCAAGTTCCACCAGGTAGAGCGCGCCATTCACGCAATCATCCACATCAACAATGCCCCATTGTCCCTCGAGTCGCCGGCGATAGGCGCGGCCAAAACCCGTACTGCCGCCATAATTTACGTCGAGGACGGCTATACCGCGGCTTGTCCAGTATTGAGTTTCCAGATCGAGCTCGCTATAGGCCATCCCCGTTGGTCCGCCATGGCTCATAACCAGCAGGGGAGGAAGTTCGCCTCGCGGTGCTTCATAATCGCTGTTTCTTGGCGGATAGAAGAAAGCGTAGGCGGTCAGCCCATGTTCCGTCGGAAACTCGATAAGATCGGGTACCGTGAGATAATGTGTTTCTATGCGGGTCTTGCTGGACCGGCGGAGCACATGTATGGATAATGTATCCAGATCTAGCTTTTTGACCGATGAATATTCAAGTGGCGCACTGGAGATATAAATGGCGTATTCCGGCGTCGCCCTTACCCACTCAATTCTGGAAGCAAAAGTATCAATGACTTCAAATTTGCCCGTTGTTATATTGAGACGTGCCAGGTTAGCAATTCCCTCTTCGAAATAGCTGCAAATAAGCATATCGGATGAGGCGAAAGCATAGGTAGAATAGGCAAATGCCCATTGTGGCACACCGAACTCCGCTTCCATCGGGTGCAGGGCTACAATATTGCCATCTTGCCAGCGATAGAGATTCCACCAGTCCGTCTTATCCGAAACAAAATGTAAGACACCGTCGGGAGACCATTCTGGCTGGAAGATGGATTCGCTCTCGCTCCCGGCGACGTGCTGTGCTTCGATTATTGAGCCATCCTCTGCGATTTTCCCAATCCATAGTTCCGTGCCATCCCAGGGCATATTCGGATGATTCCAGGTCAACCATGCCAGGCGCGATCCGTCAGGACTGAGACGCGGCGAAGCATAAAAATCATTGCCTGAAACGAGTACCCGGTTATTCCTGCTGCCATCAAGCGCGATGCTGACCAGCGTGTTCACCGGCTCATGACCAGAACGCGTGTGATCCTCGCGCACACAGATGATACGGTTATGGCGCTGGTCGATGATGTAGTCGGCATACCGCATCTGATCCATGAAAGCGATTGGCTTAGGAACGGAGCCTGCCGTCAAGCGGTAGAGGTGCTGGTCCGAGAAATTTGAAAAATAGATGACACCATCGCTGACGGTATAGCTGCCACCACCGTATTCATGGACGGTTGTGCGCGCATTGTATGGCGCTGGCAGCATATCAGTTATGGTTCCATCCGGCGTTCTACGCACGATCACATAACGACCGCCTTCTGCCGGACGCCTTTCAATCCAATAGATATCTGAACCATCGAGTACGACCTGCTCTAATTTAATTGTCTCCGCGACGATCAGGTCGGAAGTAATCGGTGACTTCCATGAGCCGTATGGCGCTATCTGGGGCATGATTGTTCTCCTCCTATCCCTTGCTCTGCGTCTTCTGTACTCCCAATCCCGGCCTATCCGGCAGCACCAGTTTCCCATTCACAACCCTCACACCCTCATAAGGGTCATTGTCGATGAGCAGGTGGCCGTCCAGGTCGGCGTAATCGGTGAGCGGCGTCAGGTGGGCCGCGGCCGTAATCGCCAGCGAGCTTTCGATCATGCAGCCGATCATCACGCGCAGGTTGCAGGCACGCGCAACGTGGATCATCTTCAGCACATTGGTCATGCCGTTACTTTTCATCAGCTTGAAGTTCACTCCGTCGACGCACTCCGCCAGCCTGGGAATGTCTTCGATAGCCACACAGCTTTCATCCGCGATAATCGGCAGCGGCACATTTTCGCGCACAAGTTTCAGGCCCGCGAGGTCGCGCGGCGCGACTGGCTGTTCAACGAACTCAATGTTGTAAGGCGCGAGCGCGTTGATCATTTTAATGGCTTCTTTGGGTGTCCAGGCAGTGTTGGCATCGACGCGGATGGTTGCTGAGGATACTTCGCGAATGGCTTTCAGGTTCTCAAGGTCATGCTTGGTGCCCACTTTTACCTTGAGGATTGGGTAATCACGCGCAGCAAGTGCCTTTTTGGCCATGTTCTCAGGCGTATCGATGCCGATGGTAAAAGAAGTATGCGGCGTATGCTTCGGGTTCAGGCCCAGTAGTTTATACACCGGCACATTCAGCATTTTGCCGATCAGGTCATAGAGTGCCATATCGACGGCGGCTTTTGCGGCCGGGTGAAAGCGAATAAGATGATCAAGGTTGCTCATAATATCCTCTATCAGAAAAGGATCATCGCCCAGATTGCCCGCGAAGGTCGCAATGCATGCCAGCACCGTCTCCTGGTTTTCCCCGTAAAACTCATCGGGGGCGGCTTCACCGTAGCCTACATGGTCATTATGATGTATTTGCACAACCACATTAGGGGCGGTATGTTGCACACCTCTCGAAATACGAAAAGGCGTTGTCAGTTTGAGATCAACCGGTTTGGCATCGATATGCAGCATGTACTTTTCCCTATCTATCGGCTCCCTCGATTCATCCTCATGCGGGAGTGTGAATATGATTTGTTTTGCCTATGCTATCACTTAACCACACCAATGGCAAGCCACTGAAAGCCAGTTCGGACATGTCATTCTGAGCGCAGCGAAGAATCCAACCGGAAGAACTCAGGCATGTCATTCTGAGCAGAGCGAAGAATCCAAAAGGAGCCGGATCGATCAGGGGCTTGCTTCAGATTCTTCGCTCCGCTCAGAATGACATGCGAGGAAGGCTTTTTCAGAGCAAGCAAGAGGCGCTGACGTTTACCCACAAATTCTCAAGCTGCTTCGATTGTCTCTAGAGGAACTATGAGCCGTTGCTGCTAAAGTCGGAACTATTCTCATGCTTTGTGCATCTTTCTTAAAAAGAATACATACTGCATTCCAGCAGCAAAGAAAGAGGCGCGACATGAACAATCCCCAAGTATTTATCAGGAGCAATCGCCTGAAGCAACGTCGCATCATCTCCGTTTCAATGATAATGCTCTCCCTCTGCCTGCTCGTTCCTTTCATACTCGCAAGTTGTGGTTATCAGAATAAGACGGGGAGCCAATCATCTACGCAAGGAAATAATCAGCCAGGTACAAATACACCGGCAGGTGATTTGACCGGACTGCATATGATCAATGCAATGGTCGGATGGGCAGTCAGTTGGGATGCTCTCGGCTCCGGTGCATACACCATCCTGAGAACAACCGACGGCGGGAGCCATTGGAGTACCACATTAAAGTGCAAGCCTACCGAGAGTCTAGGCATGGGATATGTTGAAGGCTGTTCAACCAACTTTCGTTCAGCATCGATTGCCACCGTCGTGCAGCCGGAGTATGACAGCAAAACCCAGGTATCTCAATTGCGCATCTTTCACAGCAGCGATGGCGGACAGAACTGGCAGAGTGCCGTAATCAAGGCGCGTGACCTGGAAACATCGCCCGTGTTTGTCGATGCATTACACGGCTGGGAACTTGTCACCGATAACTTCCCCGGCCCTGACCCCGGTAGCGCCTACATCGGCAAAGAAATCGCACTCTTTCATACCAACGACGGCGGGAGAACGTGGCAAAAGATAGCAGGGGGTCCATCGACTTCGCAATTGCCGGTAACCAGTGATGATGCATATGGCATACCCCCGCTTACCGCCAGCACCAGGATGCAATTCGTCACGCCAGCGACAGGGTGGCTTACTGGCACTTCCTCTCACCAGGATTCTTCCGATTACTCCTGGCTCTATGTCACACACGATTCCGGTGCTACCTGGCAGCCGGTAACGCTCCCTTTTCCACCTGGCAGCCTTATCGTGTGGCCGCCGCAGTTTTTCACCGAGCAAGATGGCCTGCTTTCAGTTCTCACCTCCGGTCCGAACTCCAGTGGGACGGCACTTTATACGACCCACGATGGAGGCAAGACATGGACTCAAACGGCCGTGCCTTTCGATGTGACCAGCGCCGATTTTATCGATATGAATCATGCCCTGGCAATGGCTTCTGATTCGAGGAGTAAAATGGTCTATACAACCAGCGATGGTTGGCATCATTGGACGCAACTTCATCTTAATGCGCCGTTTCAACTTGTGTATAATTTCAGCTTTGTCTCACCCACTCTCGGGTGGGCACTTGCCAACAACATCACGAGGACTGGTCCGCCGGGAAGCATTAATCTTCGTAAGGGCGATACTATCGCTATGCTTAAAACTACTGATGGAGGGAAAACATGGCAGGAGATTGCGCATTCGGTAGTATAGCCGGTGCCGCTATGGTTCTATCAATAATTGGATTTACAGTAGGGGCGGAGGAGCTTGCTCCGCCCCTTATCTCGGATAGCCGTAGCATCTGCTGTTATTTTTGTGTCTCTTGATCGAGCGCCTGCAAGACCTGCTGGACAAAGCGCGGTTCCGGCAATGCTCCGGTAAACTCGACGCGATCATTGATGATGGTTTTGGGCACACCGTGGACGTGGTAACGCTGTGAGAGGTCCATAAACTCGGATGCCTCTATCACATCGGCGGTAATATGCTCGTTCTCAACGGCTAATCTGTGAGCCAAACTGGCTGCTCTTGGACAATAGGGTCAGGTAGGGGTGACAAAGACCTGAATATGCAGGTCTGAATCGACCCCAGCCAGGGCCTTGCGCGTTTGTTCGCTCAACTCTGTCTTTCCGCGAGAGACATCGAGCAGTGATTCGACCAGGGTCGAGAACTCGTATCCTGCCGGAATGCCGAAGTAACGCACCTTGCCTTTAGCCTGCCCCGAAAGCACGAACGCGGGAACGCGCGTAATGCCCAGTTCCTGCGCCTCCTGCTTATTATCCGCGATATCCTTCACGTCCAGGTGCAGTTTTTCCGAAAGATTCGCGACTTCTTCAAGTAGCTCGCCTGTTTCCTTGCAATACGCACACTTCTCCTGCCCTGGGACAAACAGGACAGACTCGCGCTGCGTAAAGTAGGTAATTGTCACATCATTTGGCAATTCTTCAGCAAAAACCTTTTTCAACGATTCCTGATCTTGTTGCGATATCAATGCCATACACTTTACCTCTCTTTCCCATGATAGTTGTTTGCTAGATGCAGGCACTACTAGTATATGACATTATGGTGCCGGCTGATAGTCTCTTGTGAAGCCACCAGGCATATGCTATTATTGAAGTGCCAATCCTGTCCGGCATTGTACTGTTGAGCAGCCGGTAATTTGAGAGCAGGATGGGAATCCTGAAAGCAAAAAGGTACTCTATCAGTGGCTGAGCATCATCGTAACTTTTATGCGCTAGTTCAAAACCAGCAGGCAAACCAGCCTTGGAGAAGGTCTGGTTTACTTCGCTTGCCTTTCAGCACCTGAAAATAAGCAAACGTAGACGTATTAGTCGCCAGACCTTAATCAAGAGGTCTGGCGACTTTTTTTGTGCAAATAACACCGGTTCCTGGCCCATGCAGGGGAAAGAGGAAGGAAGTAATGGACATAGGTTTTCTTGTGCGCGGTCTGATTATCGGCTTTTCTATCGCGGCTACCGTTGGCCCGATGTGCATTCTCTGTATTAACCGGACGCTACGTCGAGGACAACTCTATGGACTGGTATCAGGACTTGGTATCGCAACGGCTGACGGCGTGTATGGCTCGATTGCAGCTTTCGGATTGACCGTCGTAACAGGTTTCCTGGTCAGCCAACAAATGTGGATTCGCTTGATCGGGGGCCTGTTTCTGATCTACCTTGGCATCAAAATCATATTGAGCAAGCCTGCCGAACGAGCGGCATCGGCTAAAGCAGACGGATTTGCCGGAGCCTATGTCTCGACATTCCTGCTGACCCTGACCAATCCGCTGACTATCCTCTCGTTCGCGGCCATCTTTGCCGGCATCGGAGTAGGGGAAGCGAACAAAAGTTACCTCTCCGCCGCGCTAGTTGTTTGCGGCGTCTTCCTTGGCTCGATCTCCTGGTGGTGTATCCTCACAAGCGGTATCAGCCTGCTGCGCAAGCGGTTTACGGCGCGCTGGCTGGTGTGGATCAACAGGATTTCGGGAGGTATCATTCTGCTCTTCGGTATCCTTGCATTGCTCAGTTTAAAATGAAATCGTCAAGTTAGCTCATACCTCTCGACAGCAAGCTTCCCCTATGTTACACTTTTGTCAGAATACCATAGGGGGAAACGTAGGTATGGCGACGCCGTATGATGATACGTTCAAGATTTTTATCAGTGAGAATGCGCAAGATTTTGCGTCATGGTTAATCAGATGAGTTCAAGCTATTAGGTCTACCGGGGTTATTGCCTTTTATGATCTTAACAAAAGGAGGAGCCACTCGTGAACTGGCCGATGAAATCTTCAGCGGTCTTGAGCGGGAGGATAAGCGCGATTCTCTGGCTGCAGCATATACGTTAACCTCGTTAGCATTTGGAAAAGAGAGGAGCCTCGACCAACGTTTGCTCTTAAGGAGGGTAAGCGAAATGGATGATGTTTTGCGGGAAACTCCTGTCTATCAGGAATTCACTCGTTGGGCGCGTGAAGAAGGTCGTGAGGAAGGTCGTGAAGAGGGGCTTCAGAAAGGGCGTCTGGAAGGCAGTCTAGAGGCCCTTCGGGGGGCTGTTCTAGCCATCGTGAGAGAAAACTTTCCAAAATTGGAACGGCTAGCAAAGAAGCAAGTGGCCGGAGTAAAGGACCCCCAGACCCTACAGCTCTTGATCGTCAAAATGAGCATTGCCAGGAACATGGACGAGGTGCAAGATTACCTGCTTGCGCTAGACGAGGACGAATAAATGAGGAGATAGCCACAGCGATTTGCGACTATCTCCTCAAAAACTATCCGTTAGCAGGTAATCGTGTTACTCACCCCTGCCTTTCATTATGAAGCTTTATCGCCTTCTCCAGAAAAGCCTCACCTTCCTTACTATATGGATAGGCGAACGGCGCTTCATTGGCAGGCATCTCTTTCAGGGTTCCGTAATACTTTTTCAGGCCTTCGGTGATGCCGGGGTCTCCATGCGTGAACTCTCCGATCAGGGCAAGCCAGCGCCCGATAAAATCTTGAGCCTCCGGGCTGGCCGGGTCAGCGCCTGTTGCCAGCAGGCGTTGTAGCTCCGCGAGCGTGGTACTCCATTTCTGGCTGGCAACGCGCTGATCTTCCTCGCTCCAGTTCTTGCCCCACTCGGCCAGCTTCTGCCTTTGCTCAGGAGTATAGGACTTCTCACTGAGTTCCTGCATCTTCTGCAACTGCTCATCAGTAAAGTACTTGTTACGCCACTCGTTTGATTGTGTCATTTGCATCACCTGGATCACGTGAATGATCGGTTCCCAGTCATCTTTGTGAGTTCGCAGCAGTTTTTCCGTCTCATCAATCGCCGCGATGATGGCATTCAACTGCTCCCTTTTCTCCTGCATCATCGCCTTCTGGAGGGCCAGCGATGCCTGCAAAGCGGTCGGCCCGACCTGCAGGCAACACTTGATCTCCTCCAGCGAGAAGCCAAGAAACTTCAGGGCCAGAATTTGCTGGAGACGGAAAAAGTCGGCGTCCGTATAGAGGCGATATCCGGCTTCCGTATATTGGGAAGGCGTTAATAGCCCTACTTTGTCGTAAAAGCGCAACGTGCGCACCGATACCGACGCTTTCTGCGCAAACTCGCCGCTCGTATAAAAATGTTGACCCAGGTGCTTCCTCCTTTCTTACATTCAGCAGTATAAAGGGTGACGTAACGTCAGAGTCAAGCCCTTCTGGGTATGTTTTTTTCCTGTTCGATCACGCGGAAAATCGGATGCTCCGGCGCAATAGCGGCATATTCTTCGAGAGGCGCATCCGGGCTAATTGTGTATCCTCTACTCGCGCCCGGAGCTCTCCGTACAAACTCTCGCAGCACGCTAGCCCGAACTTGCATATCCTCCACTTCAATAACCTGTACCTTTTCTCTCATGCGATCATGGAATAGCTCACACCATCCTGCCGCGCGTATATTTTTCACCCAATCGGAGCCTGCAAACCCGGCGACAAGCCAGCGTTGCCCCTCATAATGCAGGACAAAGAGCGGGATCGTTTGTATCTTCCCACTCTTGCGCCCTGGCACACTCATCAAATGCGCACCCGGTATCATCCCCAGGCGCACCATCGTAGCAAAAATTGCGTTCATTAGACGCTGCCCGCGCGGCAGGTAGTTCGCTTTTTTAGGCATTGTTTTCCTCCGTAGTGTTTCGCTCGTTCTCATTCATGCGCGTGATGACTCGTTCGCGCAGATGTTGTACCCAACTCAGTTCTAATTCCCACTCCTGCTCTGTCAACTTCATCAGGTCAAGTGCCGTCGTGAGAAAGAATTTGCTCACTGGTTCCTTTTTCGTTGGATTAGTCGCCATATCCTGCGCTTCGTTCCTCATGTAACGTATGCCCATCTGGCAGTAATACATGTAATGCTCGATCAAGAAGAGTTGATCTTGCGATGGTATAAATTCCAGGTGCAGTGCCTTGATATGGAAGATGCGCTGGTATGTCCCCGGGTTCGAGCTGGTATCCATCATCAGTTGGTAGAAACGCTCTCGTCCTGCCGCTGTTATTGCGAAGACCTGCGACGCGCGTGCAGACGGAAATGGCACCTGTGCCGGATCGCCTGGTTCGATGAATCCATCCTGTTCCAGTTTCTTCAAGAGCGCCGACAATGAGCCGCGGCTGATCTTCTCCCACGGTCCCATAATGTTATTGGCCATAGCGACAATGAGTTGCGCATAGAGCGGCCAATGCATGAGCAAGGCCAGCGTCAGCAATTCATACATGAAGCTTCTCTTTCTCGTATAGTATGTTCTAGTAGTACATTCTAATAGAACATACTATACGAGAAAAACGTATAGATGTCAAGGGTTTTCTGAATGGGTCTTCTTTGTGATTTCTGCCTGGCGCTTTCCAGAAGTTTGCCAGGGATTCTTCGTTGCACTCAGAATGACAGGCCCCGGATACAGCCAGGTGTCTCCGGGGCCTGTCATTCTGAGTGCAACGAAGAATCCCCGCCACATTACAAGTGACTTTTGACCCTTGACAAACCATTGCTTTTGGGATATTCTTTGTTAGTACATATTATTGATACTCGCAATGATTGTTAGAATCAATGGGTTGCTTGTGGTAGATATGGAGGGACAATGACAGATACAATAGTGACTGCACAGAAACAAGGGGTGGTGGATGAGGAGGCCGAACGCTTTATTACTTCGTTTTCAGACCTGCGTAAAGTATTGGGGGCCGGGTTCAAACATGCGCACCAGCATGGCTTCAGTACGACACAATATATGGTGTTGGGGCTGGTTGAGAGAGCGCAGGAGAACGAACCCTGTACCATCGGTTCGATTGCAGGGAAGCTGGGAATCGATCCTGCCACGGTCGTGCGTACGGTCGATAGCCTGGAAAAACGCGGGCTGGTCGAGCGCCGCCGCGATAAGCAGGATCGTCGCCAGGTCTTCGTCGTCTTTACCGAGACCGGGCGCGCGGCTTTGATTGAAGCGCACCAGCACTTTATCAGGCGCATCCGGGCAATCTTCCTGGCTATGAGCGCGGAGGGGCGCGCGGCTCTGCTCACCGGATTGGAAGAGTTCGTGCGAGTTGGGCAGGAGATTCCGGCTGAGCAAGAATGTAGCAAATAAGCGGACATCAGATAAATTGCTCCCTTTATTCCCTTGACAGAATACGATATATCGTTATAATCAGAAGGAGAATACGATATATCGGTAATTTGAATGGAGACGAAAACGTATGATTAAATTGTTGCGGTTCATGAAGCCGTATCGATGGTTACTCGTTCTCGTGGTATTATTCGCCTTTGGGCAGGCCATCGCTAACCTGTACCTGCCAACCTTGATGGCGGATATCATCGATAACGGAATCATCAAAAACGATATCGGTTACATCTGGCGCACCGGGGGAATTATGGCGCTGGTAGCCATCGGTGGCACGATTTGTGCGGTGATCGGCATTTTCATTTCTTCCCGGGTCGCGACCGGCTTTGGCAAGATTATCCGCGCCAAACTTTTTACGCATGTACAAAAATTTTCACTGCATGAATTTGATACTGTCGGCACTGCTTCCCTGATAACCCGCACGACGAACGATACAACGCAGGTGCAGCAGATGCTGGTGATCATCTTGAATATGATGATCACGGCGCCGATTACCATGGTTGCCGGCATCATCCTGGCGCTCAATCAAGACGTTGGCCTCTCCTGGATTCTGGTAGTGGACATCCCTGTCCTGGTAGCCGCCATTCTTATCCTGATGAGCAAGGCTATTCCACTCTTCCGACTCATACAGGTGAAGCTAGACAAACTCAACCTGATCCTGGACGAGGGCCTGACCGGTGTGCGCGTTGTGCGCGCGTTTGATCGCCAGAAATACGAGGAGCAGCGTTTCGATGTAGCGAACCGCGACCTGACGGATATTTCCATCAGGGTCAACCGCATCGTAGCCACACTGATGCCGCTCATGATGTTCATACTGAACGTTTCAAGCATCGCTATTCTCTGGTTCGGCTCTATCCGTATCAATAATGGGGATTTGCAGGTCGGGGCGATGATCGCTTTCCTGCAATATGCCATGCAGATTCTGTTTGCCTTGTTGATGATCTCGATGATGTTCATCATGCTGCCACGCTCCGCGGCCTCGGCCACGCGCATCAATGAAGTGCTGGAGATAGAGCCTGAGATCAATGATGCGGAACAGGTGAAACGCGCGGACGAGATGAGGGGCTACGTGGAGTTCGACGACGTGACCTTCAGCTATCCGGGTGCGGAGGAACCGGCGCTGTCGCACATCTCCTTCAGTGCGCGTCCTGGCGAAGTGACCGCCATCATTGGTGGAACAGGCGCGGGCAAATCGACGCTGGTCAGTCTCATCCCGCGTTTCTATGACATCGACAGCGGCCGCATCCTGGTTGATGGCGTGGATGTGCGTGAGATGTCCCAGGAGCACCTGCGTTCGAAAATCGGCTTCGTGCCACAAAAAGCAGTGCTGTTCTCAGGCACCATTGCCGAGAACATTCGCTACGGCAAAGAGGATGCGACCGAAGAAGAGATCCAGCACGCCGCCGATGTTGCGCAGGCGAGCGAGTTCATCGAGAAAATGGAGTATGGCTTCGATTCGGTGATTGCCCAGGGTGGTACCAACGTATCCGGCGGGCAGAAGCAGCGCCTCTCGATAGCCCGCGCGCTGGTTCGCAAACCCGAAATATACATTTTTGACGATACCTTCTCCGCGTTGGACTTTAAAACCGATGCCAAACTGCGAGCCGCGCTCAAAAAAGAGACGCAGAATTCGACCGTTCTGATCGTCGCCCAGCGCGTCAGCACCGTAATGGATGCCGACCAGATCATTGTCCTGGACGAGGGCAAAATCGCCGGCCTCGGCACGCATCGCGAACTGCTGCAGACCAGCGAGGTCTATCGCGAAATCGTCTTCTCGCAGCTTTCAAGTGAGGAAATCGCGGAGGGAATAGCATGAAGGCAAATCGTAGGGGCCGATTCATCGCGCCCACCGCCGATTCATCGGCCAGCTGCCTATATAATAAAAAAATCACGGGGGAAATAGCATGAGTATGCAAAATAGAGGACAACGACCTGGCGCAATGGGGCCGGGTCCGATGGGCAGAGGTGGCTGGGGAGCCATGGGCAGGCCGGTAGAGAAGGCCAAGGATTTTAAAGGTACGGCATTGCGCCTGCTCCGCTACTTCCTGCCGCAGAGATTCCTGTTGATCGTCGTGCTTATCACGGCCATTATTGGCACCGTGTTCAATATTGTTGGCCCAAAAATTTTAGGATTAGCCACAACCAGGCTGTTCGAAGGCTTAATCGCGAAGTTCGAGGCGTATCAGAGGCACCTGCCCATACCCTCGATCGACTTCCATTACATCGCGACGGTGCTGCTGATTTTGCTTGGATTGTACGTGATCAGCGCCATCTTCATGTACATCCAGCAGTATGTGATGGCGGGCGTAGCACAGCGCACCATGTATCAATTGCGTAAAGAGGTCGATGAGAAGCTCTCGCGTCTTCCTCTGAAGTACTTTGATTCGCATACGCACGGCGAAATTATGAGCCGCATCGTCAATGACATGGATAACCTCAGCACCACGCTCCAGCAGAGTGTCACGCAGTTGATTAGCTCGGCAGTGACGCTGGTTGGTGTGCTGGTGCTGATGCTAACCATCAGCCCATTGCTCAGCCTGATCGTCCTGCTGACCTTCCCGTTAAGCCTGTTCATCACCATGGGCATCGCGAAACGCTCGCAGGAGTACTTCCGCAGGCAGCAGAGGTCACTTGGTGAACTGAATGGGCATGTCGAAGAGATGCTTGCAGGTCACAAGATTGTCAAAGTATTCGGCCACGAGCGCGAAGCCATCGACGAATTCGACCGGCGCAACGAAAAGCTGTATGACGCAGGTTGGAGAGCGCAGTTTGTTTCGGGCATTATCATGCCATTGATGCGCTTCGTCGGCAATATCGGCTACGTCTTCGTAGCCGTGGTGGGCAGCATCATGGTGACAAAGAATGCCATTGCGATTGGCGATGTGCAGGCGTTCATCCAGTACGCGCAGCAGTTTACGCAGCCGATTACCATGCTGGCCAACATCGCTAACGTTATCCAGTCGGCGATGGCCTCGGCGGAGCGCCTCTTTGAACTACTCGATGAGCAGGAAGAGGTTCCAGAGGCCGTTGACGCGAAGGTCATCGAGCATCCAGAGGGCGCGGTGCAGTTCGAGCATGTCAGGTTTGGCTATAGCCCGGACAACATCCTGATGCAGGATATGAACATCGATGTCCAGCCAGGGCAGATGATCGCCATTGTCGGCCCGACCGGCGCCGGAAAAACAACGCTGGTCAACCTGCTGATGCGTTTCTACGAGGTCAACGGTGGGCGCATCCTGGTCGATGGCGTCGGTATCACGGAGATTAAGCGTGGAGCGTTACGCCGCATGTTCGGTATGGTGCTTCAGGACACCTGGCTCTTCAACGACACCATCCGCGCCAATATCGCCTACGGTCGCGAGAATGCTACTGAAGATGAGATCGTGCGGGCAGCGAAGGCGGCCAATGCCGATCACTTCATTCGCACGCTGCCTGAGGGCTATAACACCGTTCTCAACGAAGAGGCCTCGAACATCTCACAGGGCCAGAAGCAGTTGCTGACGATTGCTCGCGCGTTCCTTGCCGATCCCGAAATCCTGATCCTGGATGAGGCGACCAGCAGCGTGGATACGCGAACCGAGATTCAGATTCAGAAGGCCATGACCGAACTGATGAAAGGCCGCACGAGCTTTGTGATTGCCCACCGGCTCTCCACCATTCGCGACGCCGACCTGATCCTGGTCATGAATCACGGCACCATCGTGGAGAAGGGAACCCACGAGGAACTGCTGGCCAAGAACGGCTTCTACGCCGACCTGTATAACAGCCAGTTTACAGGGCGAACGTTGCTGGAGGAGGCAGTGTAAGCAATATTGTGACAGGCGTCTTAAGATTGTAGTGATCAGAGCATTTCCTGGCCTAAAGTGTTCCAATCGAGCACAAGTAGGCCAGGATTGCTTTTTTTCGTGATATGATTTAGGGAATAAATAAGCACATCCTGCATCATATCTTCCACCCAATGGCTCATTCCGTTTTTGATAAAGATGAAGTCTAGCTCTTCTAGCAACGTATTTTTTAAGTCGATGGTATTCATCGGATCGCTTCCTCATCCCTCGCAGGTTCTTTAATCTCACTGGTGAGCTGATAGGCTTCTTCTATTAGCATCTCTACAACAATGCCCATGACTTGTTGTCCACCGACGCTCAGCGCATCAATCGCGATTCGTTCGCCTTCTTTTGTTTTGCAGAGGGCAATGAGCATATTTTTCCCATTCACCAAAATTGCATACTTGAGTGGATCAGATACATTCATTACCTCTCGCAGTGTTTTTGCTGCCTGCCCAATCTTGCGTGTTGACCACCCATAGCTTTTGAGATGGCGAATGAATTGTAGTTGTACCAGGTCATCTACAGAGTACAGTCTACGGGTACCTGGTCCATGCGATTGCTGCTCACTAGGCACAAGCAACCCTGTCGAGGCCCAATAATCCAGTTGCTTATGAGAGAAGCCCGTTGTCCGCACAACCTCAGCAGTTGTATAAACGTGAGATGCCATCTATTCTCTCCGTTTTTGTACCCATTCATACTCATTCTAAGTCGAAGCATACACGATAAAAACCCTAATGTCATTTGCTTTTTGGGGTTTGTGAAAAGATCTTCACATTCGACACTATAGAGAGACGTGAGCAACAATTCACAACAAAAGGGTATTCGTAAAAGTGTGTGGAATCGTGTGAAATATTCACAGGACAACTTCCTTGTTTGGAGCAGGGCTCAAGCGGAGGCATCGGCATTCCCTCACGATGAAATCATGACCCTTTCCACGCACTTTTGCGATTAAGCCCATTCTCTGTTTGCAGGATACAGCTACCGCATGTCGCGCAACTGGAAGCATATCGTGTCGTCAGCGCCAAGTTATGGTTCTAGTCACAGAAAGAAAGGGGAAAAGAGTCGAGCAAGGGGGGTAAAGGGCATGGATAGGATCCTTCGTGACTCAGCCGGGTCACAGCAAGATTGCATGCTCGACTCCTTATCTCTAGTGTACCAGAGCATCCAAACCGGACTGATCACGTTTCATTAAGCGTCAGAATATTTCTTTATCTCTATCAGGATAAAGAGCGGACATGAGGGATCCCGAATTGGGGAACAGGCAAGGAGGAGAGTGCGACCACCAGGCTACGCCCTCCTCTCCCCGTTCGTCAAGCTTCAATATGACTCATATTTGCTCTTGATGATCGCCTTATGATCGCCCGAGCCTTCTCCTGGGCATGAGGATGATGGCCAGGATTATACCGGCAATCAGGCCACCTATGTGGTCCTGAATGCCGATGCCGGGCGTCTCGAAGCCGAATACCAGGTTCAAGCCCAGCCAGAATAGCCAGTTCATGATGGCGCCCGTGCCATACCTGCCCAGCGCCTGCCGGTTCGCAATATAAAAGACTCCCAGGGCACCGAAGACGCCGAAGATGGCTCCTGAAGCGCCAGCAGCTATAGTATTCGATGGCAGCGTGAAGTAGGTGACAATGCCACCCACGATGCCAGATCCCAGGTAAATCACCAGGTAGCGCCATTTGCCAAAGAAGACTTCAACTGCTACCCCTATCAGGAAGAGCGAGAGCATGTTCAGACCAATGTGTATCAGGTTGAAGTGCAGGAACATAGCAGTGAAGATACGCCATACCTGCCCCTGTGACACGTAGAGGTTAACCTGCGCTCCTGCGTTTATAAGCACGCCCTGGTCAATATCACCCAGCGAACCGATGCCCTGTCCGATGGTAGCACTCAACACGAGCAGAACCAGGTAAATCACCACATTGATGGCAATTAAGATGTTGGTCACAAAGCGCGGATTCTGGCTCATCCAGAAACGGGTGCGCACAACCTGGCGCTGCATAGGGTTCGGGCGCGACCATGTTGGTACTTGCTCTCGTTCAATTCTCGGCGGAGCAAATCCATTCATAGCCTGTCCATTGGGTATATTTTTCCCCGGGGCGCCGGGTATAGTGGGTGCGCCGGTGTAGCCGGCAGCATAGACAGGCTCGACGGGCGGAAAGACGTTTTCGAAGGTTCCACCATACGAGAGGCGAGCAGCTCGCGCCCGCGCCAGACCTGCATCGTAATCCTGCCGGTTGAGACGCAGCAGGTAAGAGCGCAGTGCATGCGCGTAGGCATTGCCCGGGTCCTCGGCAATTACGGCGTCGACATCCTGCAAGGCGCGTTCGTAGCGGCGATCTAACAGGTCGAGCAGCGTCTTTGCCATATCGCTCTCGACGCCGCCCTCCGGCTGCAACTCCTGCACCTTGCGGCAGGCCATATAGACAACGCCATAGGAACCAAGGGCCAGATTTGCCTCGGCGAGACCCAGGTGAACTAGCGGGTTATTCGGCTCGATCTGAGCGGCATGCGCGTAAGCGATAGCTGCTTCCCGCCCCTGACCCTGAGCAAGTGCCCGCCTCCCTTGCTCCAGGTAGGTCTGAATATCTGTTTGTGCATCCAAAAGATTATCCTCCACTAAAATGTACTGCGATAATTGCAAGAAATATCGTGATTGCTATCGCTATCAGGGCAAGAGGCCAGCGGCGGGATAAGCTATGCATATCCAACAACTGCGATTTTCCCTCTTCTGGTAATACAACGTAGAACGGGGCGAAAAAACATCCCAACAGACAGCCACTCACGAATCCGCCTAGATGAGCATAATTGTCCACGTTAGGAATGACCAGTCCGATGCCAAGATTCAAGCCAATAATGACCACCAGCCAGGCGATGGCAGGGATACCGCCATGGCTAAACGCGCGGCGATGTATCAGAATGAAGACGCTATAAGCGCCCACCAGCCCGAAAATAGCGCCCGACGCACCGACGCTGACATCTTGCGGCGCGAAATAAAAACTCGCGATAATGCTGACAACTCCCGTCAGCAGGTAGATCAACAGGAAACGCAGGTGACCGAACAGGCGCTCGATGAATAGGCCCAGAATAAAGAAATTGAGCATATTCAGGCTCACATGCAGAATATTGACGTGCAAAAAGATAGGCGTAATAAAACGCCAGTATTGTCCGGCGATAATCGCCTCATTATATTTTGCCCCATACCGGATAAGCACATCGGCGTTTTGTGTATCGGCAAAAACGTTTGCCAGGATAGCATGAAAGCCATAAGCGCCAGATGCCAGCGCTACCTGATACGCAGTGAAACACCAGAAGCCGGTGGTTCCAATCGTAATAATCCAGGTAAACCAGGAGATACGCTTGAACTTTGACAACCTGCTGTTTGCGTGCATAGCGGCCCGGTAGCTTGCTCGAACCCGCATGGTACGAGTATCTTTATCGTTTGTAAGAAGAGTATTCTCCACCAGAGCCTCATAAACAGCGCGCAATTCGCCCTACTCGTACCAACCATTATATCCTAAGGAGTAATACGTTCAATGAGATTGGAAGTTGCCCTGCACCCTTATTTCTCCGGCCAGGTCAATTGCACGCATACCACGACAACATGATCGTAAAAACCGCAAAATAAAACCCTCGGACAGAGTATACTGTAGCAAATACCCTGTCCGAGGGCTACTAACCGGTCAAGCTTTTGTTCACACTCTGCGGTAATAGCGCCGACGGCGGCGATAGAGTGGGTATGTTATCAGGTGCCATATCGCCACTAATATGATGGCTCCGATCAATGCTCGTAGCAGATAGACCGGCGGCGTCGTATTGATTTTAATATCGGGCAGGCCAGTGATAATGATCACGTTGGTCATCAGCCAGATGCCGATCAACGCTGCGATGATCGCTCCGATGAAGCCAAACGGCAATCGCCAGCCGACAATAAACTCCGCAATCAATCCAATAATGGCCGCAATGATCAGGTAAATGATGAAATTGAGGCCAAATGTCCAGACATTGTCTCCGATTTTGATGGTCACACCATCTGCCAGAATCAGGCTCAGTGCTAGCATTTTCGCTCCTTCTCCAGGTTGCTGGATATCTATTCGGTTAGACAGACTTATGCTTAAAACTGATGTATCTACTCTCAAAATAAACGCAAGCGGGCGCCGTTGCAAGTCAACAATAGAAAGTCTCAGTATTTTTTCAGTTCATGCTCAGGTTTCTAAGCTCGTGCTAATTTGTTTGCTTTTCATCTACCAGGCAAGTTGAAATTTGTTGTGGTTTTCCCTTTACAAAGGCCTGTTTATCGGTTATACTCTTTATTGTGTACAATGAAGTGTTTATCTAATGGTATGCCTGGAACAGGTATACCGGGTGCCAAAATCGATTGCAAACTACGTGGCTATGATAGTGGGGGTCTTCTAGCAGCAACGAGGTGATTGATGCTCTTTTCAAGGATTACCTCGTAATAATTGCCTGTTCTTTTGCCATTTCTCCCAGGTACATGCTGAGTGAGAATGAGCCGTATGGCAAACAGTACAGCCGTGTTGATTATTGGATACATCTGTCCCGTGTATCTCTCATGCAACACGACCAGTTTGCTATAGAGTAGCCTCACTTTTATAGGATAAGCTGTTGTCAATTTGTCCTGATATCTGCAAGTAATAACCCGCAGATGTCAAACTGGAGGAAATGGAATCCAATATGAAAAAGATTGCACGTCTGCTGTGCGGCCCTGTATTTATTGGGCTGCTCATGCTGGTAGCTTTCTCTGCTTCGGCCAATGCACAAAGCACTATCAGCCAGGGTAAGCAGCTGTTACCAAAGAGTCCACTCTCAACAGGCGTACTCGTAGCACAAGGCATCCATAACGGCACCATCCACTTAAATGGTCATGCCCCTGCTCCCGGTATCTCCCCTGATCTGAAGTGTAAACCCGCTCCTTGTGCCTTGAAGGATAAGCAGGTCTCACAAGGGTCACAACCCAACAATGAAACCCCTATTGTGGCCAACCCTAAAAACAGTAAGCAACTCTTAACGGGTGCTAATGACTACAATTGCCCCAATACACAGGGGTTTTATAGCTCCAGTACCGCGGGCAAGAAGTGGAGCCTCTTCTGCATGCAGAATCTTACGGGGCAATTTGGTGAGGGTGATCCTGGAGTCGGCTACGATCTGAACGGCAACTCCTACATCACCGGCATTGATAGTCCCAACGGATCCACCGGTGAGATCATCTTTCAGAAGTCCAGCAATAACGGCCAGACCTGGAGTGCCCCGGCCATTGCTGTGAATCCCCTCATGTCTGGTGGCCTCACCGATAAGGACTGGCTGCAAATTGATACCAATCCCAGTAGTCCGCATGCCAATGCCCTCTACATCTCAGTCACCCAATTCAATTCAAGCGATACCGCTGACCAGATCTCCGTCTCGCATTCGACCGATGGTGGCGCTACCTGGAAAACGGTGGCGGTCGATACGGTTCAGAACCTGCCCAAACTTGACCAGTTTAGCGACCTGGCCGTTGGCAAAGACGGTACAGTCTATGTCACCTGGATGCGCTGCTTGACGAGTGGCCCGGCAGGCGACTGTGGTGGCACCAAGGTGAACCTGATGTTCTCCAAGTCTACCGATGGCGGCAATACCTGGAGCAATCCGGTGACCATTGCTTCGGTCCAATTGGTGCCCGATAGCTGCGGTTGCGCCTACTATGGCAATGTTCCCAATACCGACGAGCGCGTGAACAACCCTGCTGTCGTTGATGTTGACAACAGCAGCGGATCCAACAGCGGCCATCTCTACGCCGCTTTCTATAATTATACTGGAACCCAGATGCAGGTGGAGGTCTCCACCTCCTCCAATGGTGGCTCCTCCTGGGGCAGTCCAGTACGTGTAACCACCGCCGCCAACGACGAATTCTTCCCCTGGTTGAGCGTCAGCCCCACTGGAGTCGTAGGTGTCACCTGGTTGGATCGTCGCAATGACCCCAACAATGTCAACTATGAAGAGTTTGGCGTTCTTTCCACGAACGGTTCGACCTTTGGCACAAACTTCCAACTGGCCTCCAAGCCCTCGAATCCGTTCAACGATGGTTTCGGCGGTTCATTCATCGGAGACTATACAGGCAACTACTGGGATGGCAAGACCCTTTATGCTGTCTGGACCGATACCCGTAACGGCATTGACCAGGAGTTCATCGGCGGCATTCGAAATAATGCGTAGGACAAATGATCTCCGGTCGCCTCTTCCAGAGCTGCTGGAGATCTTTGCTTGACGGTATGGGCGAATTGTGGGGACAGCAATTCGCCTGTCCCCTTTTCAAACCGCTGTCTCTATTTTGTTTCAAGGAGAAACATCTATGCCTATCTCTCACTCTCACCGGCCAATGCGCGCTGCTCTAAGCGTGACTGTTGCCCTGCTGCTGGCACTCGTAACGGCCTCATTAGCATTTGCCTCTGTGGGGGCGAAAGGTACCTTGCTCAGGCTGAGCAAAGACCCTTTCACCAATCAGACGAGCCAGCACAAAACGCAAGTAGAGCCAGACACCTTTACCTTTGGTTCTACCATCGTCTCCGCATTCCAGTCTGGGCGATTCTTTGATGGTGGCAGTTCGGACATCGGTTGGGCTACCTCGACCGATAATGGCGCAACCTGGAAGAATGGCTTCTTGCCGGGTACTACGCCCTACTCTACTCCTCCAGGACCATATGCGCGTGTCAGCGATCCATCCGTTGCTTACGATGCAAAGCATAATGTCTGGATCATTTCTTTCCTGGGGCTTTCAGGGGCCGAACAACCACCGGTGGATGTGGATGTCAGCCGCTCAACCGATGGAGGGCTAACCTGGAGCAACCCGGTTCCGGTCGATAATTCAGGGGCGTTCTTTGATAAAAACTGGAGCGTCTGCGACAACACATCAACCAGCAAGTTCTACGGAAACTGCTACACCGAATTTGACAACGTCAATAACAATGACCAGGAGCTGATGAGTACCTCCACGAATGGCGGAAGCACATGGGGAGCTGCCAAATCTCCGGCCAACAATCCCTTTGGCCTGGGAGGACAACCATTAGTGCAGCCCAACGGTACGGTAATCGTGCCTTTTGAGGATCTCAATGGCACCATCTCCGCTTTCACCTCGACGAATGGCGGCTCCAGCTGGACGGCTGCTGTCACCGTGGCAACTTTGGATACCTTCACTGAGCAGGCGCCTATTCGCACCAGTCCCCTCCCTTCAGCTGAGATCGATGGCTCCGGTACCGTCTACGTTGCCTGGCAGGACTGCCGCTTCGAGAACGGCTGCAGCGCCAACGATATCGTCTATAGCACCTCCTCCGATGGCACCCATTGGTCAGCGGTACAACGTGTCCCTGCCGACCCCGTGGGCAGTAACGTCGATCACTTCATTCCCGGTATTGCTGTAGACAAGTCGACGTCGGGCAGCAATGCACATATTGCAGTGACGTACTACTACTTCACGAATGCCAGCTGCACCAGTAACTGCCAGTTGGATGTTGGCTACATTTCTTCGACCAATGGTGGGGCTTCCTGGTCCGCAAGCAAACAACTTGCAGGCCCAATGATGCTCACGTGGTTGGCTAACACCAACCAGGGCCGTATGGTAGGTGACTACATTTCGACCTCCATCGCCTCCAATGGCAACGCTTATCCCGTGTTCGCCGTGGCTAAGAAGAACAAGGGCACTAAGTTCAATGAGGCCATGTATACCGTCAAAGGTGGATTACCTGTAACGGGTGGCACAATTGTCTCGACCGCCCCGGTCGTATACACGGGAACCGCCCGGCCCATCACTCATCCTACGGCGAATTAAAACGCGTCTATTCTCTATTGGGATACACAGTAGCCACCGCTCCTGATATGAGCGGTGGCTTTTCTGTCTGCTTTGTAGCCTTTTGCCGCCTCTAATCCGTGTACAGTAAGAAGAGATAGCTATTTTCAGCCGTCATGAGCTATAATCAAGTAGAACTACTCACTAATTTTCGGAGGGCGTTTATGAAAGGTGCAATACGATACGCGATCATCGCGGCAGCCGTCATCGGTATACTCGTCATTGCGGGTTTTATCATTGCTGGTATCTTTGGTGTACTGCTGGATGTGCTTTACGTTGCATTGATCATCCTGGCGGCCGTTACACTGATCTCGACTGCTCTGTTGATCTTTGCCATATTCGAGCTCATTCAGACCATTACCCTCGTGCGGAACGAGGTCAAGCCCTTAATGGCATCGGTGCAGGAGACGCTGGGTGCAGTGAAAGAGACGGCAAGGAATGCGGGCGAGACAGCAAATACGATTGGCACTACCGCCAAACTGACGAGCGAATTTGCGGTCGCGCCAAGTGTGCGAGCGGTTTCTACCGTTGTTGCCGCGCAACAGATGTTCCGTGTGTTTCTGGGCAAGGGGCGCACGCGCAGCCGCTATGATGAGCGGGTGGAGCGGCAAAAACGATTGGAGTTGGATTCCGCTGTGGGAGGTGATTGACGATGTTATCGTATATACTGGCAGGTGACCCCCTGGCTCCATGGGGACAGGCGGCAGCCATTCTCCTGGGCCTCTACATGTTCATCTATATCCTGATTGGTCTGGCCCTCGCGGCAGGTTTGATGTTCGCTTTTACCTGGGTGCATCAAAAAACCGAATTGATCAAAAAATTGCGCCCGACCGTCGAAAGCGTCAATCACTCGCTTGAAGAGGGCAATAAGGGAGTATTGCCTCCGCCAGAACCAGGTGAAAATAAAATTGTGCGAGCGGTCGGCCAGGTTCCGATGCAGGCGACGAAGATCGAAAAGAAAATTGACCAGGGCAGCGAGCGCGTTGCGCAGGCCGTCATCGAGTTTCGCGCCCGTACTGTCATGGTGCAGCAGATGGCAAAAGCCTTTTTCCTGCCGGGCCTGACGAAACGGGACTCCCATCCAGAGTTGGAAAAGGCCGGTATTACTTTCAAAAGCCCGGGATACAGGATACTGGTTGACAAGGCGGAAAAAGAGAGCAGTGATGGCACCGTGGGCGCCAGCCAGATTCGTGCCTTAGGCTCGCAGGACGCGGAACACGAGGCGGCCCAACATCTGGCGGAAGCCGCAGGAATCCAGGCTCCTCAACCTGTGCAGGCAATCGACAGGCCGCAATCCGACGATGCATTTATTCGTTGAGTATGCACGGCAGTTTGCTCGTTTTTCGCGCAATGCTCGCCTGTACCTCATCAGTAATGCGCTGAGTGGCGTCACTGCCGGCATCCTGCTGGTTCTCTATAACTTATACCTCGCGTCTTTAGGCTACGGTGCCGATTTTATCGGTACCGTTCTTTTCGTGGGAACGGTAGGAGCAGGACTGGCAATCTTCCCGGCAGGTATCATCATCGACCGTTTCAGTGGCAAGGCGATCCTGATCTGGTCGAGCGCGTTGATTGGCCTGGCAGGGGCAGGACAGATCCTTTTTCGTCAACCCTTACCGCTGCTGGCCAGCGCTTTTGTCGCCGGTATCGGCCTCGCCTTTATTCTTGTGATAAATGCCCCTTTCTTGACGCTCAATAGCACGCCGGATGAGCGTCCCCAGCTCTTCAGCATGAATATTGCTATCAGCCTGATTACCTTAGTGCTTGGCGAAATCCTGGGCGGCATCCTACCTATCTGGTTGCGTGGGATACCCTGGTTGATGGCGCCTCTACCATCCTCTGCCTCGGGGCTGCTCGCAAGCCAACCCTATCCGCGCTCCTATCAAATAGCCCTTCTGTTTGCCGGCATCATAGCGGCGCCGAGCTTCATCCCTCTATTTCTTATGAGCAGTACGAAGCCACGCCAGGATCAAGAGGGTAGGGACGACCACGAGCGCGATCAATCGGCTCTCTACCGGTCGTCCTGGCGCTCAATGGCAGCTTCTATCGCATCATTCAAGGCCTGGTTCCTGGCGATCAGGCGAGCGCAATGGAAAAAAGTGTTAGCAAGTCCTTTTTTTGTGCTCCTTCTGGTGCAGATATTTATCGGGTTAGGGGCAGGATTATTTATTCCGTACTTCAATCTTTTCTTCGTGAAACACCTTGGAGCCTCTTCTGCACTCTTCGGATTTATCGATGCTGGCGCAAACACCATTACCGCGCTGCTCACACTAGCTGCTCCCTGGCTGGCTTTACATATCGGCAAGGTCAACACCATGGTCTGGACAAGGTTAATAAGCATTCCCTTGATGATCACGATTGGCCTGACCGGACTCTTGCCATTGGCTGCCGCGCTCTACCTTTTCCGGCAAGGAGCAATGGATATGTCGAACGGTATTCTACAGGTCTTCTCAATGGAAGCCGTCTCAGAGCAAAAACGAGGTCTGGCCAATAGCGGGTATCAGGCCGCGTTTCAAGGAGCCGAGGCCATTACAACGCCCATTGGGGGGCTGATGATCGTGCATCTGGGCTATTCATCAGTCTTTCTGCTGGCTCCCATATTTTACCTGCCTGCCATTGGAATTTTATGGGGGAAATTTGGGCGGGGAAGAGGGCGACGTGATGACGATAAGACCGCGCCAAGAGCAATAAATACAACCCCAAACAGCAGCAAGGTTTTTCCCACTGCCAGCGGTGTGAACTCCGCGAACCAGGCCAATCCACCGAATTGAAGACTCTCCATTGACTGAGAAAGAATCGCGTTGAGGGATTATATGGGCAAGGGAACGGCCTAGAGGTTCATCGGAACCTATCAGACCATTCCCTTGCCCATATGAGATGGCAAATGGCACATTAAATTCATATGTTATGCGACAGCCTCTGACTCCTGGCGGTTGAATATGCGGATGAAAATGACCGTCAACTCAAAGAGGAACGTCATCGCCACTCCCAGAATCACCGGACTGTATGGGTCGGCTCCGGGCGTTAAGAACGTCGCCGCAACCCACATGATTACATAGGCCATCGCTCGCCGCTTCGTGAGTGTCTTTGCCGTAATCAGCCCGAGTTGGGCCATGAACGTTAGCACTAACGGAATCTCAAAAACGATACCGAAGGCCAGCATGAAGTATGTTACAAAGGTAAAGTAGGAATCGGCTGTTATAAGCGGCGTAAAGCTGTCCGAGGCAAAATTGATCAGCCATTCCACCGGGAAACGCAGTACAATGTAACCGAGCGCAACGCCCATAACGAAGAGAACAATGCCGATGACGATAAACGGCACCGCATTTTTCTTCTCTTTTGCTAGAAGCCCTGGTGATATGAATGCCCATATCTGATAAAGGACGATAGGCAACGCAAGCAGAAGGCCTACAGCAAATGAGATCTTGAGATAGACAGTAAAGCCCTCGCCTACTCCTGTAACGACAATCTTACCGGTACCCAACGCATCGGCTGTCTTGGGCAAGGGATAAGTAAGAAACTTCTCAATTGGGTCACGGAAGATGAAGGCAACGATCCCAAAGACTACGATGGCAATTGCTGATTTGAAGATGCGCCAGCGGAGCTCCTCCAGGTGCTCTATCAGGGTCATAGTAGCTCCGCCTTCGTCCTCCTCCTCGTCATCATCGTCATCGTCGTCGTCCTCTAAATCGAGGTCGTCGACGATTTCGTCTGGATCGCGCTGATCTATGTTTCTGGTTGCCATAGCTTCTCCTGTAGGGGCAGGTTATGGGCCTGCCCTATGTTACGAGCAACCAACATTAGTCGACATGAACTTCACTGACTTCCGGGCTGGCAGGCTCGGCCGGGCTACTCATTTCGCTGACACTGGACTTGGGGGCAGGCTCGGTGCTGACCTTGCTCTTCAGTTTCTTCATATCCTTAGAGCTGATGGGATGTGCCTCCTCTTCGTCGTCATCGTCGTCATCGTCATCTTTATGACCTGTGACTTCTTTCATCCCTTTCTGGAACTCTTTGATGCTCTTACCGATGGAAGCGCCCATCTCCGGCAGCTTTTTGGGGCCGAAGATCAGCAGCGCGATAACGAGAATAACGACGAGGTCGAGTCCGTGAAATCCGAATGGCATGGTAGGTATCCTTTCTGAATCTGTATGGTCTACGTACTGTGTAGGGGGCTACTCGTATGGTCCCCTCTTCAACAGAATACTACGCTAAAATACGACAAATGGACTATTGCAAACGACGCTTCACGAATAGGCAGGCTGCGCAACTTTCGAGGCGGGCAAGGCTGTTTCAAGCGCGTGCAGGCTCGCTACGCCGATACTCGATGTGCCAAGACCAACCACGAGCCGCATCACCTGGCGGCGGCTAAAGCGCCGCTGCATCAGGGCAGTCGCCTCGCGTTCCTTTTTGCGCATGGCAGCCGCCTGCCGGCGCACCGAAGTGCGCAGTTGCTCTTCCAGGTAAGCGGGCGCTTGCGCTGTACTACCATAGTGGCGTAACAGCAGGGTCTCGATAGAGTCGTTCTGCATGGTTCCTCCACAGCGGCGAGGGCTGAGAAATATCCATTGCTGAGTGGCTCTCAACCCGCTCCAGATGTTTTTGTTGCCTGTCTGGATGCTTTTGTGCCGCATCCGCATTGCGGGCGGCTTTTGCGTCGTCAACGATTTCTTCATCGCTCTCAAGCGCGTAAAAGTGCTGGAACTGCTTGCGCGCTCGTGCCAGGCGCTGGCGCACCGCTGACTCCTCAAGATGCAGCATTTCAGCTATCTCTGGCGTTGAGAGACGAGCGACCACCGAGAGCAAGAGACAGAGACGTAAATTCTCTGTGAGATGCGCCATCGTTCTTTGAACGGCATCCCGCTCTGCCACGAACGTTTCGAGGTCAACCCCCTCAACTGCGCCGTAGCCGGCCGGTTGTAGTGGTGCCGCGCGCTCATTCAGCACATCCGTATCTGATTCATACCCTTTTTCTTTCTGCTCTTCCCTCTGCACCAGCGAGAAAGGAATGAAGCGGAAAATGGCTCGCCGCCGCCTTTGCATACGGACAGTATTTAAGGCAATGCGTAACAGCCAGGCCTTGGCGTGAAACTCATCACCGCTTTTGGCACGAGCCGCGTCAATCGACTTCAAGGCCTGGTGGAACGTATCCTGAGTCAGGTCTTCGCTTTCCTCCCAGTCGCCTGTCAAGCCATAAATGGTATGGAAGACCAGCTTGCCGTATTCTTGAATAAGCGTTTCTACTGCTTGAGCAGCAGGTATTGTTTCCACTACCTACTCGTTTCGTTCGCGTCTCACTTACGCGTGTACTAATGAAGATGCATGACGATGGAGGAATGTGACATCCAAATACGTGAATTCAGAAACAGAAAGGATTTTTTCATAGTCTGAGAAACGCAGGTATGTAGGAATGAGATCCGCGGATCTCATTCCTACATACCTGCGTTTCTCAGACTATGAAAATTCTAAATTATCGCAAATGTTCTTCGATATAATCTTCGGCCTCTTGCACCGTCGTGATCTTCTCGGCGTCCTCATCGGAAATCTGAAGTTTGAATTCCTCTTCTAGGGACATAATTAACTCAACCAGGTCAAGAGAATCGGCATTCAGATCCTCGACGAAAGATGCGCTTGGAACGACCTCGCTCTCATCTACGCCGAGCTGGTCAACAATAATCTTCTTCAACCGTTCTGAAACTGTAGCCACTATTTCACCTCACTTTCAGCAATTGGGGTGGGCTGCTGTTGTGCCCTATTAAATATTGTACCGAGGACGCCATTAATAAAGCGGCTCGAAGTATTGCTGCCAAAGATCTTGGCCAACTCCACCGCTTCGTTAATAGCAGCCTTTGCTGGTACCGTATTATTAAACAGAATTTCGTAGATTGCAAGTCTGAGAATATTTTTATCAATTCGGGCCATCTGCTGTAATGGCCATTCGCGCGCCGCACTTTGTATATGCGCATCGATCTCAGCAAGATGATCGCACACACCTATGATCAATTCGCTCGCGTATTCAACCACTTTTGGTTGCAGATGACGCTCCTCGGCATGCCGCTGCAGGACCTCATCAGGCGCATGTTGAGCCGTGTCATATTCGTAGAGCGTTTGCAGTGCGATCATACGTGCTTGTCTGCGTATCCCTATTGGCATACTATCCTCACAGGATTGCTTGTAGGGGCGATATCTTGTAAACCTTCGCGATCGCCCCCGGTGCGAATGCTCAATGGAACCGGCGACCACAAGGGTGCGCCTCTACGCTCAGGCGACATCTTGAACATAGACATTCACCTCGCGTACCTGCATTCCAACCATATGTTCAATTGCCGCGGCGACTTCTTCCTGGATAGCCGAGCCTACGTCGACGACTCGCACGCCCGTTGCCACAACAATATAGAGGTCTGCAGAGACAGTAGTATCTTTGATGGTCAGGCTGACACCCTGCCTGGGTACCTCGCGCCCCAGAAAGCGCGACCATTGATCCGTAGCCTGCGCCATGCGCACAACACCCGGAACCTGTAATGCCGCATTGATCACAATGGTTGTAAGCACCTGCCGCGCAACTCGCACGACACCCGGCGATTCTGTTGACATCAAAATCCTTTAAGTAGGGGCGCGAGCTTGCTCCGTCCCCGCCTATCTAACCACACATCATACAATGGGCCGCGAACTTACTTCACTCGCGTACACTCAGAAAAACCTGCCCTCATACTGCTAAGATAGCCACTTTTGCATATGCTTGTCAAGTTTTCAATCCTTCGGGAAACCAATCTGTTTAGACTACCTTCTCAGTACCGGTAGGGCAACCTCTTTTCTAAATTATAACTCAGATCGGAGACCCATTTCATGCAAGATACCCACCACTTTTTCAATATCTGCCGCATTGCCAACATTCAACGTCGTGGTACCCTTGGCGATCCGTTTCACCATACCTGCTAAGGCCTGGCCCGGACCAATTTCAAGGAACGTGGTCACTCCCACGCTCACCAGCAGTTCAATAGTGCGCGTCCATTGCACTGATGAGGCAATCTGCTGTGTCAATTCTTCTCGAATAGCCTGCGCGCCGGTCAAAGGCAGTGCGTTGATATTGCCGATGACGGGTATAGTGGCATCGTGGATAGTTGTTGCGGCCACCGCCTGCGCAAGACCAGCTGCCGCCGGCTGCATCACCGGTGAATGAAAGGCCCCACTGACATCCAGCGTGATAACGCGTTTCGCGCCGCGTACTTTTGCCAGTTCCATCGCCAGGGCTAAGGCATCCTGTTCGCCCGAAATGACGATTTGTCCTGGCGCGTTATAATTGGCGATGACTACCTGTCCCTGCCCAGGGTGAGCATGTGGTGGAAGATTCGCGACCGAATCCGCCGTTGCCTGCCGGCAAATCTCCCGTAATGTCTCCTCGTCCATGCCGATGATAGCCGCCATCCCTCCTGGGCAGACTGTTCCCTCATGGTGCATCAGGCGACCTCGTTCGCGTACCAGGGTAACAGCGCTGCGCAAGTCTATGGCACCGGAAGCGACAAGCGCCGTGTATTCACCCACGCTGTGACCGGCAGTATAGCTGGGAACGAGCGGCGAAGACCAGGAATAATCGGGAGAAAGCGATTCTTGTAAGGCCGCTAACAGTGCCAGGCTCACGGTCACTATCGCCGGTTGGGCATTAATCGTCTCACGCAGCACATCTTCCGGCCCATTAAAACAAAGATTGCTGAGTGAGAAGCCGAGCGCTTCGTCTACCTCTTCAAAGACCTGCCGCGCTGCCGGAGATTGCGCAAAGATATCCGCTCCCATCCCTACAGACTGGCTACCCTGACCTGGAAAAAGAAAGGCGACAGGAATTGTCATGCTGCTTCACTCTTGAATAAAGACGAGGCAGGAATGGCCTCCTGCCTCTCAACTCGTGTATTTACTTCTTATCTGCTTTAGGATAAAAGACCTGGCGTCCGCGATACATCCCACAATTTGGGCAGGCGTGATGGGAAAGACGCGGTTTCTTGCAGTTAGGGCACAGGACCAGCTGTGGCAAGTCCAGGTGATGATGTGCGCGTCGCTCGCCCTGGCGCGCGTGCGAGACTCGTTGTTTAGGTAACGCTCCCATAGTTTATTCCCTCCTCTTCCTTTCCTGGGCGCCGGTGACGCCCTACAATTTGTTATGATTGCGATCCGTTTTGTAGCAATTTTTCCAGTACGCTGAATCGTGTATCGACCTCTGGTTCGCATGCACAAGTGCCAAGATTCAGATCGCACCCGCACTGCGAGCAAAGTCCCTTACAATCCTCCTGGCATAGCGTCACTATCGGAAGCGCAAGTAGTACATCCTGCCGGAGCATTTCGGTAAGATCGATTTGATGGTGATCATCGATAGGAAAAATCTCTTCCTCGTCAAATGGAGGCAGAGGCATACCGGTCACGACATCGACAGTTGGATAAAACTGTTCTTCAAAATTCACATGCATTGGCTGCTCGAATGTCTTCAAACAGCGGGTGCAAGAAAGTTCAAGCGTGAGGTCAGCCCAACCATCAACCAGCAACCCCTGGTTAGTACGGCGCATGCGTACATGCCCATCAATCGGGCCAATCACCTTGATATCGTCATCGAGTTGAACATCTTCTTCATGAAAATCATCGACTAATGCAGTCCCTACTGGAGCCTTCATTAGCTGCGCCACGTTGTAAAACACTGTCAAACCCTCCATCATTTCATACCCATAATCAGATTATATGGCTATTACATAAAATAAAACATGGCGGTGGCGCATTCCATTTCGTTTTTCCTTACAATCTCCTTGCTGGTAGGTAGATGGCACGATGAAGAAGACGCTCAAATCCTGTGCTTGCACATTATAGGCCAGTGTGTTGAGGGTGTCAAGGCCTTTGTGCGACAGGTCAGTACCCCTCGAGGAGTGTAGGGCCAGATTCGTTGCGCCTCCAGCTGGGAAGACTTTTCAATCCCTCTCCAGAATGTAGAGCTATACAGCGAAGTCTACATCCATAGGTAGTGGACTGACCCCTTTCACGTGGACGGACGAGCCTGGTTACTTGTCTCCCCAGACAGGGTTCCCGCCAGGGGTGCCACTACATATCTTTCTGTCACATCCGAGGAGTAGGATGCGTTTGTTGCCCAAGCCGGTCTCCTGTCTGAGGACCCAAAGCTATGATCTTACTGCCTGCTGTGTAGATACAGAGCTGGCAAGTAAAGTATATCCCTGATCTCTCTATTGACGATATCGAGTCCATAAGGCCATAACCGTTCGCGGATACTATTGATACGCTTCGACAGTGAGCGACGTGGATTGCTGTGAAGTTGAAGGAGCGATGCTTTGGCTAGCTCAGCTTTTCCCCAAAAATCTGGGATGATTCATGTTTCTTCAGGCAAGCGGAACAACCGCAACCGCATCCATTTCGATGAGAAAGTCCGGGTTCCCCAGCCCGGAGACATATGCCATAGTAATGGTAGGCGGATTGGGACGAAGCCCCCAGAACTGCTGAAACGCTTCAAATCCTTCCTGCAGCGATTGTCCCTGAAGCAGGAATATATTCCATTTAATGATATGCTCTGGCCCGGCTCCAGCAGCAGCGAGTGCCTCGCGCAGATTAGCGAGTACCTGCGCGGTCTGAGCTTTAAGATCTCCTTTGCCAACAATGGTTCCCTGCACATCGACTGCATTCTGACCACCGACGTAGATGGTTTTCACGGGTCCACTGACGCTAATCACCTGGGTAAACGCCGGATTTTTATGCAATCGGTCAGGATTGATATACGCTACGAGCGCATGGGCTGACGGGAATGTTGTCTGTTGAGTCATCTATTTCCTCTTTCATGTGAAGTATCTGGGATGTTTACGACATCCTGCTTTTTCATGATAGTATGCCACAGAAAGAGGACAGAAGTGTTCCGCTTTAGAAGCGACAAGAGCGAAGTCAGAAGCTTGTTAGCTCAGCGATTTGGGTTGTCAGAAACCGAACAATCAGACTTTGCAAATCCTGACGAGGGAGGAGCAAGCTCACGACCCTATTGGTAGTTCGAATCCTGCGAATACATCGGGCCGCCCCTGGTATCAACGGCCAGCGAAGAACGCCGTGGAACGGGGCGCGGCGGGGATGCATTGGCCTGCTGCTCATAATCGTCATAATCGTCCCCGGATTCTCCGCCGTCCTCGCCCTCCATGTTCTCTTCTTCCGGTGACAGTTCCAGGCTGGCGAGACCTTTTTCGATGCTTAAAATAGAGCGACCAACCTCCATCTCGATGCTGGCAAGGTGGTCGCGCAGCCCCCGCAGAGTTTCCGCGACATAGGCATCGGCCTCGGTTTTCAGTTGCTCCGCGCTCGCCTCGGCCTGCCGCAGCATTTCTTGCGAACGTTCCTCCGCTGCCCGCAACAGCCCTTCGCGATTTATCGCTCGTTCTGACTCCTCGCGCGCTCGTGCCATCAGCTTGTTGGCGTCAGCCTGAGCCTGGGCCATAATTCGCTCTTTATCCTGAATAATGCGTCGCGCCTGCTTGATTTCGTCGGGGATGGATGTGCGCATCTGATCAATAATGCTGAGGATATCAGATTCACGAATCATAATCTGATTCGTAAGAGGCATTCTACGGCTGCCCGTAACGAGATTTTCTAAGCGATCTACCAGGTAGAGGATATCTATATCCACGCTCTTTCTCCATGCCCAATTGCGCCGCTGCCAGTTCAAGCGGCCTGAACGCACTACGTACCATATTTTGCTTGTAATGCTCGCAACACCGGCGGTGGGAGCATATCTCTCACATCCCCTCCCAGGCGGGCAACCTGCTTGAGCAGGGAAGAACTCACAAAGAGATTTTGTAAATTCGTCAGCAGGCAAACGGTTTCAATTTCCGGCGCTAGCTTTCGATTCATCAATCCTTGCTGGAACTCAGACTCAAAATCGTTAGGCGAGCGCAATCCCTTGATAACGACGTGCCCTCCTACTTCACGCACATATTCTACAAGCAGTTGCGTAAAATGGTCGACCCGCACATTGGGCAGGTCTTCTGAGGCCAGCACCTCTTGCCAGAGCTGCTGGCGCTCCTCAACCGTGAAGAGCAAATTCTTTTCAGGAACGGCATAGACAGCCACAATCAGCGTATCAAAGAGGCGGGCGGCACGCCGCGCGATATCAAGGTGACCATTGGTGAGCGGGTCGAAACTGCCCGGATAGACGGCGATACGCCCTGTCTGTTGCTCTCTACTCAAGCTGCTATCCCTTCAAAGTGCCAATTCAGCACTAAAACGACTTTGAGATGCTTCCATTAAATCATATTGGCTAGCTTTCGGCAATAGGGTGTAGAGACCGGATTATGGGTTTCACAAAATATTTTCGGCAACCCCGCGTAGGATTAATGTGCCATAAAACCTTGCCAGAACAGGTGCATTCTTTCGCGCAATGCTGTATGCTCAGGCTTGCGCAAATAAGGGTCGCTCTCCCACAGCTTCGCGGCCAGCGAGCGCGATAGTTCGATCAATGGTGTATCGCTCAGGTCGGCCATGCGCAGTTCCGGCACACCGCTCTGGCGCACCCCAAAAAAGTCCCCTGGCCCGCGCAGTTTCAGATCCTGCTCTGCCAGCCGGAAGCCATCGTCCGTTATCTGAAATACTTCCAGGCGTTCTTGCGCCTGCAGGCTTGCATCCGCGCTCAGTACATAGCAATACGACTGGTATTTGCCACGACCAACGCGCCCGCGAAACTGGTGCAGTTGCGAAAGACCGAATCTATCGGCATCCTCGATTACCATTACCGTGGCATTCGGCACATCGATGCCTACCTCTATTACCGAGGTCGCTACCAGTATATCCAGGGCACCATCGCGGAACTGGCGCATCACCATATCCTTCTCGTTCGACTTCATGCCCCCGTGCAGCAGGCCCAGGCGTAGATTGGGAAAGACATCGCGACTCAATCGCTCATATTCGACGGTAGCCGCTTTGACCGCCAGCGTTTCAGACTCTTCGATCAAGGGACAGATGATAAAGGCCTGCCTGCCTTCCGCGACCTGCTGGGCAATCAACTTATAAGCCTCGTCGCGACGATTGCCCGCCCGCCAGCGTGTAATAATCCTCTGGCGTCCAGGCGGCAGCTGGTCAATCACCGAAACGTCCAGGTCGCCATAAAGTGTCAGGGCCAGCGTGCGTGGAATAGGTGTAGCTGTCATCACCAGCATATGCGGGTGATAGCCCTTTTGTCGCAGCGCATCGCGCTGTTCGACGCCGAAACGATGCTGCTCATCGACGATGACCAGGCCTAAGCGCGAGAAATTCACATCCTCTTGAATCAGCGCGTGCGTGCCAATGGCGACCGCCGCCTGCCCATTCTCGATAGCGGCCCGTCCCATCGCCCGCTCGCGCTGTCGCAAACTCCCGGTAAGCAAGACAGTTCGAATACCGAACGGCTCCAGCATGGCGCTGATACTGTGGGCATGCTGTTCCGCGAGCAATTCGGTCGGCGCCATAATCGCTCCCTGGTAGCCATTGAGGGCCGCCATGAGCAGCGCCGCCGCCGCTACAGCCGTTTTGCCCGCGCCGACATCTCCTTGTAAAAGACGTGACATCGGTTTGCTTTGCGCAAGATCGCCAAAAATCTCGATAATCACGCGGCGCTGGGCCTGGGTAAAACGAAACGGCAGCGTGGCCTCGAAAGGCTTATCCGTGGCCATCGTTGACCAGAGAGTAGAACCCGCCAGCGCCTGTTCATCGATCTTGCCTTGTCCCTTTTCTCTTTTGTTGAAGGCTTCAGGAATATCCGCGGTGTCAATGAAGACTTTTTCCAGATCGATGTCGAAGGCATGGCCCTCTGGAGCCTCGCGCTGCCAGCGCGTGCGCCGCTCCTGCATACCAAGCTGGATCAAGAACAATTCATCGAAAGCCAGGCGGCGGCGAGCGGCGAACAGCGCATCCTCATTTTCTGGGTAATGTATCTGCGACACAGCTTCAGGCAAGGGCATAAGCCTGGCCGCGGAGCGAATTGAGGCCGGCAAAAATTCTGGCACCATGGCGGCGTAACGGTCAATGGCCCACTTGGTGAAGCGCCGCAGCGTCTTGGCATGCAGGCCTTCTGTGAGGGGATAAATAGGTACCAATCGCCCTGTGTTCAAGAGGTCGCCCTGTTCCGGCAGTTCGTGACTGCGCACGACGAACTCGATTTTGTTGCCGAAGCGCTGCTTGACACCCGTTACAACCAGATAAGAGCCTTTGGCGGCTTGCAATTGCTTCTGTAAATAGGGCTGGTTGAACCACATCACCTTCAGTTTGCCGGTATCGTCCGAGATAGTTGCCATTGTGCGTGTCCGCCTGCCGCCACCATGCGTCGTCTCCACTTCCCAGATGAGGCCAATGGTGGTTGTCACCTCGTTAAAGGGAAGCTGAGCAATTTTTGTAAGCTTGCTATAGTCGCGGTGCTGGCGCGGGAAGTAAAAGAGCAGCTCGCGCACGCTGCGAATACCCAGGCTGCGCAACTTCGCCGCTACCGATGGTCCTACCCCCGGCACTGCAGTAATATCGGCGCTCAACAATGTGAGAGCGGTATGGCCTGCCGACATACCGGCTTCCAGGTGAATAGGATTTTGCGCTGTTCCATTAGAAGATCGCGCCGGTTGAACGACCTGTTGAGCCTTAGCACCCTCGTTGACACTGTCAGAGGCTGTTTGAGCGTGCGATGAGGTCTTGCCACCGGTTGAAGCAGTTTTTGCTGCTGAACCCGCTGTCTTACTCCCATACGTTTCAGCGCGTACAGAAGGTATATTCCTATGCGTTGAAATACCCGGTTGATCGCGTCCGAGGTCTGCCGTATTGACAGGAGTGTTCTCCACCTGCTGGCCATTCTGACTATCGCTGCCAAGCTCGCTCAGGATGGCGAGAACGGCACGCAGGCTGGCGGCCCGCTGCATCGGGTCCTGCTGGCGATAGCCCTCCAGGTGTTCGGTGAAGCGATGAATGGGAGTGAGGTCAAGTCCGGCATTTTGGCAAATGGCACTCACTTCATCGGCCCAATGCACCGCGAACAATTCCAGGCCGCCTCTCACGACGCGATCCTGATGATTTCCACGCTGTTCATACTGTATAACTTTACGCGCCCGCTCAATATATTGGGCAAGCTGGGCATTAATTTGATCTGGCATGGTTATTACAACTTAAAAAAAGAAATTAGGTAACAGGTAGATACTCAATGCGGTCTTAGAAATCGCTAATTGTGCCTATCTCAGCAATTAAAATAAGCTCTTCTATTGTTTCTCCGACGCTCATCTCTCCATTGAGGGTAATGATACCAGGGATATGCCGTCCTTGCGCTAGATGTTCTCCAAGATGAGTAGGCATGGACTTGCGGTTGTTAGTAACAAGAATAAAACCGTTTTCTTCACACCAATATAAAATTTCTGGATCAAGTGTTCCCTTGACTGGAGAGCCTGGATCTCCCACAGCATATACCACAAGATCAGGTTTCTTCCACAACAATTGAGCCTTATAAAGTGGATCAATATTTTCATCCATGAGATAGCGAATACTCATGCGATTCCTTTGTAAGCCTGCCTCTCCTCTTTAATCTTTCGAATCCTTTGACTGACCGGTGACGGGTGACTGGCCTGCCGCCTTCGTTCTTCCCTCCCCCACTCTAACCAATCTGACAGATACTTTGATACGGCATCTTTATTGTGAAGATAATAAAGGATTGTGGCATAAACTTGCTCAAGGGTAAGTGAAGGATACGTTCTCGCAATGACTTCTGGTGAGCGTTGACGATGTATATAATCATAAAGAATAGTTTCGATGCCGATTCTAGTGCCCTTGAGACGAATATCGTCTTCCGACAAGAAGTCAAAGTATTCTTCCAACTTCATAATTTTCCTCTCTCTCCTTTCAAATGTTTCTTATGATATACATCACGAGATATCACTTCACATTGAGAAGTCGCTCTTGCTCGTTACGATTCGCCATGAGTCTGACCGTTGCCATCATTCTAACATAAAGAGGTGGCTGTTACTAGCTGTGTAGGTATCGATGGCGCGGCTACTCATGTAACTTTACGCTAACTTCAACCGTGTCAATAGCGGGGTTACGAAATTCAACATCTGGATGCCAACAGGCATCTCATCATAACACATAAGGAGTGAATGTATGACAACAACCGAACGTTCAACAGTGGTAGGAGTCTTCGAGGACAGGGCTTTGGCAGAGCGTGCCTTAAATGAACTTCACCAGGCCGGTTTTAGTAATGACCAGGTTGGGTTCGCGGTTCGTGACGAGACAATACAGGAAAGCGTTCCGCGTGTTGCAGAACCTGAGACGACAACGGCAGCAGGCGCCGCGACAGGAGCCGTCTCAGGCGGAGTAATTGGTGGCCTGTTAAGCGCTGCTGTGTCCCTGCTGATCCCCGGTTTTGGCCCGGCGATAGCAGGTGGCATTCTCGCCGCTACCTTGAGCGGAATAGCGCTGGGAGCGGTCGCAGGTGGTTTTCTTGGAGCGATGATCGCGCTCGGCATACCCGAAGAGGATGCCCGCCACTATCAGCAGGAGTTCGAGGCAGGGCGCATTATCGTAACGGTCAGGGCAGGTGATCGCATCATCGAGGCGCTTGACATACTGCGACGTAATGGGGCGTTAGAGGCCAATAGTCGTTTCGGCCAGCCGGTCGATCCTGATGTCATTGCCAGCAACAGCGTCGAAGACGAGGCGACGCAAAAATACGATAGGCCGGTCAAATGGAATAAGCCCGATCTCGATAAGGATAGCTTCTTCGAGCAGCCTGTCCGGCCCGGCACTGATGAACCGGATATTTTCGATAATTCGAATGCCCCACGCCCATAGGGACAAAAAATGGGAGCATCTCTTAAGATGCTCCCAGACCTTTCTAAAAGACCGGTTAAGCCACCTCTGATGTAGATGAGGTATCCGGCGCCGCAAAGTGGATCTCCAGCGCCTTATTCACAAATTTTGCGACCGTCGCCTCCGAATTGGCCAGCATGGCGGGCAGCGTGATATCGCGCTTGAAATTGCCGATCTCGACGATCATCTCGTCGCCTTTTTTGGTCATCACAACCTTGTCCATCTCCACATGTGGCAGGGGCAGGCGCAGTACATAGGTATCTCCCTGGCGGAATACTTCCTGGATCGGTCCGCGGTAGAAGACACGCGTGGGGTCGGTATCGCCAAACACTTCCTGGGCTAACTCACTGAGCTGTGGAATACCGAGTATTTCGTGCGAATAATAGGGGGCTTCCCAGATTGGCAGAGGCGAGAACGTTGCGTGTATCTGGTTGCGCAGCTTCTCCTGGTTGCGGTAGAGTTCCTGCATAAAAGGATCGGCATAATTGCCGGGTTGAATGACGCGATTGCATACCACGCCATCGATGGGGTAACCGAAGAGCGCCAGGTAGGTTTCCGCGCGCAGTGCCTCTTTGATCACCATGCGTTCCGGATTGACCACCGGTCTATAAGAACTGATATCGGGATTGCTCAGAACGCCGCGCAACACTTTGACGCGCTCGCTGAGGAGATTGATTGTATCTAAGATCTCCCCGGAGGGCATGAAAGCCTTGATCAACGGGCGCGCGAGACTGAGCGTGCCGCTGTTGAGGCTCATGATACGACCCGCGTACCACTGAAAAGTATCGGGCATGCTAAGCAGGCGTACCGTCTCGCCGGTGGGAGCAGCATCGATTATAACGACCTCGAAGTTGCCGTCGCGCGCATTGCGATAGATATTGAGCAGGCTGACAATCTCATCCATCCCTGGTATGAGGGCCAGTTCTTCCGACATTATCGAATCTAACCCCTGCTTGCGCAGCACTTTGCTCATCGATGCCTGCACTTTGCCCCAACCGTGACGCATCTCTTCCAGCACATTGACTTCCTGCGCCCACAGGTTTGGCGATAGTTCCTTCGGCTCTGATGTAAGTGGAGTATTGAGGCAATCGGCAAGACTATGTGCCAGGTCTGTGCTTACCACAAGAGTACGTTTGCCCAACGCGGCAGAACGAACAGCAGTCGCGGCGGCAATGGTTGTTTTACCAACGCCGCCTTTCCCAAGGTAAAGTATGATACGCATAAGGTCCTTATCTCTCGGCTTTCCTGATTTGATTCATCTAGTTCTATTATAAAACGGCTGTCGTTTGTTTACACAGCCGTTCGTGCTTGTGTTTCTGCTTACATGTACGTAGATGGCCTCTGTTTGGTTATCTTTTGGGTAATCCGAAGACCTATGCTGTGCGCATACTTTTTTTCTGGTATCGCTATTTTCGGCAAACTCTACTTCTATAGAGAAGCCTGGCTTGATGATAACATTGGCTATAAGATATCGGCTATAAATAAATAGGGAAAGGTTTTTTTGCATAGTAAGATCATACATTAACTGTCCTTCGGGACAGTACATAACTGGCCTTTAGCGCCTTGTCTGTGAGCGATGCTCCTTGTAGACTGTTTTTAGGATTTTAAGTAAACAGTTATATGGAGCAAATCATGAACGCTGATCTTTTTCGTATCCGCCAACTGATGGATATAACTCGTGGTGACGAGAAGCATAGCAGCAGCACAAGTTCTACTCTCGACGTGTTATGGGTGTTGTATGATCGCATCCTACGCTATGACCCCAAAAACCCCAGAAGCGAAGACCGGGACCGCTTTGTATTAAGCAAGGGACATGGCTGCGTCGCGTTCTACGCTATCCTGGCCGACAAGGGCTTTTTCTCACCTTCTCTGTTGCCGACTTTCATGAAGTGGGACAGTATTCTGGGCACGCACCCTGATCGTAACCAGGTGCCGGGTGTAGAAGCATCTACCGGTTCGCTGGGACACGGTTTTCCGATGGCGGTCGGCATGGCGATGGCGCTGCGCATTAAGCGGAATCCGGCCAGGGTCTTCGTATTGATTGGGGATGGTGAGTGCAACGAGGGCACTATCTGGGAGGCCGCCCTTCTGGCCGGATTCCGGCATCTTTCGCGCCTGACCTGCATCCTGGTCAATAATCACTCCAGTTCTGAAGATCTCGGCGACCCGGCAGCAAAATTCGCTGCTTTCGGCTGGGCCACGACCACTATTAATGGCCGCGATCACGAACAAATCTATCAAGCGCTATCAAGAACCGATCCAGACCGTCCCACAGTAGTTATCGCGGAGATACTGGACTAGCTAACACAGGAGAGAAATAATAATGACGACAACCATGACAATGCGGCAGCAAATGATTCGGACCGTGAGCGAACTGCTGGAGAATGACGAACGGCTTGTCCTCGTACTCAGCGATATAAGTGTCGAAGTCTTCAATGCGGCTCTCCGATCAGAGCGCATCATCAATGTGGGAATTATGGAGCAGACGATGACCAGCGTAGCGGCCGGTATGGCCCTGGAAGGCTTCATCCCGATATTGCACAGCATCACACCATTCCTGGTCGAGCGTCCTTTCGAGCAGATCAAGGACGATTTCTGCTATCAAGAATTGGAGGGCAACTTCATCAGCATCGGAGCCTCCTACGACTACAGCACCGAGGGTATGACGCATCACGGCCCCGGTGATGTACAGATTTTGCGCAGTCTGCCAGGCATGCAGATAGTTGCTCCAGGGACGGCTGGAGAATTCGACAGGCTCTTCCGCGAATCATATGCCAATGGCTCGCCAACGTACTATCGCCTGAGCGGTTCAACCAATTCCCAGGATTACCCTGTTCATTTTGGCAAGCTCGAAGTGATTCAGACCGGCAATCAGGCAACAATTCTCGCGGTAGGTCCCTCCCTATCCTATACGCTGCCAGCCGTGAAGGATTTAGATGTGACCGTACTTTACTGCACTACTGTAGCGCCATTCGATGCTGAGACATTCCGCGCGCATTGCCGCAGTAACAAGATCGTGCTGGTCGAGCCATACTACGCTGGCGTGCTGATACCCGATATCTCCGCCGCGATGGATCGCGTTCCGGTCGCCATCGAGTCCATCGGCGTCCCTCATAAAGTGCTATCCCGTTATGGCACGCCTAAACAGCACGATGAGGCGCTGGGGTTGACGCCGGAGGGGATTCGGTGGAGGGTGGAACGGTTTTTGAGGGAGTAAGCAGAAAGTTTTTACGCGTTGTTCTCATTTTCACCTGTTGATGATATTATAATGAGGACAACGCGTAAGCTTGCGGTGCGGAATTTGATAAGAATCCCTCGCACACTCGAATCCTCTTGCGAATTTATGGGTAATCACCGGGAATTTATACTTGTTTTCTGAGCATTTACATGGTAAGATCATTGCTATGAGCGAACAAAATCCCTTACAGACCGAACTTGAATACTTTCAGAAACACAAACAAGAATATCAAAAACTCTATAAGGGTCAGTTTGTCCTGATTAAGGGTGAGATGTTAGCGGGTGCATTTACTACAGATGCAGAAGCATATCAGGCAGGTCTTGAGACATTTGGCAATCAACCCTTTTTGATAAAGCAAGTTCTGGACGGCGATGACACTATTTTCTATCCTGCCTTAACTGCTGGTTTGCTCCATATTAATTTTTAGAGTTTTGTATGCCAGTTTACAATAGTCAAGCATTTGCGAATGTCCCAGGTGGCCAGCAAATAACTCATGCAGTACTCACTGTCAATGGCCCCATTCTTGATATTTCTGTGTCTATTCCCCAGGCACTTGCAAACCTTTATGCCAGGCAACAAATACCTCTTCCTTCACCTATCACTGGTATTGCATTAATAGATACTGGCGCAACAAGAAGTTGTGTGCATGCTCCCATAATGGGTCAATTAGGGGTAAATCCAATAGGAGTGGTAACTACTGGGACCGCAGCAGGTCCAGTTCTCCATAATTTGTTTCCTGCACACTTTACATTTCCAGCGGCGGGTATTGATTTCGATTTCTCTGCTGTTGCAGGAGTGGACTTATCTGGACAGATTATAAATGGTCAATAGCTCATTGCTCTAATTGGTCGGGATGTTCTCGCAAGAGGCATTTTTGTATATAATGGGCCTTTGGGAGCATTCACTTTTGCGGTGTAAGAACTATCTCCTTGACTCCCACCCCTTGCATGCTCTACAATACCTCTAACCAATCCAAGACAATTGGCAATTGATGAATCTGCCGTATGAACATCGCGATCTCAATCAACTCTTAAGGGAGCAGCATCCATGCCAGACCGCGTAGGACAACAACTCGGCAACTATCGCCTTGTTCGACTGCTAGGCGAAGGCGGCTTTGCCGAAGTCTATCTTGGTGAACATATTCACCTGGGAACTGAAGCTGCTATTAAAGTCCTGACCGCCAGATTGACCTCCGACGAAATCGAGCAATTCCGCAACGAGGCCCGCACCATCGCTCGCCTGAAACACCCGCATATCATCCGTGTCCTGGACTTCGGCGTCGATAACGGCACTCCCTTTCTCGTCATGGATTATGTTGCCGATGGCACCTTACGGCAGCGTTTCCCCAAGGGAACACGATTGCCACCTGCAATAATACTCCCCTACGTCACCCAGATTGCCTCTGCCCTGCAATACGCCCACGATCAAAAGCTCATCCATCGCGATATCAAACCGGAGAATATGCTGCTTGATGGAGAGAATGCCTTACTGAGCGACTTTGGCATTGCCGTCGTCGCCCATAGCTCACGCTCAATGAATACACAGGATCAGGTCGGAACGCTACCCTACATGGCACCCGAACAGTTGCAAGGCAAACCGCGCATAGCCAGCGACCAGTATGCATTAGGGATAGTAGTCTATGAGTGGCTTACTGGCACCAGGCCATTCGATGGGACATCCTGGGAGATCGTCTCCCAGCATTTTTCGACGCCACCACCGCCGTTGAGGGAGAAGGTTCCAAATCTTTCATCTGAGATTGAGAAGGTTGTGCTGAAGGCTTTGGAAAAGGAGTATGAGAAGCGTTTTGCCAGTGTGCAGGAGTTTGCGCAGGTATTGGCTGTGGCAGTTCAACAGTGCGATCAAGCTATATATGCTCCGACTGTTTTGGTCAAACCATCTATGGCAAGTGCGCCGTCTCCAATGAAAACCACTCAGTCGCAAGTTTATACACCATTGCCCCGAAAGACAAAGGAACAATGGGTAAAGGAAGGAGTCGCTTATCGTAAAGCTGGAAGATATCAAGAGGCTATTGCAGCTTATAATCAAGCTATCGTTCTTGATTCCAATTATGCTCTTGCGTACAACAATCGTGGCAATATTTATAGTGATCTTAAAGACTATAGACTAGCAATAGCTAACTTTAACCAGGCGATTAGTCTCGCCCCCAATGCTACACGTTATGCTAATCGAGGACTGGCTTATTATTATCTCCAGGATTATTATCGTGCCATTCAAGACTTCGACCGTGCGCTCCAATTAGATCCTGGTATTACCTGGTTCAAGTTAGAGAGAGATGATGCCTTGTGGAAGCTCGGGAGAAAGTGAGGCGGCAGGCAAAAAGGAACAGATGACCAATCATAGCTAAATGTACAAATTACAAGAAGAAAGCCGAGAAGCATAGGGACAGTAGTTCGATGCTGTGCCTCTCGGCTTTCTCTCCTACAGTTCTATCCGTCCGCTCATGACCATCAGCTTGAGGAATTCAAGGCGGCGCAGGACCTCGACGCGGTCACTACCACCGTTTTGATACCACTGGCGCAGCCAGAGCAGAGAAGTCACTTCGTCCTCGGTGAACTTGCCCTCAGCAAGAAGAGCCATATCGGTTTCTGTGGTCGCCGTTTCAACAGTGGACAGCTGTTCAATTTGTTTTTCAGATTCGATTTGCGGATTCATTATAGTTTCCTTCCGCCCTTTATTCGTGGGCTAACGGTGAATATATTCCGCGTTTTCAATAAGTGTTTATGGCCCCTCGCCTATTGTCATATGCATATTGTTTTAGACGAATGGCCCTATACATTTTCAAATACGAATGCGATAGTAACCTTCACAACATACATCCCCTTCTACTTATTCCTCACGAACAAAGTATAAACGGAAAATATGCGCTCCGGCTATCTATCAACTTACCCCTGCGCTGTGAGTTACCTCACATTGCTTCAACTTATGACAGATATACGTTTTACCTATCCCATAAGTTCCACGAAAAACCGGCCAATCCTGTAGACATACATAAACCTATGCTAGAGGATAACCAGGTCATATTTCTTACTATGATATTAACGTTGGAAGGTTACAAAAAATGGTGATGGAATCTGGACATAGCAAAACCAACCCAAAGTGATCAGTCGCTTTGGGTTGGTTTTGCTATGTCCAGGTGTGAAACTACTCGTTTCTTACCACAATATTAATCAGTCGCTCAGGCACGTAAACGACCTTCTGGACCGTGGCATCACCGATGAAAGAGGCCACACGCGGATTGTCCAGGGCCAGCATGCGAATCTCACCCTCGCTGGTGCCCGAGGCGACTTCAATGCGCTCGCGTACCCTGCCGTTGACCTGGACGACCAGCGTGAAGGTCTCGTCGCGCGTCAGGGCCTCGTCATATGCAGGCCATTCACTCACGTGGACGCTGCCGATGTGACCCGTCAGGTGCCACAACTCCTCGGTGATGTATGGAGCCATCGGCGCCAGCAGTTCTATCATCGTCTCCAGCGTGTCGCGATAGGCTTTGCTGCGCGCCACCGGCTCGTTTTGCTGCTTGATCAGCGCGTTGTTGCATTCCATCAGCGCGGCCAGCGCCGTGTTGAAGCGGAAATTGCTCAGGTCTTCGGTCACGCGCTTGATGGTCTTATTGCGCAGCCGCTCGATTGTCTTGCTTTCGCCGGTCTCCTCAAAGGTTGGATTATCGATCCAGGACTCGGTGACCAGGTTCCAGAAGCGGTTCAGGAAGCGCCACACGCCCTCCAGGTTGTCGGCCTTGAAGGTGCCGCCCTGATCGAACGGTCCCATGAACATCAGGTAGCAGCGTACCGCGTCGGTGCTGTACTTCTCGACGTATTCGTCGGGAGCCACGACATTGCCATGCGACTTGGACATCTTCTGACCATCGGGTCCCAGCACCATACCCTGGTGATACAGGCGTGTGAACGGCTCGTCGAAGTCCAGGTAGCCCATATCGCGCAGCGCCTTGATGAAGAAACGCGCGTACAGCAGGTGCAGGACTGCGTGTTCCGGCCCGCCGATGTATTGATCGACGGGCAGCCAGCGTTTCATCGCCTCCTGGCTCCATGCCTGCTGCTCGTTATGTGGATCGGCATAGCGCAGGAAGTACCAGGACGAACAGATGAAGGTGTCCATGGTATCGGTCTCTCGCGTCGCCGGACCGCCACAAATTGGGCAGGTTGTGTTGACGAAGTCAGGCTCGTAGCGCAGCGGTGACTCTCCGGTTGGCTTGAACTCCACATTTTCCGGCAGGATCACCGGCAGTTGATCCTCTGGTACCGGCACTGTCCCATGCGTTGGACAATACACGATAGGGATGGGCGAACCCCAATATCGCTGGCGGCTGATCAGCCAGTCGCGCAGGCGATAGGAAACCATGAATTTGCCAATGCCCTGTTCCTCTACGTACCGGGTAACGGCGGTAATCGCCTCATCCGCGGGCGTGCCGTCGAATGGGCCGGAGTTAACCATCACGCCCAGCGCCACTTTCGCCTCAGTCCAGGTATCCGGATCGCTCGGCTCCTCGCCGGCTGGCCGAATTACCTCGCGTATGGGAATGCCGAACTTGCGGGCAAACTCGAAATCGCGCTGGTCATGCGCCGGAACACCCATGATTGCGCCCGAACCATAGCCCATCAGCACGTAATCGGCGATCCATACCGGAACCTGCTCGCCGCTGACCGGATTGGTTACATAACCACCGGTGAAGACGCCCGTCTTCTCCTTTTCTGTATTCATGCGCTCGATCTCGGTCATGTGCCTTGCCTGGTCCACATAGGCATCGACTTCGGCCTTATGTTCGGGCGTGGTGATCTTTTCGACCATCGGATGCTCCGGCGCCAGCACAAAGAACGTGACGCCGTAGATCGTATCCGGGCGCGTGGTGAAGACCGGAATCTCCTCGCGCTGCCCATTGACCTCGGCGTAGAAACGAATCTCAGCTCCCTCGCTGCGCCCGATCCAGTTGCGCTGCATGGTCACGGTCTTTTCAGGCCACTCGATCTTGGAGAAGTCCAGCAGCTCCTCGGCATAGTTGGTGATTCGCAGCAGCCACTGGTCGATCTCCTTGCGAATCACCTGGCTGCCACAGCGCTCGCAGGTGCCATCGGCCAGTACCTGCTCGTTCGCCAGCGTGGTATTGCAGCTGGGACACCAGTTGGCAGGTGCCTTAGTACGATAGGCCAGCCCGTGCTTATAGAATTGCAGGAACAGCCATTCCGTCCATTTGTAGTAATCGGGCAAGCACGAAATGATTTCGCGCTCCCAATCCCACGCAGCACCCATCCGGCGCAGCTGCCTGCGCATGGTTTCGATATTTGCCAGCGTCCACGTGCGCGCCTGAACACCACGCGAGATGGCGGCATTTTCGGCGGGCAGACCGAAGGCGTCGAAACCGATGGGCTGCATGACATTATAGCCATGCCTGCGTATGAAACGCCCATAGGCATCGGCGGGCGCGAAGTTGTACCAGTGGCCGATATGCAGGTCACCGGACGGGTAGGGCAACATCACCAGGTTATAGAATTTTGGTTTCGGCGAGTCATCGGGAGCATGATACAATTGTTCGGCCTCCCACTGCGTCTGCCACTTCTCTTCGATTTCTTTGGGGTTATACCTGGTTCGGGTAATCATAATACACCCCCCTTTCTCTAAACAACATGGATAATAACGATTTGATTTGGGACAACTTCAACAAACAGGGAAACAATAAAAAAGAGCCTTTCATCCGCAAGGGACGAAAGGCTTTTCTTCCGTGGTACCACCCAAATTTATTCATTCTGGACGCGTATGGTGGACCTGAGGGGGCTCGAACCCCTGACCTCATCCATGCCATGGATGCGCTCTTCCAGCTGCGCTACAGGCCCATATCTGCTAGTTCCTGTTAAGCGTCCGAGAACGAAACTCATTCTACGCGGTAACGGGCGTTCCGGCAAGCGCTATTACTCTTACGGTACATAAGTACCATCGAAGAATGAATGCTTCACGCTTGCTGCTCACAGGCGAGTTCGGTCAAAAGGTTGTAGCCTTGCACCACCCGGCTACTCTCTGCAAGAGATTGACCTACTACTCCTGCTCACTGCTTTGCTCTTGCTTACTTCCTCTGTGCATTATACTATACCACAATGATTTGCGATTTGCAAGGCATTATGGCTTGTACAGGGTGGAGATGAGGGGGCTCGAACCCCTGACCTCGACAGTGCGATTGTCGCGCTCTCCCAGCTGAGCTACATCCCCTGGCAAGATGATAATAGCACATTGGAGCAGAGTTGTAAATAGGGTATATTCTGGTAATTACCCAGAAGTCCGTCAGCTCAGATGCGGTGGCTTGGCTTAATGAAAGGGGGGACCAGAGATTCTTCGCGAGAAGTGTACGATACGTATATTCGCTCCCAGGTTCAGCAACGCTGGTAGCCTGTAAGCATTTTCAAAGAACAGCGCTATCCTTGACATAAGAATCTCGTGACCCTGAAGGTAGAGGAGCATTCAACAAATTGGGTGGATATTCGGTTGGAATAGACCCTTGTGATATTTTATCTAAAACAAACGTGCCATCCGGCTGAGTATGGCCAGGATAGAAATAAACACCATGTAAGCTGCCATCTTGATAAACCACTGCATCGAATGAGCAATTTAAAACAGCTATACATAAATTAGCGATACCTTTGGAGCCTGGCGCAAAAGAAAGATTCGTGAAATCTACAAAAATCCCGGTGCCATTTCCAAAATGCTGAATTGCAAATTGTAAGCGGTTCTGGGCATTAGGAGCAAAGAGATTCAAATTACCTTCGGTGCCTGTTATGTTTTCAACGGTTGCTCCTTCAAAATGGCTCTGATCTAATGTTCCCGCAATTGCGCCATTCTGAATAGTGTTTACTATTAAAGAAAATTGTATCGGGCCATTATCAAATTGTCCTTGCCAGGTTCCAGGGCTGAATAGAGGCTTAGGTGTTGGAGTCGGAGTAGGAGGTAGAGGAGTTGGTGTGGGTTTGGTGACCGTAGCTGTTGAGGCCACGGTGGGATTTTTATGGCTGAGCTGGACGAGACCATAGGTTCCTGCCCCTATCAGGATCAGTATGCCTACTGCAACGGCTACAATCCACCAGGGAAATGGCCTTTTCGCCGGCACAGGAGCGGGTACTACGAATTTGACCGTCGGCCCTTCGCTGAAATTATCATCGGGATTGGCCAGGTCTACCACATCCAGCCGGAAGGTGTAATCTCCGGCTGGCACACCGGGTGGAACGATAAGTTGAACGACGTATTGCTCGCTTTCGCTGGCGGCGAATTCGCGTTCAGCCTCTCCCTGCATCCTCAACCACGGTTCCGCGCTGGATGGCTGGACTACCAGGTGGGCGCGTCCTCGGATGGTGTGACTCGTCGTATTGGAAACCGTAAAGGAAGTCTGAGCCTGACGATTGTTGTCCAGCAGAACTGTATTGCTTGCAGCCGTGATGGCAAATGGACTTGTCATAATTATTCCCTCCGAAGCTACTTCACTTGAAGCATGCTTGCATACTCTTGTCCACAATAACAGGGTTCAGTTGTAATGAACCCTGTTATTGTCTATTCAGAACAAATGAGCCATCAGGTTGGGTATCGCCCGGTTTGAACCAGACTCCGTGTAAACTGCCATCGGGGAAAACAACAGCATCGAACACAGAATTTAATGGGAAATTGATCCCCAGATTCCCATATGAATTAATCGTAAATTCTAGATACATCCCTGAGCCATTCCCGTACTGGTTTATTGCTTGCTGCAAGCGGCTCTGAGCGCCAGGGCTGAATGAGTTCAAGGCAGCTTCTTGTCCGGATATATTGCCGGAGCTTGGCCCTTCACCTACTCCTGGCCCAAACAATCCTCCCGTAAATGCGCCATTTTGCAATGTACTCAACTGCAATAGTGCTGAAGTTGTGGGTTGGCCATCGTTATGTACGATCCTACCTTGCCAGTTTCCCAATCTGAATACTGGGGTCGGAGTCGCTGTTGGGGGCATAGGAGTCGGAGTGGGCCTAGTGACCGTAGGTGTTGCGGTAACCACAGGCTTTTTATGCGTAAGCTGGATTATACCATAGGTTCCAGCTCCAACCAGGATCAATATACCAATGATGACCGCTATAATCCACCAGGGAAATGGCTTTTTCACCGGCACCGGCGCTGGCACCACAAACTTGACCGTGGGTCCCTCACTGAAGTTATCATCAGGATCGGCCAGGTCCACCATATCCATGCGGAAGGTATAATCTCCGGCTGCCGCACCAGGGGGGACGCTGATTTGTACCACGTATTGCTGGCTACCACTGGCGGCGAATTCGCGTTCAGTCCGCCCTACCAGCGTCAACCAGGGTACGGAGGTTGTTTGCAGGGCAACAATATGGGCACGTCCACGAATAGCATGACTCGTCGTGTTAGTAACCGTGTAGGAGGTCAAGCCCTGGCGGTTGTTATCCAACAGGACAGTATTGGTCGCGGCTGTGATAGCGAATGGGCTTGTCATAGTTTTCCTCTGTGCCTACTTCAGTTGGAGTATGCAGGTCGGCCCTCCGCCTGCGCTCAGACATTGTATGCTTAGCATCCCGTGCGCTTTGCCCGGGTAAACCTTTAGATTGGCATCCGACATGACACCGGCAGTTGAAAGCCTTTCTTGTACCGGCAACACCTGTTCCTGCGTGAGTGTCACCATCGCCGGTGATCCTTGAACCAGTTGCAGCGTAACCACTCTTGAAGTAAATGATGATTGCGAAATGCCAAACGTACAGGCACTCCCAGGCGAGATAACGAATTTACCTTGCTGGAGGCAATTCCCGGATACAGGAGTGAGATCACTCAATTTCAGTGGCTGCGAATGCGCCACTGTTCCACCAAGACTGTTCACCCAGCCGGGCGTCGAAAATGCCGTATCATTCGAGTGCGCGGCCCCAATATTAATGCCAACGATGAAGAGTAAACCTATCAGAAATAATACAACAATGAAAACCTTTGTGCTGTTCGGTATGCTCATAGCAATATGTTCCTCCACCCATGTCATTCTTAGTTCAGCCATCTCATTCTGGACACAGTCCTGTCATTCTGAGCGCAGCGAAGAATCTCTGACCCCACCCTGCCTGCTATCCTGCGCTTTACCCATCACCAGCAGTTCATAGGTGACGTAGGCCGGTTTCTCTGACTCAACGATGCGCTCGATCATCATCCGGTACGATGCCGCTTCCTGTGGAACGCGCACACGCAGGTGAAAGGGCTTGAACTCTCCATCAGGGCCTAATACCTGCTCCTCGATCACAAATCCCTGCACTCCCGTCGCCGTCTCCAGGAAACGCAGCAACCCTTTCGCTGTACCACGCCATTGTGCCAGAAAGGTCGCCGCCGCTACCAGTTCGCGTAGCCGTCCTATCCCGCTCGGCAGCGGTGGGGGCGCTGTCTCCTCAAACTCCTCCGGAACCGCTAGTAAGAGTCGATCCAGATCGACCCAGCTTGCCAGAAACGGCACAAACGTATCGGGCGCGCGATATGGATCAAAGAACGCATCGAGCTGATCCAGCACCGCTTCGTCCGGCGCGTGTAAATCCTCCATTACCTCCAGCAGGGCAAATAGAGGCGTGCCTTCCAGTACCGTGCGCTGAAAAACGCCGGGGAGCATTTGCTCAATTTCATTCAGCTTCATCTTCACCTACCACCGTAATATCATGCTCGCCTGAAACGAACAACCAGGTCGCAGGCAGGGTCACTTTGTCCGAAAATTCCTTGCTCGAAGCTGGTAAGTACGTTGTGCCGCCATCTTCGCTGCGAAAAACTCCTTTCGCTCCACCTGCCATCACCAGCCGCCCTTCTGGATCTGTCGCCAATGCGAGAACCGGAAGGAAGCGTCCGGGGTCTCGCAGCGGCAGGCCGCATCCTACATCGGATGCTTGCCACGCGGCATCGTGCGCGTGTAGATCGAGATGTAGCACTCCTGACCGGTGAGAGGCGGCCAGAACCTTTGCGCCTACAAACGTGATTGACCGGCAAGTCCCCCCGGTCCAGTTTTTGCCGAATCCCTGCCATCCATTCGGAGGGTCTTCCGAACCGAGTAATTCGCGAGTGAAGCACCCCTTGCCGGGATCATCACCGCCCGGCGCAGCTGCCCCTGCCCAGAGGAACGAACGCGGACCGTCATGCTGTACTGTCAATTCGCGAATGTCTTCTCCGCGCAGTCCGGTGTGCCGGAACGTGCCTGTTGAGCCTCCGCTGCTGGAAAGATAGACGCCTCCCGTATTCTGGGCCGCGACGGCGACGTTTACTACACCGCGCACATCTGTGCTTGCTGCTATGGCATAAAAGCCCAGCGCCTGATTTGTACGGTCTACTAGCACCTGTATCGGGCTGCTTCCCGGCTGCATGGAGAGTTCATATAACCCCGCGCTTGTCGCCATCAACAGCACCGGCACTCCCCCGCGCAGCGTCCAGGCCATATCCTGCACCTGGAAGGCGAAGGTATAGGCCGTAGCTCCCCATGTCTCAGCGCAATCCCATGAAATATGTAAGCGCGATCCCCCATCGCCAGGCAGCCGCGTGACGGTAGCTATCAGCCCAGCACGATCTGCGTGGGCCTGCACGCCGGTAATCTCCTCATCTGGAAAGCGGCCCGCCGGTTCCCAGCCCTCGCCGTCGTTTAATGAGCGGAACAGCGTGGGGCCGCTTCCAACATACCAGGTTCGCGCCTGCGTTGTATCTGCCACAATCGCTGCTACATTCGCTTCAGGAACCTCATCCACCACGAGCCGCACCCGGTCCACCCAGCGCACTCCTGGCTCGGTCAATGCCACATCGTAAACATGCGATGCGCGTAAGGCCTGTCCAAAGGGCCATCCGGTCGAACTGAAGCGCGTCGGCAATGGGTTGATTGTCGAGTGCAGGCGCTCGATAACGCGCTGTTTGACAGCCTGAGGATCCTCTTCGCGCCGCACAACAATCCGCGCCGTCACACGAACCGTCTTGTAGTGCGCCCAGTTCACGAGGCAGGTCGTTCCAAGCGGCCGGCGCTCGTTCAGCACCTGTTGCACAAATGTCCGCACCTCTGGCGTCTGGTGTTCTCCCAGGACAGCAATCGTTACCTGGCCTCCACCGCGCTTTTCCTCCTCAATATAAGGCACGAGCAATACTTCTACGGTACCCGGCGTAGCAAAAGCCCACAAAGCTGCCCGTGTCAGCGCTTTCGCGCGCGCGATTGCCCTTGAGCTATAGAGCGCGGCCAGCTCGAAATCGCGCGCCGTAACCGCTCGTTGCAGCGAATGCAACTGCTGCGGTCCTCGCACCAGCGCATTCTCCAACGTTTCAGCGGCACGCCCGCCAACTGCCGGGGTTGGATTAGTGACCTGCACTCCCGTAATTGCATCCTTCAGCTTCGTGAGCGTATTTGCCTCGACATTTCCCTCCGGGCCACCACCACGCCGATACCACAAGCGTATCTCGCGTCTCACTCCTGGAATAGCCGCCAGCGCGTGAGCGGCTTCCTCCAGATTTCCATCTTCACGCTCGAGACGCGCAGCGGGGGCGAACAGAATCATCCCTGCCATGCGGTCGGCAACGTAGACATACGGGTCATCCCCCACATTGGTAAAGCTTTCCACCTCGCGCCATACGCGATAGGTCTTATCTCCATACTTGATAGCCGGGACGCGCTCGCCCAGTTCGCCAGGCGCCGCTTCGACACCGACAACCAGGTCCAGTTCATCACCTGTTGCTGCTACAATCGGCGGCCTCTGCGCTTTTACAACCAGGCCGGGCAAACCGCTACCTGTTCCGGCCAGTTCGCCCTCGATCAGATCACAATGATGGGCAAGCACTTCTACCTGGGCTGCGCCCGAGGGAATAGTGGCATTGGCTGCTGTCGTAAAGACCAGCGCATCGCTAGCGCCGCTCGAACGGCTTAGCGTCACACGCGTGCCACGCGGAATCTGGATCGGAGTATCCTCTGCTCGCGCCCGGCTGAAGAGCAGGCTGGTGCTGGCTGCCGACGGGGGTTGCAGGCGTATGCCAATCAATCGCAAGAACTCGATGTACATCTTATCCGGCACGCGGTTCAGCCGGTAAATCATCGTCTCCGTCAGGTAGGCGAAAAGCTCCAGCAGCACCATCCCCGGATCTCCGGGTGAAAGGTCTGTCCACCCGGGGGAAGATTGCATAATACGGCGGCGTGCCTCCTCCACCAGCTGGCGAAAGTCGCGGTCGTCGAGGTTGGGTGACGGTAGTGGCATCAGCGACTCCCTCCTGCCAGATCGAAAGCAAAGGCGACAGTATCGGATTGCTGCGTTGCTCGTACCCGGTATTCGAGGCGAATGATCAATTGTTCTGCATTATCTGCGTTCCGCTCCGCGTCCAGCCGCAGCACATCGATGCGTGGTTCCCACAGATTGAGCGCCTGCCGCACGTAATGAATCGCCAGCCCGGCGGTGGTCTCGTCGTTGGGAGAGAAGACCAGGCGATGCAACTGGCAGCCGTAATCTGGACGCATGACCCGTTCCCCCGGTATGGTTGACAGCAAGAGCAGGATTTCCTGTCTTACCGAATCATTACCCTCTACCATCGCAATGCTGCCACGCGGCGTGAGGCCGAGTCCCACTATGCCTTCTGGAGAGTCCAGGTCAGGATGCACGAATTTCCAGGCGCGGTAACGCGAAGTACTCATGATACCTCCGTGACGAAATCCTGCCCGGGAGTGCGCACCGTGTATTTGACCACGCCGGGCGGCGTCCCGTCGGTAAGGCCGGTCACCGTATCCAGGCAGACGCGCTGCCCATTGATGCGCAGAAAATCGGAATAGCCGGTCTCCACCTTGAGTGTATGCAGGCAGGGCTTGATGGTCGCGCCAATATTCGGGCAGCCGGTAATAGGCCTGCTCTCTGGATTGTTGTCCACCAGCACCCTGCGGTGTTCGATGGTCACCAGGTCCTGGGTTGGCGCGATATGTACAATCCCTAACTCGTGCTTGCAGTTAAGGACGGCGTCTTCAGTCAGCCACTTCATCTTAGTATTACTATCCCCTCTCAAAATCGATGTTCTTGCCTCGAATGACCACCCGTTGCCCCGGCGCCTCAATCTCCAGGTCAACTGCCGCGTGTATCTGCACCTTATGCGGCGAGAGTTCATAATAACTGCCGTCGCTGTTCTCCAGGCGGATCGAGCGTTGTCCATCGTCCAGCCGGATACGCTGGCCGCCTGGGGTCAGCAGCGTATAACGCCGCACCACGCCGCCATCGATACCCGTATCAGGCGGTTCGTGCGCGCCATAAAGACCGCCTAGCACGATGCCTTGACCGGGGTCTTCGTGGGCGAAGAGAACCAGCACGTGATCGCCTATGTCCGGCAGCGTCATAAACCCCTTGCCCGTTCCCGCGCCCGCGCTCAAAACGCCCATCCAATCCGTTTCCAGGTTGCCATAGGTTGGCAGCGAGACTCGGACGCGCCCCAATTTCTCAGGATCGTCTATCTGGGTGACCACTCCCGGCGCTACCGCGCTGCCACGCATTTCTGGCCGGCGCGCGGGCGGCGCGCTGGAGATTTCAGAAAGAAAGCCCTTCTGCCCATCAATAGTATGCGTGACCGACGACAGCACATAGCGTCCGGCGACAGAATCGACCACTCCCGTAACCTCTACCGGTGTGCCCACCTGCAAGCGCGTATTGCCTTCTGCTACTCCCCAGAATATAACTTCTCGCGCCAGGCGCTGATCTAATTCAGCCTGCGCAAGCGCCGTCGCGTGATCATCGCCAGGTGTTCCCTCATCCACAAGTTCGCGCTTACCGCTGCCTCCGACTCTTGCCGGCAGTACCTCCTCGGAGACAACGCGCCCTATCCGCGCCTGCGATACCTGCCCTTCGTGTGTTTCGATGCGAGAGGTATCCCATCCCACCGCTGTTACCGACCGGCAGGCGGCGTCGGCGTTGACTTCAATACGCGCCTCCAGCAGGGTCTCGCCGAGTGCCAGTGGTACCGCCTCGCCTATGCCTTGCAGCGTCAGCAAATGCAGGGTATTGCCTCGCACAGCGAGATAGAGGCCGCATCGCTCAGCTACTTCCTGCAACAATTCGAGGTCCGATTGCCGGTACTGCATGAGGCGCGTCCAGAGCGGCCCTGATTCTGCTGCCTGCACCGTTAACCCCAGGTCGGCCACCAGTTCCTGCGCGAGGTCTCGCGTTGTCACCTGCACGTGTGCCCGCACCGGCTGGCGTTTTCGTAGTCGATGCAAGAGGTCATAGCCACGAACACGAATTTCTCTGTCGCCCGTTGGCCCGTAGCAATATTCGACAGCCGTCACCTGCCCCACAAACAATGGCTCCTGTTGCCCTATGACCATCACACGTAGGGCCGTTCCCGGCTCAAACCGCCTCGCGCCTGTTAGCGGACCGGGCACATCCGAGAAGGCCAATTCGCATAATGCCGGCAGAGATAAGCGCTGCTGGACACGAATTTCTGCCAGCGCATAGAGTTCTCCGGCAGTCAGTGGCACTCCCTCCGCCTCCACCTGTATTTCTGGCAGAGCCTTGATCGGATAGCTCATGACGTGCCTCCTAGCGCCGAGAGCGGTGGTATGCGCAATACGGTGCCTGGTGCGATATGAAGCGGGTCTTCCAACCCGTTGTACGAGGCCAGCAGCCGCCAGAGCGACGGAGCCTCCGCTGCCGGGGAATCTGGATAATAACGTGCCGCGATCTCGTCCAGACGTTCGCCCGCGCTTACTACATGCGTTTGCACCTGGTCAGGCGGTACGCTTTCAGGCGCCAGCTCCAGGTCTGCCGGCGAGAGCGCCTGAGCCTGTAGCCGTTGCTCGCCCGGTGTTGTTTCATTCTGTGGCTCGCCTACTCTCAGGAGCCGCATACTCAGCCACGAGCGCTGGGGCACACCATCAGCTGAGAATTGCTCCAGGTACTCGGCTACCGCGGCCACAATGCCCGGTATGTTCCAGGATTTGCCCCACACAAAACGCACCAGCGGCGGACGACGCGTGCCATTGATGCTGCGCACATTCTCCGCCAGGTTCCACAGCGGCCCCGTGAGATCGCGCACATCATTGGTGACAATAGATGACCCCGCCAGCGAGACATCGAAGAGCAGGTGAAGCTCCAGTTCAGTCCTGCCTCCCCCTGTATAGAGCAGCGGATTGTCCCTTAATCCAGCGCCTGTAAACTGCCCGCCGAACGAGCGGCGCGGAAGCACTCCTGCCACCCGGCGGACGACCAGGCTATCAGGATTCAGTAAACATCCCAACCGCTCGTTCGTCTCCTCTAGCAAAAATGCTACGCGTTCCATGTCCTACCTCGCTGCTCCTCGTCCAATCGTCGCCGTCGTTCCCATGCCCGCCGCACCATTTCCCAATCCTGGTTGTCTACTACCTCTTCCTCAGGAAGAGCCGGCCAGGATGATAGCTGCTGTATTTGTTCGTCGGCCTCGCTTATACTCGCTTCCGCCTGGTGATTGCCATATATCGGCCTGGATAGACCCGCTTGCGACCGGCGATGATGTCCTGTGTCCTGTTTGGTATTAGCAGGTCTTTTCACTTGCAGGAGCGAATTTTCCTGCTCCACCAGCTGGCTCAGACTTCCTCTTTGAGAAGACAATCTAGAAATCACTTCCTGGTTACTGTTTTGCACCTGCTCTCTGTTCTGTCCTACCTCTCCTACCTCGTGCTGTTTCAATACCGGAGCGAAAACAGTAGTTTTGTCCTGGCGCATCTCGTTTTCTTCGCGTCGCGGTTTGTCTTTTCCCTCCGGTTTACCGGCCTCTTTCACCCCCGGCGCGGTTCCGGCCTCGTGACTTTTTAGCTCAATGCCCATATCTGTAACCGGTGCGGTATCCACATTGGGGACGTATTGCTGCGTGTGAGGTTGCCCTGCAGCGTCGCGATCCTGGCCCGCTCCAACGCCTGTCAACTGCGCATGAATATCCGCCTCTCTGGCAGGCAAAAGGCGAGGTTGAGCCGCAATCGACTGTTTGGGAGTCGCTCTCTGTGTAAGCAGCGCCGGTGCATCCTTCTGCACGCGCGCCAGCCAGTCTGCCGACGGCTCAGCAGCTCTTACACGCGCTAACCAGTGGGGCGGCATACCCTCGGTATTCTCGCTTTCTACCTCTGGCTCAGGAGTAGAAACCATGCCCGCATCATCCCCCATGCTTACCATCTGGGCTGTTTCTATGTTTACCTGCTCCCGCGCGCCTGGCCTTTCATCTCCGCCTGCTTGCCTGGATAGGAAATCGACCCAGTGTTGCAATCGATGGGCGAGAATGCGCAGGATGTAGAACTTGAAACCTTGCTTTTCCATGGCCGCTAGGCTCGTTGCAGTGTCTCATACACCAATGTCAGTGTCTCGATGGCGACCTCGCGATTCAAGGCGTCAAGCGGCGCCCCACGCCACTCAGAGGGCCACGCGTTGATTAAGTCCCAGCGCATCACCTCACTTACCCCATCGCTATCGAGCATGAGGATAGAGACATTCTTGCGCTCAACTTTCCCTACTACGGCGGTCATCAACCAGTCCCAGACTTCGTGTGAGGCAGTCAGGCCATAGCGCAGCGTGATATCCGCGTATTCCACCGGACCGGGGATGCAATGCACCACCTGGTTGGTTCCTCCCTCGCGGTACTTAATCACCTGCACTTTGACGCCTAACCCGCTGCAGGCCGTAAAGTGTCCCTCCGTGACTCCCTGAATGACGAGTTTAAAGTTATAGGCCCGATAGGGATCGTTGAAGACTCCTGGTTGCGCACCAGATGGCGCTCCTTCTGGTGCTGTATCTACTCCATCAGGCATTTAGAAGCCTCCTATCGTTTCGGTTTCAATACCACCAGCATACTGGCTAATGCGGAAAACAATGAACTCCGCCGGTTTAACCGGGGCAATGCCGATCAGCGTTACCACTATACCCGCGTCGATGACATCCGAGGGATTGGTTTCTTCATCACACTTGACAAAGAAAGCTTCCTGCGGTGTGCGGCCCATCAATGCGCCATCGCGCCAGAGGCGTGTCAGGAAAGCAGCGATATCGCGGCGGATCGATTTCCACAATGTCCTGTCGTTTGGCTCAAAGACGATCCAGCGAGTACTGGTGGCAATTGATTCCTCGATCATGTTGAACAGCCGCCGCACATTCAGATAGCGCCATTCGCTGCTGCCATCAGCGATGGTACGCGCTCCCCAGACGCGAATCCCCTCGCGGGCAAATGAGCGGATGCAGTTGACGCCGTTCTGATTCAGAATGCCCTGTTCTTCGCGCGTCAGTAAATAAGTGAGGTTGAGCGCGCCTCGCACGGCCTCGTTGGCCGGCGCCTTATGCACTCCCCGCGTGGCATCCGTTCTTGCCCAGATGCCGGCAAGATGGCCGGAAGGCGGCACGTTTACCAGCGTGTTTGGCGAGAGCGGGTCGCGCACGGTAATCCAGGGGAAGTAATACGCGGCATAGCCACCGTCGGACTGGCGCGCCCGCAAACCCCGGCCCGCCTCGCCACCCTGCAGCTCCTTTGTGCCACCGGACTTCCCTGAACCACCTCCTTCACCACTTGCCTTCGCTGTTGCAACCTGCGTCAAAAGGGTAATATCTTCTACTTCTCCCGGCGCATCCAGTATCCCCACCCGGTCTTTGAGTTTTTCGCAATGCGCGACGACGGCGTCATACGAGGCGGCATCCGTATATCCTGGCGCCGCTACAATGGCGACCTCATCGACCTGCTCCAGCACATCCAACCCGACGCGCGTGCGTCCTCCCGAGGCAATCGCTCCGCCCTTGCCCACATTCACCACGAAACAACGACTGCCCCCGTTCAGGAAGAAACCATATACAGCGTGTGAGAGCGCCGTACTGCTACTACCCTCGGGCACAAAAATACGCGTGAACTGCGACCAGTTGTTGATGGCAACCGCTTCGTTCACGCGCGCATTGGGATCTGGAGCTTCGCCCACGAATCCTGCCGTGCTTGTGCCAACAGCCTGAATCGGCCTGGCACCTCCAGCTACTTCCTCAATGTAGATATCGGGTGCAATGTAGATGACCATGCTGTTCCTCACTTTGTATCAAATGAGTCGAAACGTATTGCCAGGGGCTCGCGGTCTGAGGCAGGTTGCTCTACCGTTACGCTTTGCGTGCGTCCCCTTGCCTTTACCAGCAATTGGATGCTGCGCGGCTCCCCTGGTACCGACGAAAAGTAGAATCGCCCTTTCGCATCAGTATGATTAGTTAGCGAAAGCGCGGGAATCTCCACGCTCGCTCCAACGATCGGTATGTTGCCAGGCCCCAGCACAACCCCTTGCAGGCTGGTTACCGGCGCGCCTCGTATCACTAAAGGCCCTTTGACCAGCTTCGTGTCCGGCACAGGTGGCTCAATATGTAGGGGCGCGCACAACGTAAACGAGGGCCGGGGCGCTATACCTAAAGCTGTCCACAGTGCCGCCGGCAACGCGGCAAGGTCAAGCTCGTATTGACGATTCTCCATCACTGCCACGACGAGCTGTCCCAGTATACGATGGGCCTCTATCTCATCTTCCGCCCAGGTCGTCACCAGATAGCGCAGCGCAACACGCGTGGCAGGTTGGCGGTTCATCCACGCCGGCGGGGGATCGCTTAACGCCAGCAGATACAGGCTAACTCCCTGTTTGCCATCCAGGTGTTGAGGCGGGCCTAAGAAAACCTCGACACCAGGAACAACCGTCCTGACCCATGTCTGCAAGTCCCTGTCCGCTGAATCAATCACGATGTGCCTGCTTCCGAGTCTTTGCAGGGATTGATTCGTAGCTGTTAGATGAGGAAGGATGAAATATGCCAGTACCCACGAGCAAATATCTCCTTTCCGTATATTCGGTCTAGTAGGGAACTATTATTCTGATGTACTGGCTGAAGGTTCGCGCGCAAGTATAGTCTAGCTGAGACTATTCTACCTGTGAATTGTCCGGCTGTCAAGGGCGCAAGCAAGTTTGATTATACATATCATGTACTTGACCGCTTCCCTGCTCTTCAGTTATAATCAGGTAACAGGTTCCAATGCCAATCAAAGAGCAAGAAAGGGGACGGTGCCTTTACCTGCCGCTTGAACGCTGCCGGAAAGCCCTGGCACACTGAAGATGGAACGCCTGCGTACTCCTTTTCTGATACTTGCCATCATCCTGATTTTTTTAGCTATACTCATTGAAACGGGTACAGCTCTTCCCGGCGTGCTGCGCGGCAATCAGGTTCCGCTCGGTAACTTCCAGCAACTGCCTCCACAGGTCAGTGCGGCCGTCTCTCACCTCAATAGCGATCAACAGAACATATTGACCCAGTTGAACAAGCAGGGGCGTCCACCGGGGCTTGGCGTCCCCTACCTTGCCCTTGTGGATAGCATTGTGCTTTTCACCGTCGCACTTATAGGCATCGCGTTATTGCTCCCCGAACGACTGCAAGGAAGGGTACAGGGAATAGCCACGCTTATTTTCTCGCTCCTGTTGATCGTTACTGCTCTCGTACTGGTATTGCTCGCGGTTGGTCAGCTCATCCTGATGATATCGCTGCTACTGGCTATCCCGTTCGGCACCATTATCTATCTCATCATTTACGGCTTCTTTAACCGGACGGGCGCCGATATCGCGTTGAGCCTCATCATGTTGCTCAAGTTCGGGTTCGCCGTCAGCCTCTTTTTAGCCCAACAACGCTTTCTCCAGAGCAAGGGCCTCGTGCTGCTGGTGCTGACCTCTCTACTTGCTAATGTACTGGTCACCTTTCTGTTGGGCATTGTTCCAGGTTTTCTGGTCAGCATCACCGACGCAATCTCCGCGATTATCGTTGGCGTCATTGCGATCATCTGGGGCATTGTATTATTGGCTGGCGCCATCATATCGATCATCAAGGTGATCCGCCTCGAGGGCGTCGTAAAAGCCTGATCATAGAAATCATCTCAGGAAGCAAAATGCTTGACGAGCGCGTCCATTAGCTTTTCCGTCCCGAAACGAAATACGTCGGTGGCCGGCAGTCCTGTCTCGTCCTCGACCTGTTTGATAGCATCAAGCGCAGCCTCTTCAGAAAGGCCATGGGTTACCAGCGCAAGCCCCACCACTTTGCATGGCCGTTCGGGGCGTACCCAGCTGACGGTGTCTTCATTGATCTGGATCATGCGGTTCAATGAAGGAAGCGGGCAATAGGTGTATCCCTCGATGGCAGTCGCACCAACCTTGTGACAAAAGATCATCGCGTCCGGCATCGAACCATGAATAAGGCCGAGCGTGACAGGTGAATAACCCGGATGATTCAACGCGCCCTGTCCCTCGACAAAGACCCAGTCATACTCGCTACAGAAATCCAGCACCATCTGTTCCACCATACCGGCCACGAAGTCACTGATGATGCGGTCTACAGGCAGGCCATTGCCCGAGATCATAATGCCGGTCTGCCCGGTTGCCACAAAAGCGCTGCTCAGTCCACGTTTTTGCGCCTCACGGTCCAATTCCAGCGCCGCCGTCATCTTGCCTACCGCGCAATCAGAGCCTACCAGCAAAATAGTATGGCTACCGGGACGATGCGGCGTGAATTGAGCGACACGGTTCGTGGCCGGTGGACGGCGAACATCCCAGATCGTCACGCCGCGCTTTTCGGCGGCGGCGCGCAGTTCTTCGTCTTCAGAAAGAAAGAAATGCAGCCCGCTAATGATATCCAGTCCGGCATCAATAGCTTTCAGCAATTGCCAGCGCCAAGCTGCCGGTAGCGCGCCGCCCATAGGCGCAATACCGATCAAAAGCGTATCCGGCTGCAAACCCAGGGCCTCATTAATATCACGCACAACAGGAATACCCACGCCAAATGATGCTCCCAACGCCTGTGCCACATCCATCCCGGCTTTCGTGCTATCAATTACTGCCACCACCGTATCTTTTCCATAACGAATCACGCCCGTGGCCGTCTTGCCATAGTGCCATTCAAACGAGCCCTCGGCCAGAATTACTATTCGCCGCATATCATTTCTCCTTCATCATAAATAATAAATAGCAGTTTGCAGGTCGCGGTGTCCTCGCCAGGCAAAAATACCTGCACGTGTAAGACCCGCATAGTCGTTCTCGCTCCAACCTCATTATAACATCGCTGTGCTTCAAAGAAGGCAGTGGTTGGAAGTGAGCGAATCTGACCTCGTGCCTGTTATTTCTCTCCCTTTCCTTATTATCAATATGACTTGTTTCCTGAATTTTTATTTTCTATTAAATTTCAGGTGTGAAAGCAGAGCTTCTCTTCTTATCAGAGAATACCCAAATTTGCTATTCACTTGACTCATCTATCGCTATTCACTATGATTTTGTCGGTACATTACGAATTGTACGTACTAGAATTCTGCTTTTGCCTGCTTTACATTTTATACCTGGAATATATTGTAACGCAAAGAGAAAAACGCTACATGGATGTGGGCGTTGGGTGCGAGCAAGGTCGAGAAGGGGAAGGATCGCTATGACCTGAGAGTAATTGCTTAAGAAGGGGGCTGATACAGTGAATAATCTCGCATTCGACAGGTTAGTTGGAACAAACCTGGGAAAGTACCGTCTGGAACAACTCATCGAGCAAGACAATTATGAGCTCGTCTTTCTTGCCCGCACCAGTGACGCGCAAGCAACCTATCTCATCCGCATTCTCGCCGAACCTGGCGGTCTTTCACCAAGAAACCGCGAGGGCTACCTGGAACGTTTTCTTTACCGCGCCAGGGAGATCGCAGCTTTACAGCATCCTTATATCCTTCCCATCGTTGACTATGGAGTTGAACGTGGCACGCCATATCTTGTTTCACCACAGATTCCTATGCGCTCATTACGCGCCCGGCTGGCAAAGAGCGGCCCTCTGGATATCTATACTGCCGGTCGCTACCTGGATCAGGTAGCCGCTACTCTCGAATATGCGCACCAGCACAATGTGTTGCACGGAAATCTCACCATCGACAATATCTTCATTCGATTGGATGGCCAGCTCGTCGTAGCAAACTTCGGCATCATGGACCTTATTGAATTGAACGGGCAAGATGCGCAGCGGCATCTTCTTCACGGGCGCGGTGAGGTGTGCGCGCCGGAGCAATTGCTGGGAAAAACTATCAGTTCCTATACGGATGTCTATGCTCTCGGAGCCGTTCTCTATCACTTGCTGGCCGGTTCGCCTGTCTTTGCCGGCAACACACCTGAGGAACTGGCCCAGCAGCATCTCTATGCCTCGGTTCCTCCATTGAGCAGGTGGCGCGCTGATCTACCCTCCGGTCTTTACAGCATCGTCGCACGTGCGTTGGCCAAGGACCCGGCACAGCGCTTTCATCAACCCGGAGCATTGGCCAATGCCTACCAGCGTATCGTTGATCCGCATAATCGAACCCGCGTGCCGTTTGTCGCCAGCGAGACAGCTGACAACTCGCTTCAGCGCCAACACGCATCCGTAGTCTCTCTGACGGATGTGCAGGCCGCCGAAATTGAGAAGAGTAGTAATAGCCTTACACGCGACGAACACATGGCTGGAACGCAGCAACCCGTTCTGCAAAAACCCTTCTCTCAGGCACTTCCTTACGAGCCTGCTGACGCGAAGCGTAGCCGCGAGAGCGACGTTGCAGGCTCGCATTTCAAGGCACGTTCCTTCCATTCAGACCCCGACTCTCTTGACGATTTTAATACTCCCCGCCTCTCATTGATGCGTCGCTTTCAGCGTAGAAATAGGCAGCGTATCGTCATCGTCTCTGTCGTCATCCTGCTGGTGCTTGTGGCCGGCAGTATCACAGGCATCCTGTTGCTCACGCAGAAAGGAGCAGGGGCTGTAACCGTGAGTGGGCAGGTGACGTTTCTAGATGCAAGCCATATTACTCCAGGGAACTCCAATGCACTCAGTATCGTTGTTCATGGCTTGAGCGCTCCTCCCACCGGGTACGAATACGATGCGTGGTACATCAATGACCAGAGCGAACAGGTCATCATATTAGGAACGCTCGTACTACATCAGCAAACCTACTCATTATCCTATAGTGGGGGTAGTACCAATCTATTGGCGAGCGGAAACAAACTTGAAGTTACTCTGGAGCGCAAGGGAGCCAGGCTACCCACCGGTAATGTTGAGCTTTCCGGTTCATTTCCGCCCCAGGCTTTTGCGCATATTCAGCATCTACTTGTCAAATTTCCTACTACACCTGAGCAAATCGGCGTGCTGGTTGGGAGCCTCTTGCAAGCACATCTGCTGAATATCCAGGCAGATGTCTTACAGAATTTTGCATACAGCCATAATACTTCTGCCATTCAATGTGAGGCGCAGAGCTTACTCGATATTATCGAGGGATCGAAAGGCCCTGATTACCGGACACTTTCCTCAGTATGCACGCAACAGGATATTACAGAGGAAGGCGATACCTTTGGGCTATCAGGTTCAGGCGACTATCTATCTAAAGCAACAGTACATGCTACTCTCGCCATCAGCCAGCCTGATGCAACCAGCATTATGCGCCAGCACGCGGCATTGCTGGCAGTTGCGCTCTCGAACGCAAAGGGATGGGTAACCACAATCAAACAGGATACTCTACAACTACGGGCCAATCCTGCTGATCTATCGAGGGTCTCCGAAATAGTTGCTCTCGCCGATGCAGTGTATCATGGAGTGGATGCCAACGGTGATGGACTGATCAGTCCCGTGCCGGGAGAAGCAGGAGTACTTACCGCTTATACCCAGGGACAGTTGATGGCGACCTTACCACTCGCTCCCGGAAATTAAACCAAAAACTCTAGACTCTTCACTGCAACCGTGTTATCATTATCCTCAATGCTAATACAGGTTCCGTGTCGTGTTCGATAGTATGAAGGGGCGAGATCATTTATGCACTTCAATCTGATTAACTGGCTGTTCACCGATCCGTGTACAGCGACAAACTGTGTGGCGGCCTCTCCGGGTGTTCCGGCAGTTCCACCGGAGACGTTCCACTTCTATATACCCTGGCTTATCTTTTGTAGCCTCGGCGTTTTGATCGCCTTCTATTATTCGGTCGAGGGCCGCAAGCGCTTTGTGAGAAACAAACCGGTGCTTAAGTACATGTTTGATCGTTACCTGGGATGGTTTGCTATCATCTGCCTGCTTGGGTATCCATTGATTTTCGCGCGCGCCTACCTCTACGAATACTTCTTTGCCTGGCGTGTCTGGCGCTATCTCTGGTTGCTGGCCTTAGTGATATGGGCCATCGTATGGGTAATCTACCTTGTGCGCAAATATCCGCAGGAACGCGCAAGTTACCTGGCTCGTCAGAAGCAGCAGCAGTACATGCCAAAGAGCAATAAGCAAGGAAACCGGCGTAAAGCCGCCACCTCACGGTAGAATCTATGTGGTATCGAATGCTCATACATCCAGCTATCTGACCAGGTGGCTGGATGTATGAGCATCCGATACCAATTTAAGTTCATGAACTCATCAAACATCATCTCCAGTGGCATTATCCTGGCCGGCGGATACAGCAGGCGTATGGGCAAGAATAAGGCCCTGCTGCCACATCCCGGGAGTCAATCCATCACTTTTGTGGAATATCTTGCCTCTACACTCGCAACCGTTTGCCCCGAAGTATTGATCGTCGCTCGCCATGGCACGGATGCTTCCGGTTATAATTTGCCGGGCGCGCGCCTCGTTTTTGACCTGGAACCTGATCTCGGCCCCCTGATGGGCCTCTATAGTGGATTGAGCGCCACGACGATGTCACGTGCCCTGGTGGTCGCCGTTGATATGCCGTTTGTGCAACCGGCCCTGCTCTCCTACCTGCTCTCGCTACCCCTGACCGGAGCCATGCTTGTGCCGATGGTGAATGATGTGCCCCAGGTGTTGCTGGCGATATATCCGCGCTCCATCCTACCGTTTATTGAAGAGCGCTTGCGCCAGGGACGTCGCGACCCGCGCTCGCTGCTTGAGGTAGCGCCTGTGCAGTACATTCCCGAAGAACGGTTGCGCCAGGTTGATCCTGAACTGCGCTCGTTCATCAACGTGAATACACCGGACGAGTTGCAAAGATTGATGTAGAAGATCGGATGAATATTAAAAAGTAAAATCGGCCCTCTCATAAAGCCGGTCGTGTCATTCTGAGTGGAGCGAAGAATCCGCGCCCACCGCGCCAGAGATTCTTCGCGGAGTTCACCTTCGAGCGAAGCGAAAGGCTCAGAATGACACGACCGATCCTGCTCATTAATTTTCAGAGCTCGTCTGCCGCCTGGATAGCGATAGGCGGTATCCGAATGACACGACCGATCCTGCTCATTAATTTTCAGAGGGGCCGTAACCGTAAAGAAAATACGTTGCCGTCTCACACACTTTGACGTCGAGTCCGGCGGCTGCAAAACTTGCGGCAAGCGAGGCCGGTTCATAAAAATTCTTGACGATTTGAAATTCGCGTCCATCGTTTAACCGGCGCGTCATCACCTGCTCATCCTCTGCTGGCAACTGGTGATCCGCGGCAGTACCGGTCGGCTCGCGTCGCCCATCGACGAAGAAGATTTTGCCTCCTGGCCGCAGTGCCTCCGCAACCATACTCAGAAATGTGTGCAGCCTCTCAAGCGGTACATGGGAGATCCAGAAGCAGAAACAGACAGCGTCATATGTTCGCGTAGGATGCCATTTGAAGAGGTCAGCCTGCACATAAGAGACGCGATCGCTCGCAACCCTGGCGCGGTTAATAGCAATCATTTCGGGAGAGGCATCAACCGCGGTAATTGAGGCGGCAGTACGCAGGAGACGTTCGGTCCAGATGCCGGTGCCGGGAGCCAGTTCAAGCACATCGCCCTTGATATCCAGCGCATCAAGTGTGGCAAAGACTTCCTGCATTTCCGAGTTCCAGCGTGCATTTGCCCCGGCGCCACGGTCGTAGCGACCGCGACGGTAAAACCACTCATCGTACTCGCTGGCGCGTGCTCTGTAGTAAGCCATCATCTCATCGAGCGTCTCGGAAGATACAGGTTTGTCCATTGTTCAAGCTCCTTTTGATACAGAGTCATTCTCATTGAATGTAGCTTGCATCTTTGACCAGCGTCTTTGTGCCATCTGTTTCAACGCCTCGTCGAAGCCGCGCATCGTTAGCCAGGCGCGCGTCTCTCCGCCGATCACCACGTCGGCCTGTTGCAACTGGGCAATATTCGCGGCCCCGCTCAATTGCATCGCCACCTTCAATTCTGCTACCAGCGTCTCCAACAGTTCGCAAACGGCCTCGTAGCTTTCGCTGGCCGCCTTGAGGAAAGGAAAGCCTATACCGACGAGACTTGCTCCCAGCGCCAGCGCCCGCGCTATATCCAGTCCATTGCGCACTCCCCCGGTTGAGATCAAGGGCAGGCCGGCTGTGCCTGCCTCGACGACTGCGATGGGTGTGGCTATACCCCAATCGCGGTAGAGCATACCGATAGCGTATGTACGCTCATCTCCTCGCGCCTGCGAGCGAGCCGCTTCCATGGCCGACATGCTACTGCCGCCTGCTCCCCCAACATCGATGGCGGCCACGCCACAGGAACGCAGCAACAGCGCCTGTTCGCGGCAGACACCTGCCCCCGTCTCCTTGGCAATAACCGGAATGGCGATATTGCCGGTCAGCCCCTTTAATGCTGCCGCCTCGCCGAATGCACGCCGGTCACCCTCGGGCTGGGCCGCCTCTTGCAGGCTGTTCATATGCACTGCCAGCGCGTTTGCCCCAATCATGTCGATGGCTCGCTGGACCTGTTCAAGTGTGAAGGCAGGATGGCGCGGTTGCTCGATCAACTGCGGCGCGCCGATATTTGCGATCAAGAAGGTATCCGGGGCCTGTTCGCGCGTGACGGCATAACTCCCTGCCACCTCTGGATTGACAATACCTGCCCGCTGGCTACCTACGCCCAGCGCCAGGCCATATTCTTCCGCCGCACGCGCCAGGTTGCGGTTGATCGAGGTAACATCGGGATGCCCACCTGTCATGGAAGAGATAAAGATGGGATAGCGTAATGTATGGCCGAGGAATGTTACCGAGGTATCCACTTCGTCTAGATTTACCTCCGGCAATGCCTGATGTACGAGTTGGATGTCATTCCAGTTGGCCCGCTGCGCTACGGAAATACCCTGTTCCAGGGCAACACTGACATGTTCGATCTTGCGTTGTTTGACTTCATCCGCCATAAAAGAGTTTGTTCCTTTCTGACCTTCGCATTCTACGTGGCAATACATAGACGAGAGGTATGCCGAAGATGAGTACTGATGCATAAACGGCTACCGGCCCGCTGCCAATAGAGAGTAGTGGATAGATAAGTAGAGCAGTGTATGAAAGCAGCAGAACACTGATATTCAAGGCGTCAAAACGACGCAAGGCGGTTACCCACAGCGCCCACAAAACGAATGACGGCCAGAATGCTCCCACTGCCAGTATTATGTATCCCACGAGCGCAATGCTCCAACTCGTGTAGGGTAGGGACGTGCCTTGCGGTCGCTCTTGCTTGTTCTCCTCCTGCTCGCTTTTGCGCATCTTGCCCAGCAGGTAGAGATAGATGAGGGCATACAGAAAGATGCACGTGCCCAGCACCGTGGCATTGGCGGCGGGTATTGGTTCGACATCGGGCGAATGGTAGTTTGAAACCACTGCTAAGAAACTGAAGAACGCTCGCAGCGGTGTCGCCAGCATATTGACGAATGAGATTCCCGCCGGTTCTATACTGGTGTTCGAGGTAATTGCCAGGTACGTGGAACTTCCATGCCAGTATGGAATGTAGAGCAAGACGACGGGAATAAGTACCAGCGCTATCCTCCAACCGGCATTCCGGCTCACTCTGGCTATGCCGCGATAGTTGCGTACTACGAACCAGGCAAATAGCACCGCTACCAGCAAGGCGATAAAGTTGATGGCCGCGGCAAGTCCCAGCAGCACTAACGCTCCAATCTCATACCAGATTCCGCTGCCCTGCACATAGAGCCATATTGCCAGTAATAAGAGCAGGATCAACGCCGCCTCGTTATGGCCATTGCCGGCAATTTCGATCAAGACCAGTGGATTCCAGGCGTAGAGCAGTGTTCCCAGGAAGCGGCGCGCGGGGGCAATCTTTCCTAGAATGGCCCAGATGAGAACACAATCCAGCAGGTGAAAAATGAGCGTAGAGGACTTGAAAAGCAGCAGCATGGTTAAGGGGGAACTATCGATGCGCGCCAGCAGGGATGTAAACGCGAGCCATAATGGGCCATAGACATTCGGCGTACCGGGCGAGGCTATCCAGGAAAGGTACGGGTCATGCGGAAATTGCGCGGGAGCTGCCGTCATAGGATCAGCATGATAGAGAGACAGTATGCGACCGGAAAGGATGTAGCGAAAGACATCATCCGAAAAAAGCGCCGGTTGCGCCAGGAGAGTTATGCCGAATATAGCTGCTGCTATCAAAAGCAAGAACAATCCGCCAGCAGAGCCGGTAACATCTTCAGCGGTCACATCGCGTTTATTGATCTTGCCAAGCGCGAGCAGGTGGAGAGCGGCAAGCGCGAGCAGGACGATGACCAGTAGCAAGATGTAGGGCCAGGCGGCGCTCGCAGGATGGCCAGTTCCTATCCAGGCCCCTGGAAAGAGCAAGTGTGAAAGTAGGGACAGCGGCTGGTCCCTGTCCTGCCAATCCGCGAGCAAGGGCGTGGGCTGAAGATGGAGCGGCGGCAAGGCTGAGAGAGCAACGAATAAGAGGTACAGGAGTTCAAGAAGTATGGCGATGCTCAATAACCAGCTCCTTGAATCTTTCCCCATGTTACAGGCCAATCCTCTTAAATGACGTGTCGATATACTTTATATAATAGTCAGTATTCGTCAAGGATGCTAGCTCTGCCGGCGTGAGGTATTCAGTAACTTCAGGATCGTTGCTGAGCGCTTCGAGGAACGCCGGCCCCGCGGCTGGCCCCTTGCTCGCCATGCTCCAGACTTTTTTCGCGTTGCGCTGCACCATCTTATACGCTTCCTGCCTGCCCACGCCTTTATCGATCAGAGCGAGCAAGATGCGCTGGGAGAAAATCAGACCGCCCGTCATATGCAGGTTGGCAAGCATGCGCTGCTCATCAACCTGCACATCGCTCATGACGCGTGTGAAGATGTGGAGCATATAGTGCAGCAGGGTGCAGGCATCGGGTATGATGATGCGCTCCGCAGAGGAATGGCTGATATCGCGTTCGTGCCAGAGCGCTACATTCTCCATCGAGGTCGCCGCGTATCCGCGCAGCACTCGCGCCAGGCCGCAAATGCGTTCGCAGAGTTCGGGATTGCGTTTGTGTGGCATGGCCGAGGAACCCTGCTGGCCGGCGCTAAACGGCTCAAAAGCCTCGCTCACTTCCGTTCGCTGCAGGTGACGAATCTCCTGCGCCATCTTTTCCAGCGAACTACCGATCAAGGCCAGCGTGGTCATGAAATGGGCGTGGCGGTCGCGCTGCACAATCTGGCTGGAAAGCGGCGCTACGCCAAGGCCCAGTTGCTCGCACACAAATTCCTCGATCTGAGGCGGCACGGTGGCATGCGTGCCCACGGCGCCGGAAATCTTGCCCACCGCCACCTGCTCCAATGCTGCGGCCAGGCGTTGCTGGCCGCGCCGCAATTCATCTACCCACAGCGCCAGTTTCAAGCCAAAGGTAAGCGGCTCGGCATGAATGCCATGCGTGCGCCCCGCCATCAAGGTATACTTATAGCGTACTGCCTGCTTTGTGACCGCCTGGGTCAATGCGGCCAGCGACTCGCTCAACAATACGCCGGCCTCTTTGATCTGCGCGGCCAGGGCGGTATCCAGCACGTCTGAAGAGGTCAGCCCCAGGTGAATAAAACGCCCCTCCGGCCCCAGTTGTTCCTGAATCGAGCGCAGAAACGAGATGATGTCGTGATGCGTTTCCTGCTCGATCTCTTGCATGCGCTGCAGGTTGTAGCCTGCGACGCGTATCTTTTGCATGGCTTCTTCGGGTATGACGCCTTCATGCGCCCATCCCTCGCACACGAGCAATTCGACCTTGAGCCACAGATCTGTTTTATGAACTGCCGACCAGATGCTGGCCATCTCCGGCAGCGAATAACGTTCTAGCATAATGAAAAAGGTTCCTCTATGTGTTACACTGCAACGGGATAGTTTGTTCTCACTAGTAGTGTATCATACATCTTTTTTGATTGGGGTATCCGGTATGTCCGTTTTACGCTATCGGTTCGCGCTGCACGAGCGCCGTATCACGCTCTTGACCGCGATCTGTGTTTTCCTTTTAGTCGTTTTTGGCGGTCTGGCCATTCTCTCAAACGTTATAGTGCTGCCTGCCGATCTGAGCGCCTATGTTGTCTTTGCCTATATCCTGGCCTTGATCGGCTTTGTTTTTCTGATGCCCATGCTCTACTTCCAATACAGTTACGCGCGTGCCGGTTTGTGGATTGAGCCGGATCGTCTGCGCGTGCAGTATCCAGGTGAGAAAGAGCAGCAGATGGAATGGGCTGAAGCACGCTTTGCCGTCGATGAAGGAGAAGATTACCTGCGCGCCAGCAAGGGCAAGGAGGGACTGGGGCATCTGATCGGGAAGACGCGCTTTGTTCGTCTCCATTTAGAAGGCATGTGGCCCCAACAGCGCGCCGCAGTTGAACAGGCGATAGCCGCGCATGTGGAAGTACGTCACCCACGCCTCTTCACGCTGATAACCCTGCTCAATACACAGGGCGAGCTGGTAGCAAGAGGAAGGCTCTACCTGTTCGAGAATCACCTGCTCTGCACAGAAAATCGTGGTGAGAAGCGGGTATTTTTCTATGCCCCCTTCAAAGACCTGCGTTCCGTCAAGCAAAGAGCCTCGTTTTATGTGGGGAAACTCGAATGCGAAGCCTTCAACCTGCAATACAAAGATAGCACCTACGTCATCATGCTTGGCTATGAGACGACGATCTCCAACACCCTTGGCAACAGTTCGCACTGGTCGGTCACCGGCTCAGCTTCCGAATGGGTGGAGGCCCTGTTGTCAATACAGACCACTGGTGATTACCGGTAAGTTGCGAGATTCTTCGCTACGCTCAGAATGACAAGGCCCCGGAGACAGCCAGGTGTCTCCGGGCCTTGTCATTCTGAGCGCAGCGAAGAATCTCTGCCGTCCGCGGGCCTTGTCATTCTGAGCGTAGCGAAGAATCTCTGCCGCATGAGAAATTCGGGCATAAACATGCTGAAATTGTTGTTATCTATGATAGAATATGGTCATGGAATATGGATATTGGGGTCAGATGTACAGCCCTCTGTAGGGACAGCGGCTTGTCCCAGGCAGGGTTGCAGGACAGGGACAAGCCGCTGTCCCTACAGGACGAGAAGTTGACTTGACGGAAACGCACCATCCATGTACAATCATGCTCACAGCCATATATGAATCCCACCAGGCGTTGGCCTGGATTGCCAATCTGAAGTTACGGAGTTGCGATGAAAAAAGGAATACATCCAAATTATGTTGAGGCCACGGTCAGTTGCGCCTGTGGCAATAGCTTTAAAACCGTTAGCATTAAACCCGTTTTGAAGGTTGATGTTTGCTCAAAGTGTCATCCATTCTTTACGGGGCAGCAGCGCATTCTGGACTCCGCCGGTCGCGTGGAGCGCTTCCGCAAACGCTTCAATTTGCCGGAAGAGGCGTAATTGCTCAGGATATGGAAATGCAGGGATGAAGGGTTTGTCCAATCCTTTGTCCCTTTTTTCTATGTGTGGGAGGTCATATGCATGAGGAGAATTCCTCGTTGAAAGCGCCTCAAAGAACCATTCTGTTCCTCATTGCTGACACCGGGGCAGGGCACCGCAGCGCCGCAAATGCTATTCGGAATGCCATGATTTTACTTGCACAACATGAGCAAGAACAATGGGGCGCGCAGCAACAGGCTCTTGATGAAGATGCAAGCGGGAAGGATTCTTCATCACTCCTACCCCCACCGCCAACGTACCGCATTGAGATCGTGGATGTGTTCAAAGAATATAGCCATTTCCCTTTACGAGAGGCGGTTAGACTCTACGGCCCGACGATTCGCTTTAATCCCAAACTCTATGGGCATGTTTTTCATTTGAGTAACCGTGCCGGGAGAGTTCTGGCTGTAGAGCAGGTAGCAGGCCCGCTCGTGTATAACGGCCTGCTGCGTCTCATAATGAGTGTGCGGCCTGATGTGATTGTCTCTATTCATCCGATGCTCAATCACATCACGATTCGTGCTCTGCAAGACCTGGGTCTGCACATTCCTTTTATTACGGTGGTGACCGACCTGGTGAGCGTTCACCAGGCCTGGATTGCTCCAGGCGCCGATGCCTATATTGTACCGACTGAGCAAGCCAGGGATATTTATATTCAAAACGGTATCGATCCAGAACGCATTCACCTGCTCGGCATGCCCATCGATCCGAAGTTTACGCTGCCACCTGAGAGCAAAGAGGCATTACAGCGCAAATTGGGATTGGAACCGGGCAAGCCGGTGATCTTATTAGTAGGCGGAGGTGAAGGCTCACGTGGCCTGCGCGCCTCGATAAATTTTATCTCCCAGGCCCATTTGCCTGTCCAATTGCTGATTGTTACCGGTCGCAACAAGCGCCTGTACGCGCACCTGCAGCGTTCGCGATCTAGCTTGCAGGTGCCCGCAAAGATTTTCGGTTTTGTGCATAACATGCCCGAAATGATGCACGCCGCGGACGTGATTGTGACCAAGGCCGGCCCTGGCACGATCTGTGAAGCGATGGCCTGTAACCTGCCGATCATTCTGAATGGCTATGTGCCGGGTCAGGAGGAGGGCAATGTGACCTATGTGCTTGAAAACAAGGTCGGTACGATGGCCTATGATTCGGTTGAGCTGATAGGTGCGCTGCGTCGTTTGTTAAAACCAGGATCAGAGGTTCTGATCGAGCAACTGGCGAATGAGAAGCGCATTCGTCGCCCATATGCCGCTTTCGATATCGCTCGAAGCATCCTGAGTTTTCTACCCGCCACCGGCGCTCCGGGTATCTGGCAGCATTTCGAGCCGGTGAGACAACCATACCTGATGCCGATTCAAGTGCGTTCGGGCACATCCATGCACGTTCTGCGCCGGCGTTACGCCTCGCAGCGGCTGCGCCGTGGCACATTGATGCGCCGCAGGCTACCTTTACCGCGTTTAAGAATTTTGCGGCGCTCGGCACGCAGGACGTTCAATGCCGGCAACCCTCACAGTCGTCCATCTCACCTATCGCTACAGCAAACGCGGAATAAATCTTCCCGCTAAGAGGAGCGTAGAGACGAGATGATACAATTACATGATCTCATACATATAGCAGCAAGCACTGAATCAGGTTACGAACCGTAAGGCACGGAGGAGAAGAGAAGGTATGGCAAAATTCTATTACGGCGGTCAGGCAGTAATGGAGGGGGTGATGATGCGGGGACGCACATCGGCTGCCGTAGCCGTGCGGCGCCCTGATAACAGCATCTTTATCTATGAAGAGGCCCTCAATCCTCGACTCTACCAGAATCGCTTCTTTCGCCTTCCATTTCTACGCGGCATGTTGCTGTTATGGGAAATGCTCGTACTCGGCACGCGGATGATGACGCTTTCGGCAAATATCGCTAGCGGCGCTATTAACCCTGATACTCGAACCGGTGAAGAAACTTTAGGGCGACCACAAGGGTCGCTGACAAGCCCCACAATGGTCGGTATTGAGAGTACAACCGGTGATTTACCTGAGAACCCCGCGCCACCCCCACAGATCGGCGGCGCAGCTTTAGTATTGACACTGGTTGTCTCATTGGGGTTTGCCATTGTCGTTTTCTTTCTCAGCCCGTTACTGATTACAGGACTGCTGCACAATCAAATTGGCCAGGGCTGGCTCAGCCTGGTCATCGAGGGGTTGATTCGGCTTGCGCTCTTGATTGGCTATATCTATCTTATCGGGCGAGTACCGGACATCCAGCGCGTCTTCGGCTATCATGGCGCGGAACATAAGGCCATTAATGCGATGGAACACGGCGATCCGCTAGATATTGAGCATGTTCGCAAGGCCTCGCGCGTGCATACACGTTGTGGCACCGGTTTTCTCCTGCTGGTGGTGGTTGTTTCAATCATTGTCTTCGCTTTTGTCGGCTCGCCCTCCTTTTTGATCAAGGTCGCCTCCCGCATACTTCTCGTGCCTGTTGTGGCCGGGATTGCTTATGAATTGATGCGCCTGGGAGCTGCTAACTATCGTTTTCGGGTCGTTCGCTGGCTGCTTGCGCCAGGTCTTGCCTTACAGGGTTTGACCACGCGCGAACCCGATGATGGCATGATCGAATGCGCCATTGCTTCCCTCAATCGTGTCATGCGTCGAGACGCCCAATATGCTCAGCAAAATTCGGAGGTGGACGCGTCTTTACCTCCGCTCGTTGTTTCTCTTTAAAAATACATCATGAAGGATAACTCTGGCATGTCATCTGACCCAACTATTACTCCACCTCCCGCCGATGCCCCTGTAACCGAGGCCGTGGAGCGGCCAACAGTGCAATTTTCAGGTTCGCGCTGGGTCTTTTCCGGCATCATTCGGGTGCTGTATAGACGCTGGACACGTGTCGCGGCCCATCTCTTTCCCGAAAATTCAAAAGCGGAGCAATTCGCGCAATCCCTGCACATTCCCCTGCCCGATCAACTCAACATGAGTTGGATAACCGATCAACTCGCGGTGGGGGGACGTATACGCCCGCAAGATATTCCGGCGCTCGCGCGCATAGGAGTAAATAGCGTCGTGGATACACGCTCCGAATATTGCGATGATGCCGTGGCATTGGGCAAAGAGGGCATTGAACTCCTGCACCTGCCCACCCCGGATACGCGTCCCCTTTCGATTGAGCAAATGCTGATGGGAGCGCAATGGGTACAGCAGCGCCTGGACGAGGGCAAACGCGTACTCATCCACTGCGAACACGGCGTTGGTCGCAGCGTCTTACTGGCTTGCGCGGTACTCGTCTACGGGGGGATGCATGCGCAGGCGGCGCTCAATCTGGTGCAGCAACGACGCTGGCAGGCATCGCCTAACCACGGTCAGATCGTGCGCTTGCGGGAATTTGAAAATGTGATTGTAGAGCGGCAAAGCGCGTAACGTTCAATCGCCAGGGCGACTCCATCCTCGCTATTGCTGGTGGTGATAGCTCTTGCCACTGCCTGTACTTCTTCAGGTGCGTGTCCCATTGCCACTCCCCAGCCAGCTGAACGCAGCATCTGTATATCATTGGTGTTATCGCCAATGGCCATAACCTGCTCAAGCGCAATGTCAAAATGTTCTGCCAGGGCCTTCACTCCGCTGGCTTTTGAGCAACCCGGGTCCATCAAGGCTATCTCAGCGCTGCCGTAGTTGCCGCGTTTCGTCACGATCCACGAACAATCGAGAGCGGAAACCGCGGGTAAAAGGCCCATAATCCTCTCCTCGTCCGCGAAACCTACTACTCGCAACGGATCGGGATGTCCGTGACACAGGTTCGCATAGGGCATGCGGCGCATCTGCTCAGGAAATGTCGTGAAATAGGCTTCCACCCACAAATTATCGAGTTCAGCAGGACCTGTCCATATCTCTTCCGCCGTCCCTGTCGCGGGATGAACGATGGGTTGTATACCATTGCTTGCTAACAAATCGACTGCCTGCTGTCCCACCGTTGCCGCAAGTGGGTGCGTATGCAATATCTTTCCCTGGGGATGTTCTACAATCAAGGCCCCATCATACAGGATCAGGGGAATATCCAGGCCGAGTTCTATAGCGATGGGAGCCGTATTGCAATAGCGACGAGCTGTGGCCAGCGTTACCACAATACCCGCCTGCCGGGCCGCCTGCACTGCCGCACGAGTAGCGGGCGTGATTTCTCCCGACGGGTTGAGCAGCGTACCATCAATATCGATGACCAGCATTGTAATAGTTTCAGGAGTTATTTCTATCGTCATTTCACGCAATCATCACATTCATTTGTATATAATAACGATGCGACGGGACAGGAATCCCGTCGCATATTCCCCGGAGTGGGGCTATGAATAGTATATATCCCATGTCCAGCCAGGCGCAATTAATGTTTTTTACAACCAGAAAAGGGAACTGCTCTAGGGACAGCGGCCTGCCTCGCCCAGGGTGGGGCTAGACTTGCTTCTCGCGCTTCTGCTACAATCACATCATGAGTATACGAGAAGAATTACCTGGAAAGCCTGTCAAACCACGCACGAAACGGCTGGCCAGCGTCAATCGGCATAGCGCCCGAGATACTGTGCAGCAGGGGAAACCGCCGTGGTTGGATGCCGCCGGTTTCCCCCTGTTGCCTGATGAGCAGCCCATAAGTACCGTGCGCGATAGTTTATATGACCTTATCCCTCTTGGACTGCGCGAAGAAAAACTCATCGGCACCGCCCCTTTTCTCCGTTTGCAAAAGGTGAAGCAGCTAGGCTTCGTTTATCGTGTCTGGCCCGGTGCCACGCATACACGCTACGAGCATAGCCTTGGTGTCTACTACCTCGCGGTTCGTGCCCTGCGTTCGCTGCTGCAACGTGGTAATGATGGTGGTCTCTACGGCATCTCTATCAGCAGCATACAGACCCTCGTGGTTGCCTCATTGCTGCACGATATCGGGCATTACCCTTACTCGCATACTCTTGAAGAGCTTGGCTACCCCATCATTCCTCATGAAAAGGTGGGACGCGCCATTATTGAAAAGAGCGAGGTCGCGGATATCCTGGAAAAAGAATATCTTCTTTCGCCTGAACGCGTCGCGGATTTTATCGATCCACCGCGCACAAAGCCTTTATCCCCCGATGATGAGCTACTGAGGAGCCTGTTAAGTGGCGCGCTCGACGTAGATAAGCTCGATTACCTGGCACGCGATGCCCGCGCCTGCAATGTCCCTTATGGGGGAGTGGATGTGGCCCGCTTGCAAGCGGCATTGCGCATCCATCCCAACGTTCATGGCACGCGCCGCATCGTCGTTACACATAAGGGCATCAGCCCCCTGCACTCACTGCTGCACGCGCGCCAGGAAATGTTCGATAACATTTACTGGCATCATACCAGTCGTGCCTTGCAGATCATGTTGCTGCGCGCCGTGCAGGAAGCATTTTTGGCGGGCGCGCTCCAGGCACCGCAACTGGCAGGTCTGGATGATGCCTCCCTGCTTGCCTTGCTGACTTCATCATCCATGCCACCCAACACTCGCGCCTTAGCCGAAGGTTTAGAACTGCGCCATCCCTACAAGGGCGTATTGGAAATCAGCCGCCTGGCGGGCACCCTCTATAAGCGCCTGGATGCCCTTTTCTGGGATGCACAGCGCCGCCGCCGCATCGAACAACTGCTCGCCACCGAACTGGCAGCCGCGTTAGAAATGGACATCGCCGATTACGAAGTCCTGCTCGATATTCCACGCCCCGAAAAATATGAAATGGATGTCTGGGTCACCTTTACCAATCCGCCCGTCGGCATGGATTCCCTCGTCACATGGGTACAGGCTACTGGCCTCCAGCCCGATGACCTCGCTCGCTACGAACAGCACCAGCGCCGCATTCGTGTCATCGTCAACGAACGCCTGCGCCCTCCGCTGCTGGCTCACCGCGACGATATCCTCCTGCCGCTACTGGAAAAATTAGTTGATATGTAATAAAACCTCTACAATGCAAGCATGTTCGCATTGTAGAGGTTTTATTACAAGTTTTTACTTTTTCTTTCGTTTCTGCTGGTACATTAGCTTCGTCGCCTTCTCGTGAACGCGACGGGCCGGCGCGTACTCCTCATCGAGCTTCAAGGCGCGTTCTGAGGCACGAACCGCCTCGCGATAGCGCTCCTGCCGATAAAGATTATCGGCCTTAATCGTCCAATAGCGTACATTCGTAGGGTCTAACTCCAGCACATGGTCGATCACCTCTTCTGCCTCCTCGAATCGACCCAGGCCGCGCAACCCATACATGTGACTCTCCCATGCAAACAGGTTATCGGGCACCAACGTGACCAATTTGGTCGTTATCTCCAGGAGCGCGTCGTACTCACCAAGCGCGCGCAGGGCATGTGCCATCAAATTCAAACACGCTACGTCATCCGGAGCAATCGCCAGCGCGTGTCGCATCGTCTGCTCAAGTTCCTGCAATCGCGCATAGCGGCGCAGTATTTCGCCTTTCACTTCCAGTGCCACAAGATAATCGGGGGTGAGGGACAGGCCTGTATTGATCGCCTCTAGCGCCTCGTATGCACGGTTCAAATGCAATAAGGCCAGGCCCCTGTTAGCCCAGGCTCGCTCATCGTCTGGATTCAGCTCAGTGGCTCGTTCGGCGTAGCGCAATGCCTCGTGGTATCGTTCCTGCAAAAGTTGCTGCCCGCTGCGATTAAACCAGGCCAGCGGCAGGTTTGTATCAAGCAGCAATGCCTGGTCATTCGCGATTGTGGCCTCGGAAAGCCGGCCCAGCTTTTGCAGTGCCCGCGCCTTACACGCCAGCGCCAGCGCCGAACCTGGATCGAGTTGCAGGGCATGCTCCGCCACCTCAAGCATCCGCTCATGCTCTTCCAACCTGTCAAGGGTCACCGCCAGCCCAAGCAGGGCATCTTGATCATCCTCGTCTTCTCCCAATAATGTAGTATATGCTACCTCGGCTTCATGCCATTGTCTTGCCCGCAAAAAAGCGCGTGCCTGCTGTCGCAGCGTTTCCATATCCTTCCTTACACCTGGATCATTTCCATCGTTTACCGCGCTGATACCTTGTTTGCTCCCCTCTATGCGTTTTGCGTGCCTGTCCAACGAAAATATTCCTCCATCTTATTTTGCCGTCTATTATCTCATTCTTGCGGGCTGGCGGCAATAGATCATCTCATATCATGCCCGGCCCCTGTCATTCTGAGCCACAGCGAAGAATCCCGACGGCCGCGATGCAGATTCTTCGCTGTCGCTCAGAATGACAGGAAAAATCAACCCAATCACCGCTGGGGGCATGCCAGAAGCGATGCAGATTCTTCGCTGTCGCTCAGAATGACAGGGGGAGACTGCTCGGATTACTGATACCGTTGGTTAAAACTCATCATCGGCCCGGTATGGATGACGCCTAATTCGTCACAAGGCATCCCCCAACGCATATCTGTTGGTTAAAACTCATCATCGGCCCGGTGTGGATGACCGCTGTATTTTGTCAAACTGCATCATCGCGCCCATTGCAATTCACCGGCATGTCCGGGACTTCCGACCTGTTTGCTCAATTGCACAGTCACGCCGGGGGAATATTCGCTAGCCGCGCGCAAAGCATGCAATCTCCTTGAATGCTATGCCGGAGCAATTGGCCCTCTAGCATCCGCCGGGTTGCGCACATCGACCGTTGGCCTTGCCGTTGCCGGGCGACGGCTGGTAAGCAGCACGCCGGCATAAAAGACGACCCATCCCAGGGACATAATCAGCCAGAAGCTACTTTCCAGACCGAAGAAACGTGCAAAGCTGCCGGCTGCCGCGTTCAACAGTTCTCCTATCAGAATCAGCACATTGGCCCACAAAAGGTTGCTCGCCCGGAAGCCCGAAACGTTCGACTGCCGCAGCACCATCTTCCAACCGGAATAGATCGCTACCCCCACCACGGCCAGCACGCCAAGCGTATTGAGAATAATGATCATCAGCGTCCACGCGCCGAAGGTTGGTTGTAGAATGCCGGTGCCTGGCGTACCGGCGATCTGGCGAAGCGCCTTCATATCAATGCCGGCTGTGGCAACCAGGGCGGCTGCTATTATACTCAGTACGATTAAAATAACGAGGCAGATGCGCGAAACACGCTGACTCGTTACCAGCGCAATGCTGCCCAGGCCTAGCCAGGCAGGCGTCAACGCGCCCCCCAGGATGTAATAGAGGCGGAAAAATACCACTCCCGCGTCGCTCGTAGGCCCTACGATCACCATCAGCACATAGGCCAGCGTCGCGATAAAAGCCATGATCAAAGCGATGCTCCAGAAGAGTTGGTATGTACGATGACGCCGCATATACTGGCTCAATACCAGGCCCGCGAAAAGCGCCAGAACCACCACATTGATAACTGCGAAGAGCAGCAAAATGGAGTTGTTCGTCATAATCTGATCCCACCCGTTTAGACAAAGCTTGAGAAACGCAAAATATACGCTATAGAGCATACTCCTTCCTGGCAGAATCGTCAATTGAAATGCAGGCAAAATTGCAGAAATCTCCTTCATCCATCGCCGCCCCGCCCAATTGCATCTTGACAACAAGCAGTTGAGTATTTATACTTATCCGTAGTAACGCTATTTCTCTCATCGAGCGTTTTTGCCACATTGGCATCTCATAGGTGTTTTTCGCTGTCCAGAGCGGGGAGACAGCTCTCAGCATGTGGACGCTCTCGCTGGGGTCAGTCAGCGCCGATGTCTATCCCAACACGGGCACCACCTGGTATTTCATCAGCGGCGTGGCCAATGTCGGCGACCGCCTGATCCCCAACGGCTCCTTCTACGATACCGAACATATCTCTTACCTGCGCATTCAACAGGTGACCAACAATGGCCAGCCCTGCTTCCATGTCTGGGACAGATCGGGCACCTACTAT